>WRJK01000133.1 GCA_009782285.1 Clostridiales bacterium
TCGACCGGGACATGGAGGGCTTCCTGGACGTTTACCAGGAGATCGTGCTTTCCTGCACCAGCTACTTCGATGCAAAGGAAAACGCGTACCACATGCTGTTCCTAGGCATGTGCATATCGCTGGCAGGCCTGTACAAAATCACCAGCAACATAGAGGCCGGGCACGGGCGGAGCGACATACGCATGGAGTCCCTGCACCCGGAAAGGCCCCACATTGTCATCGAGTTCAAGCAGGGCGAGGACGTGGACAGGCTCAAGGAAGAGGCGCTCACTCAGATCGTCGAAAACCAGTACTGCGCCGGGCTTGAAGGGGAGTGCCTGTGCGTTGGCATAGCCCATAATAAAAAAAGGTGCGTCGCCGCGCATAGGACAGTGTAATGCGAACCAGCATTGCTATCAGGTGACCAGCGAGCTTTCCCATACAAAAACACCCGCCGCATCACAAAAATCTTTTGAGGCATTTAGAAAAATATCTTTTTCAATGTCCATTACAGAATCGTTGTCTAATTGTCCCTCTTTTTCCGCTTTTCTGTTTTTAGGTTAAAACAGGCATTGACATTCTTTGACATGACAAATATACTGGACTTGTATTCTACAGATTTCTTGTTTCTTATTTTTAGCAAAGGAGGTTTTTTTCGTGACTAGCACAGCAAAACACAAAAGAAGAATTCTAAGCGCGGTTGTGACATTGGCGATGGTTTTTGGGCTGTTTGCCGGGATGCCGATAACCGCAAGTGCAGACGAGCCAGACAACGGCGCGGCACCTCTTGAAAGGTTCCGCGATCTTTTTTACAGCGAAACGTTCGATGCGGACGCCGCGCGTACTGGTTCTCAAGAATTGGAGCGGGTGTATCTTGACAGGTCCGCCGGCATGCATTGGCAGCAGAAGGATGAGCCTTGCGAACTTGACAGCGGCAACCTGATTTCTGCCCGTATGCTGGCAGACAACGTTTCAGGCCCGTTTGAGGTGGGCGAGGAAAGGTATTTCAGGGCTTGGATCGGCGCAACTAGCACATACCGTGCCGTTAGAGCCGTGCTGGCGAGCCAGGGCGAGCACACGAACGTATGGGTTCCGATCGACGAAGACTGGCACGCGACCGTAACTGCCGCAACCGGCAACCTAAACATTCACAGTGACAGCAGGTGCAAACTTCCGGAACTGATGACCATGCCCCATGTGCTGCAGGACGTCGCTACTTCGTGCGACGGGATATACGAAAGGATGACAAACCCAGTGACGGGGCTTGGTGCTCATGCAGAAGTGTTGAATTTGACAGATGAAGCCCAAGGCAGGTATGCGGGGGACTTTGGCCTAGACGGCAAAATTAACGTTCTTCTTTCTGACACCGGGGGCTATTGGGGTTATTACGAATCAGCCGACATGAGGACCAACAACCTCTTGGACAGCAGCGGCAACACCATAACGACCAACCCGCTTGACGTGATCCACGTCGACATCAGCCCCAACACCGGCTGGCACGCGCTTTTAGAGCTTGAATCCGCAAACGGGACCAAAGGGAACAAGCTGCTTCTGTTCGGCACGTTCGCTCACGAGTTCCAGCATTTCCTTTTCAACATGCACATTGGTGGCTTTGGTTTGACCGGCTCTGGGTGGTACAACGAAGCCCTCGCCGGACTGACAGACACGTTCTACGTACAAGAGGGCGCAGAGGTGATTTACTCGCCGTACATGGAAGGCGCTACTAGAAACAACTACTCCGGCACGAGGGGGGATTTGTTCAGCTTTGGCGGCGACAGCAAGGCTTACGGCATGGGCTACCTCCATTCCATGTTCATGCACAAAAAAACAAACGGCACATATGGGAGCGGGGTCTACAGCTACCTCAGCAACGTGGGCGGCACGACCGCTGAAAAGAGGGCGTGGTTTGCCGGGCATTCAATGGATCAGGCTTTGGGCGCTGCATTCAAGCATGCTTTGGGCAGCCAGTACAGCGAATTCACCGACCGCGAAGCGTTTAACAGTTTGTATTACCTGTTTATGGAGAATTTTGCAGCAGACGGCGGCACAGTCGTATCCCAGTCAGGTGTGGCTCACACTTCTCAAAAATTCATCATCCCAGTTAACGCCACCGACAACCTGTGGGTCAACCGCCACTACAACCCGACTTGGACCCGCATTCCGTTCATAGCCTCTGGGGGCGCAGTCGCCCTAAACGGCTTCCAGTCAGGTGCGCTTGCAGAGCCTGGCAGGATAGTTCTCGGCGCGTCCCATGAGATGCTGTATGCAATAGGGGAGGCACCGGACAAAGACGCCACGGTCTTGGAAATCGAAATACCGAACGCGCCAGGCCTTGAATGCTACGTGGCCATACCGAGCGACACCCTCGGCTGGGCTAGGCCGGGTTCGGCAAACGACGCCCGGCTCCTGACGGGAGCAACCCTTCACCACATTAAGAAAGGGCAGCCTAACTTGGTCGACACAAACGGCGGGTATGCGTACCTGTTCACTTCGACTATATTCCAAGACGTGAACACGACGGTCGCTTATTCGTGGAAGGCACGGGACGCCGCTAGCTTGTCGGGTGCAACGGACATCAGCATACACACGCCAAGGTACGGCGACACGCTTACGGCATCTTTGGCAGGCGGAAATTCTGCGAACCTGCTTTACCAATGGTTTGCCGGCGACGAATCAAAGGGCAGCCCTTCCGCCGGCAACACGTATACAGTAGCCGCTGCTGACATCGGCAAGCCGATTTCGGTTCAAGTGACTGCAGCAGACAAGGCTGGAGCACTGCATGCCTCCACTGTGCCCACGCTGAGGGCCCTTTACGTGGGAGCTGCCGCCATTGCCCCGGTACTGGTGTACAAAGCGCCGCGCACAGTCGAATTGGCTCCTGTTGCGGACTACGAGTATTCCATGGGCGGCCACCTGTGGCAGGACAGCCCTGTCTTCACTGGGCTCTTCCCGAACATAACGTACGATTTCTATCAGAGGGTAAAAGCAACGACAACCCATGACGCTTCGGCTTTCAGCCCTGCCCTCACGGTGACGACACTGGATCCGGGCACTGTGTACGCAAGCCTTTTTGTTGATGCGGAGAGCGGAATCGAAGGCGACGTCGTTTACACGTTGTCCATACGCCAAGCCGTGGATTTGCTCAACGTAGAACTTGAATTTGAAATCGACGGCAGTTTGCTGGCAGGCAAAGGCCTTGTCGGGCTAAATAGCTTCACGCCCGTTAGCGGCATCTTCTGGTCATATGCCGGAGGCGGGAAGTGGAAAGGCGCGGCGACCCTCGGTTTGCCTTCAGGAGACACGGACGGGCTCACCTCGGTTGCACCGGTTGACATCGCTGAGTTCGTATTTGCGCCCATGGGCATTGGCGATGCGGCAATGGCACTGACGAGTTTCAGGGCGGTCGGGCTTGACGGCACAACTGTTTACCTCCTGTCAGATATCTTGGACAGCGAAGCCGTGACGAACATCGACCAGCGGGTCTTCTCAAAATACGACCTCAACAGGGACAACACAGTCGATGCCCTTGACCTTGGCATCATGCTGCTGTATTGCGGTTTCGACAAGGATTCTCCAAACTGGAGCACTCTGGTGAAAGTCAACGACTCTAGGGGCAAGCCGGTAACCGCCAGCATGTGCGACGTAAACGGGGATGGCGTGATCGACATGCTTGACTTGCTTGACCTGTTCATACACTACACTAAATAACGTTATTGCTGTTTTTTTATTTCCTATTTAATATAAGGAGGATTTAATCGTGAACATTGCATCAAAACACAGAAGAAAAATTCTGAGCGCAGTCGTGACATTGGCGATGGTTTTCGGGCTGTTTGCAGGAATGCCGATCACTGCAAGCGCAGACGAGCCGGCATCGTCCCTCGAGAGTTTCCGAGCTTTGTTTTATGAGGATGGCTTCGGGGCAAACGCGCCGGGCTCTGCTTCTCAGGAATTGGAAAGGGTGTACCTTGACCGGTCCGCCGGCAAACACTGGGATAGGACATACGAGGAACCAGCTCTTGAGGACGAAGCGCTTATGGTCAGAGCCTTGGCTGAAACTCCGTCGGGCCCATTTACAGTGGGCGAGGAAAGGTATTTCAGAACCTATCTTTCGAGCGGCTACCGTGCAATAAAGGCAGTCCTCGCAAGCCAGGGCGAGCATGTAAACGTATGGGTGCTGGATGACGCCGACTGGCACGCAACCAGAGGCAACACGCACAGCGACTCTTCGTGCAAGCTCAGGGAATTAATGGCACAGCCCAAAGTGCTGCAGGAGATCGCCATAACCGGCGACGCCATTTACAAAAGGATGACGGATCCTGTGACAGGGATTGCACCTCATGCAGGCATACTGAATTACGCCTCAAACGGGCGCGCTTACGGCGACCAAGGCCTAGACGGCCACGTGAACATGCTGCTTTCCGACACGAGCGGCTATTGGGGCTATTTTGAGTCGGCCGACAACCAAACCAACAACCTGCGGGATTCTTCCGGCACCACCATTACGACACAGCCTATTGACGTAATTCACGTCGACATTAGCCCCGGCACCGGGTGGAACGCTCTGATGGAGGTTAACAACAAGGGGGACAGCCTGCTCTTTTACGGCACGTTTGCGCATGAATTCCAGCACCTGCTCAGCCAGATGCATGTGTGGGTTTACGGTGGGCCCACCTCCCTTTACTGGATCGACGAAGCGCTGAGCGGCCTTGTTGACCAGTATTACGTCCAGGATGGCGCGGAGGTGATTTACGCTCCATACATCGAAGGCGCTACCAGAAACAACTATTCGGGCACAAGGGCAGACTTCTTTACCGCTACGTACGACAACAAGGCTTACGGCATAGGGTACCTGCATTCCACAATGATGCACAAGATGTCAAACAGCGAATACGGCAGCAGGCTTTACGAGTTCCTGATGAACGTGGGCGATACGCCGGAGGCAAAAAGGGCGTTTTACAGCACTGCGTTTTCTATGCCGAATACCTTGGGTGCTGCTTACAAGCAAGTGTTCAAAGGCAAATACGATGCGTTCACCGACAGGGAAGTGTTTGACAATTTCTACTATTTGTTCATGGAAACTTTTGCGGCTGACGGCGGTGTGGTCGTGTCCCAAGAAGGCGTACCTCATGCGGCTCAGAAATTCCACATCCCTGCAAAGGACACTGACAATTTGTGGGTTACCCGCTATTACGACCCGACCTGGACCCGAATACCGCTTCTCGCACCGGGCGGTGCAGTTGCCCTCAACGGCTTCCAGTCGAACGCACTGGCTGCACCGGGCAGGATAACCCTCGGCGCGTCCCATGAGATGGTGTACAGGATAGGGGAAGCCCCTGACGCAACCAATACTGTCTTGAATATTAACATCCCGAACGTTCCCGGGCTGGAATGCTATGTGGCCATACCAAACGACACCCTTGGGTGGGCTAGACCTGCCTCGACTTCGTCACCACTGTGGCGCGAATCAGTGTTCTTGACAGGGGCAACGCTCTATCACGTTAAAAAGGGACAGGCAAATGCCATTGACACTAACGGCGGGTACGCGTATTTGTTCGCTTCAACCTTGTTCCAAGATGTGAACACGACGGCTGCCATTACATGGGAGGCTCCAGACCCAGGCGCTTTGTCTGGCGCGGCGTCCATAGACAAGCACACCCCGAGATATGGCGACACGGTGACGGCGCTAGTTAAAAACGGAAACACGGGCAATCTTTTGTACCAATGGTTTGTCAACAGCAAAGCGGTGGGTGCGCCAAGCGGTGACAGCACGTATTTTGTCACAGTAGACGATATTGGCAAGGCTGTATCGGTGCAAATAACGGCAGCAGACAAAACCGGCGAACTGCATGCCGTCACAGTGCCAGTCATGAAAGCTATCTATGAAGGCAGTGCCGCTATAGCTCCGAAAGCTGTGAACAAAACAAGCAACAGCATACAGTTGGCCTTGGTTGACGCCTATGAATATTCGTCCGGCGGCAGCCTTTGGCAGGACAGCCCGCTGTTTGCTGGGCTGCTTCCAAACACAACTTACGAGTTTTACCAGAGGGTCAAGGCTACGGCAACCCATGACGCATCTGCGGCGAGCCCGGTGCTCAAAACAGCGACCCTTGACCCGAGCAAGGTTTACGCCAGCCTCAGCGTTCCTGCGGAGAGCGGCATCGAGAGTAGAGTGTTTTACACGCTGTCCCTCCGCCAAGCGGTGGATCTGCTTAGCGTAGAGCTGGAATTTGTGATCGACGGCGACTTGCTGGCAGGCGGCATGATCAACGTCTTCGGCATTTCCGATTTTGTTCCCATAGGCGAAATATTCTGGGTCTATGCAGGCGGCAACAAGTGGCGGGGCACAGCAACCCTGAGCCTGCCTTCGGGGAGCTCTACAGGGCTTACCTCAGACGCTGCGGTTGACATAGCCCAGTTCGAATTCGTGCCAAAGGGCATTGGCGACGCCGAAATGACGCTGACAGGCTTCCGCGCTGTGGGGCTTGACGACACTACAGTCTACCTAGACGCCTCGATTTTGGACGGCGTGGCTGTGACGAACATCGACCAGCGGGTATTCTCGAAATACGATCTCAACAGGGACAATGTCATAGACGCCCTTGACCTAGGCATCATGCTCCTGTACTGCGGGTTCGACAAGGATTCGCCTAATTGGAGCACTCAGGTGAAGGTGAACGATTCCAGAGGCAAGCCAGTAACCGCAAGCATGTGCGACGTGAACTGTGACGGCGTGATCGACATGCTCGACTTGCTAGACCTGTTCATACACTACACGAAGTAGGGCTTTGGAACCCTAGGCTTTTCGTTTAGAATTAAATCAAACCGGCGAGGGGTAATAGCTTCGCCGGTTTGCTTGATGAACGCTCAACTAAAATTAAAATCTAAAGAACTTATTGTTTTGCGATAGCCTAAGCCGGACGAAATCGTTGAGGTCGGGTTTGTCTGACAGTTTGTCACTTAGCAAAGAAAAAACAAGCTGCAGCGACTGCCTG
>WRJK01000134.1 GCA_009782285.1 Clostridiales bacterium
TGCTCAGGATTTGGTCGTGACCGTCTGTATTTTCAACGGTTTACAAAAATCCTGAGCATTAAAATTGATGTGCATAAGCTTTCAAATGCTCATATGTACATTTGAAAGCGAACGCGAGACCATCAGAAAAAGGCAAAAGGAGGGCGTTGCCGCCGCTAAAGCCCAAGGCGTTCGTTTTGGCAGGCCAGTCAAAAAACCGCCAGACAATTTCAACTCGCTGGTGAAGCAATGGGAATGCGGAAAGCTGTCCATAGCCGAACTGCTGAAGCTGACTGAACTGAAAGAAGCCACTTTTTACAGGCGCTTGCGCGAACTGAGATCAGCTGAAGGAATTGAATAGCTGTCAAAAGGTGTACTTTTTGATAGCGATTGCTGATAAGGGGGATCTGTTTTCTGACTGCCTTCGATCAGTGATTTGAGAGGATAATTGTCGAATATTTCTTGCATGTAGTAAAAAAGTCTGATATACTTTCGCGTAAGTGGCGTACTATCAAAAAGTACACTATATGAGAGTAGGCAAATAGGCAGCGAAGGAGGGTTTTGCCATGTCAAGAAAACCATATCGAATAATATCAATCTTATTAACGGCACTGTTGATTTTAGGGACTTTCCCGATGATGGAGATGCCAGTTCTGGCAGCCAGCACAGAAGAAACAATCAACCTGTCCGGCAGCGAAACAAGCGGGGCCGGCTGGTACCGGACGGGGGACGTTTACACAGTTGCCGGAGACGTGACCATAACAGGTGCGACATCGTCGAGGCGTATCGAAGTCCAGGGCGGCACGGCTGAGGCACCGAGGCGTATAAAACTCCAAGGTGCTGTGATATCATACACCTTGCCTATATTGCTGCACACCGGTTCAAATACAGTGCTGACACTGGAAGGGACTAACCGACTGACAGCGACCGACGCGTCGTTTCCGGCTATTCAGACAACCGGCGCGACACTGACGATAGACGGCGATGGTGAGCTTAATGCCACTGGGGGAGTCAACGCTGCCGGGATAGGCGGCAGAGCAGGTGCGAATGGGGCAAATAGCAGTAGCAATACTACCAATGGTGGCAACGGCAGCGTTGGGGGTGCGGGGGGTACAGTCACAATTAATAGTGGCATAGTATATGCCTACAGCGGTGCAGGGGGTACGGGCTATGGCGCAGGTATAGGCGGCGGTGCAGGCGGCAGCGGCGGCACTGGTGGTAATCCTGGTACTAACTATAGAGGAATTGGTTGGGCAGGCAGTAATGGTGGAACAGGCGGCGCAGGCGGCAGCTGCGGCAGGGTAACAATTAACGGTGGCACAGTTTATGCTCGTAGCTCCGAAGGCGCAGGCATTGGGGGTGGAGGGTGCCATCAAGGTGGCAACGGAGGCAACGGAGGTACGGGTGGTACTGTATATAGCGGCATCAGTGATAAGCCAACAGGTGCAAGAGGTGGTAGCGGGGGTATAGGAGGTGCAGGTGGCATAGGAGGCAATGGAGCCACTGTCTCAGTTTTTGGTGGGACAGTCACCGCTAACAGCATCAATGGCGCAGGCATCGGAGGCGGCAGAGGCGGTGTTGGAGGAATCGGCGGCGGAGGCGGCGCAGGCGGCGCAGGTGGCCCAGGTGGTCGGTCTGGCACTGGCGGCGGAGGCGGCGCAGGCGGCGGAGGTGGCGCGGGCGGCACTGGAGCTGCAGTCACAATTTCCGGCGGCGAAGTCATCGCAAGCAGTACCAACAACGTTGGCGTCGGCGTGGGCATCGGCGCGGGCATCGGAGGCGGCAGAGGTGGAGCTGGAGGCGCAGGCGGCACTGGTAGTTCAAACGGCGCCATCGGCGCTAACGGCGCCATCGGCGGCAAAGGCACTGTCAACACCCTCGAGATAAAATACGGCTACACTTGGTGGGCTACTACGGCAAACATAGATCCGGAGGGTGCAGGGACGCCGTACAACCTTGGGGGCATGGGCGCTGGGACGGCGTTCAACAACAACGCCGCGACGTACAGGTATGTGAGGCTCAAGCCATTCACTGCCCGCGAGATGGTGGAGGCAGACAGGGACGCCTTGGATTTACCCGAGTTCTTGAAGGTAGGTGTCCTGCTTCCCAGCGTCGGCCCGGTGTACAGGAGCAATATCATATGGGAGTCGAGCGACCCGGCGGTGATCAGCAGTGCTGGCGTAGTGAACCCGGATTACGAGGACGCAGAGGTGGTTCTGGCAGCGAAAGTCAGCTGTTTCGACGACGAGGACGTTTTCGACACGCGGGTATTTCCAGTGATTGTGGCGAACAAGTGGGCAGATGTTGGAGACGTCGGGTGGTATGGCGACGGTGACGCTGAAGAGTTTTTCATCACGGACGGAAACGAGCTGGCTGGGTTCACCAAGCTGGTCAGCGGAGGCAACAGCTTCGCGGGAAAGAGGGTGGTCCTTGACAGCAAGGGCAAGCTCATAGATGTGGACTATCTGCCATGGCAGCCCATAGGCACGGCAGAAAGCCCGTTCCTTGGCACGTTTGACGGGCAGGACTGCGTGGTGAACCTGAATTTTGGAATTTCAGGAGGCGTGGTTGCTTCAAAAGGGCTGTTTGGGCATGTTGGAAGCGGAGGAATTGTAAAAAACATCGGCGTCGTGTCGCCGAAGATATTCGGTGGCGAAGCTTCCGGCGGGATTGCCTCGGTGAACAGGGGAACGATATCGAACTGCTTTGTGGCAGATGCCGACATTGATTCTGCATATTCCGGCGGCATTGTGGGCAGGAACTACGGGCTGGTCGAAAACTGCTATTTCCACGGACGTATTGCTGGGACGGGTTCTGGCGGCATCGCCGGAGAAAACAACGCAGGCGGCGTTGTAAAAAACGCATGGCATTATGAAAATCAAAGAACCCCTGCCATTGGCAAAAATAACGGCGGTACAGAACAAAATACAGGCGCAGTCAGCAGCGGAGGCGAGCTCCTAAAGCTATTGAACAACTACGTCGAAACGAATATGCGGACGGATATCAGCCATTGGAAACTGGATCCCGACCATCTTTACCCTGTGTTTGAGGGCTTTGACATCGGCCGCTACATTTACTTGACTACTGACAGCCACGCGGTCAGGGTCTGGGACGGTCACAGCCCGGTGCGAGGCGCGAAGGTCGGCATAGTCGGGGCTGACGGTGAACTGATTGGAGACGGCTGGACTACAAACGAATTTGGCGTGGCGAGGGTTCCGGTGACAGGTGTGCATAAAATCCGCGTTGAAGCAGATGGCTACCTCATTACGGAGGCTCGATACACGTTGACTGACGACAGCGCGAGGGACATTTTTCTGGAGGAAGACAGCAGCGGAGACAAACCCTACATTACCATGGCCATGAACACGTCGACACAGATGGACGAAAGGAGCTCCGTGCCCTTGGTCTTCATGCAGTTCAGCGACAACATGCTGAGTCTGGAGGTTTCGGGGAACTGGAAAAACTACGAGCATGGGAAATATGTGCTCTATCAGGCGGGCGGAGGTTCAGTTGAGAGCGGTGACGGCTTCTTTGAATTCGCCCCAGGCCAAGTGGAGGTCTTCGAAAGGGGCAACACCATGTGGCTCAGGATGGAAACGGGGGATGTCAAGTCAGACCCAGTACCTTTAGACATAAGGATTATCCCTAGTTTCCCGCCTACGCAATTTGACAAGAACATGGCGGCGCTTGCCGGCTTGCCCGGCTTTGAAGCCACTCCACAGATAAACGGCAACGTGACAGGTAGTGCCTCGGATATGTTCCCTAGCTCATTAAAGCTGCCGGTGACCATGCTTAGCACTGTTGCAGGCGACGACTCCGTGGTAAAGGGAAACGGGACTATGGTCATTCGGGGCGTCATCGGCAGAGGCAGCACTTACGTATACAACTCCCCGGGGAACACTTTCAGTGTAAACGGCGTGAGCGTTCCCAAATATGGGAAAAGCGTCGCCGAATACGACAAGCTCTGGGAAGAATTCAAGAATGACTTCGCGGATGCCAGAAAAAATCTGAAAAATAGTGATGCATTGGCAACCATGAAGAAAAAGTACAACGTCTTAAATGAGGAGTTCACCGTCATCCCGAGCCTTGTGACGACGAATTTTGGCGCAGTCGGATATTTCGAAGTCATATTCGACATGAAAGGCAATCAGCAGGAAAGCACTGGCGGGGTCATCCTCCTCGGCGGGGCAAAGGCAAGCTACACTTTTCCGTTTGTTATCGGACCCGTTCCTGCGTACGTAGAGCTGGGGGGCAAAATCAACCTTTACGGCGATATTGCGCTGGCATTGGGCCTCGGCTACGAGGGGGTGACGTACAGCGCCGGAGCGAGATTTGGCGTTGTGCCGGAAATATATGCCGAAGCAGGGGCTGGCGTAAAAGGCGTGGCTTCAGTAAGCGTTCGCGGCACCTTGAATTTGGATTTAAACGTGCAAGCGAGAGTGGGCAGCAACGGGGTCAATATGGGCAGCAGAGGCGATTTTGCCGCCTTTGCCGACGTGAGGCTGGGGCTGCTCTTTTGGTCTTGGAAATGGGAATTCGCCAGATATGAAAGGAACCTGTGGAACAAGGGCTCGGCGCAAACGGCGCGCGCGTTTAGCGACTATGAAGCAGGCGACGATTGGGTGCTGGTGGACAAAGGGCTTTGCCTGTCTTCCAGAAGCTATGCAGACAAGACGACGCCTTGGTACGGAGGCGCAGGTTTGCCCGGCAGGGCGGGCGGCAGCTCGCGCACCCTGCTGCAGGGCTACGTCTATCCGGACACAATGCCCATGCTTGCAAATCCAAACGGAAAGAGCGTGATGGTCTTCCTTGCTGACGACAGCACAGTTAAAACCGGCGACCACCTCAAGCTGATGTATTCATATCTGGGCGACAACGGCATATGGGCAGAGCCACAGCCGGTGTGGGAAAGCGCCACATCGGACTATTTCGCTAAAACCCTGAGCGTGGGCGACGACCTGTACCTTGTGTGGCAGAGGTCCAAAGAAGAGCTGGCTGAATCGATAGAAGAGCTTGTCGCAGCGTCAGAAGGCACTGGCGTTGACGGGGACGGCAAGATTACGTCTGACCTGAACGAAGAATGCCTGAACGACGCCTTGACCAGCTTTGAGATATGCTTCGCGAAATGGGACGATGCCGAAAAGGCATTCAGTGGGCAAAGGTTCCTGACTGACGGCGAGAGCTACGTGATGAACCCAGTATTGGCAGCACAAGGCAGCAACGTCACTGTGCTGTGGACAGAGGTACTCGAGGGCAGCCCGATTGGGTACGTCAAGGCAGGCGACGGCAGCTTGGCAGCAGAGGGCGGCAGGTACGCAGTCGCAAGCCGCACGCTTAGCGGCGGCATCTGGAGCGAAGCAGAAACGCTTTTTGAAACGGCGAGCTACATTACGGACTTGGCGGCAGGGCATGCCGGCGGCGAACTAATGATAGCTTACGGCACGGTTGGTGCGATTGGCGAAGCAGGGGAAGGGGAAAAACCCGACATCTGGCTCCATCATAGCAGTGCCGACATACCGATTTCCGGTGTCGGCCAAGGGTCAGGCCTAGTATTTGAAGGGGGCAGCTTCTACTGGCAGGAAGCAGGCAATGTCCATAGGTTTGACGCTGCTGACTTTAGCAGGGAAGTCATCACGGCAGGCGGGGAGCCCATTTCCGCTTCATTCCAGATGCTCTCCAGCAGGTCAAAACAGGCTATCGTCTGGTCTGAACCAGACGGCGACGAGTACGCGATTAAGGCTTCCATCCGTCATGACGGCGAATACGGCTCGCCGATAGTACTCGAAAGCATTGACGGTGTTCTGGCTAACTTTGACGCAAGCCTTTCTGATGACGGGGACTGGCAGTTCGTAATGAACACCTTCAAAGAAGAAAGCAGAAGCGGCATATCGCCGAAGGGCGAAGACGACGAACCCGAACATATGCTTGGCTTCAGCACGGTCAGGCCAAAAACCGACGTTTCGCTTGAGTACGTTTACGCAGATTCAAGCATAGCTGAGCATGTTTATGTCGATTCAAGAGGGGAAGAAGACGCAGTACAGCCGGTGAACCTTGTCGTTGCCAACTTGGGCGAAACGGCAGTCAGTGAATTGCAAATCAGCTTGAACGGCGAGAAAAGGACAGTTCCCGTGGATATTGCGCCAGGAGCCCGCACTACTGTAACGCAAGAAGTATACTTGAGAAGCCTGATTCAGGCTGACGGTGTTTTGTCAGTCGAGGCATCCTGCGACGGCGACAGCGACCCGGGCAACAACTTCTATGAAATTGCGCTTGGGCTTGTTGACGTTGCAGTCGATGTGACGCAGCACGTGGTAAACGGCAGTCCGTTCCTGACTGTCAAGCTCTCCAACAGTTCGGTGATTGACGCAGAGACAGTCCTAGCCGTCTACGAGGCAGAGACAGTCCATGAGCTCGACGAGAGCAGTGAGCCTGTATCGGCATCTGTTAAGGCTGCGGAGGTTCCGCGTTACAAAGAAGCCTTTGTAATCAAGAATGGCGAAAACATCTTTGTTTACATCAATCCGGACGATCTTGACCTAAGTGAAGGCGTGGAGATGCTTTGCATAAAGGCAGAAACAAAGTGCGACATGAACGAGTTCAACAACGCGTCAACTGTGACAATCTACACACGGGACGTGCCGGACTTGCCCACAGAGCCTGACGCAGGCAAGCGATTTAAATGGATGCCCGCTACAGGAGTGTCGATTGAAGGGGGCGACAGGACGTTCCTTCTGGACGGAGGGGAAAACGAACCGCTGGTCAAGGCAGCCGTCTATCCAGCCGGAGCTTCCAACAAAGGTGTTTCGTGGCATTCATCAGACCCGGGGGTAGTTTATGTGGAC
>WRJK01000135.1 GCA_009782285.1 Clostridiales bacterium
GGGAAGCGGTTCAGCTCGCGGCGGGTGAGGGATACGTGGCTGAGCAGCTTGTCAACCCGTGCATCTGTTTTCTGCCTGTCCATGCCGTACAAGCGGCAGGGTTCCGTGATCGAGTAGCTGAGCTTGAGCTTTGGGTTGAAGCTTGAATAGGGGTTTTGAAAAATCATTTGCATCCCCCTCAGCTGTGTCAGTATGCTCTTCCTCGGCTGCCTCGAAATGTCCTTGCCTTCAAATATGACTTGCCCCTCCGTAATGTCCACAAGGCGCATCATGCACTTTCCAAGCGTGGACTTGCCGCACCCCGACTCTCCGACAACGCCAACCAGAGACCCTCGGCAGACAGACATGTCGACGCCGTCGACCGCTTTCAGCATTCCTTTGTTGCGGAAAGAATAGTATTTTTTCAAGCCCTTCACCTGCATGCAATAATCGCTCAATCGCCAATCGCCTCCTTTTCAAAAGTGAATGTGGGTAAATGGCATGCGGCAAAGTGGCGCTCTCCATAGGCAGGCGCTAATGCCTCGAGCTGCGGGCGCTTGCTTCGGCAAATGCCCATTGTCGTCTCGCAGCGCGGGGCAAAAGGGCATCCCTCGTAATGGTCAAAGAGTTCAGGTGGCGTACCCGGTATTGTGCGCATGGCCTGCCCCGCTGCACCCCGGCTCGGTATGCTGTCAATGAGGGCTTTGCTGTACCTGTTCAGCGGGTTTAGCAAAACGTCATTTTTGTTTCCTGTCTCCATAATCATCCCTGCGTACATCACTGAAACGACGTCACACATCTCTGAGACTATGCCAAAATTGTGCGTGATAAGCAGGATGGCGAGGCCGAGCTCGCGCTGAAGTTCCTGCAGGAGATCCAATATTTGAGCCTGTATGGTTACGTCAAGCGCAGTGGTTGGCTCGTCCGCTATTACAAGCGGAGGGCCTGCCGCTATGGCTATGGCGATGACAACCCGCTGCAGCATGCCGCCTGAGAATTCAAAGGGGTACTGGTTGTAGCGGGCTTCGGCCGGCATAATGCCCACGCGCTCCAAAAGCTCGAGGGTTTTCTTTTTTGCTGCTGCCCTGCTGTCGCCAAAGTGCCTTGTGAAAACCTCCGCTATCTGGTCGCCTATTTTGAAGAGTGGGTTCAATGCTGCAACCGGATCCTGAAAAATCATCCCTATCCGCCTGCCTCTGATTTTTTCCATCTCCTTTTCGGAAAGAGAAAGCAAGTCTTTCCCCTCAAACATGACTTTTCCTTTAACACGCACAAGCCGCCGCTCATGCAGCCCTAAAATCGTACGCGCCGTTACACTTTTCCCACAGCCTGATTCGCCTACCAGCCCGTGCGCCATGCCCTTTTCAATGGTCAGATCGACCTCCCGTACTGGGTTGATCAGCCCCCTCGTAGTCATGATTTCCACTGACAACCCTGATATTTCAAGTAGTGCACTCATCTGAATTCCCCCTTTCTCTCTACCCCCCGCCTCATCATCCTGTCGAATTTTTTAAATGTTGGCAGTTTTCGCTGGCGTGGCTCAAGGTAGCGGTAAAGGCCGTCGCTGAAGATGTTGACCGATACCGACAGCAATATGATGCATATGCCTGGTGCCATGGCAAGCAGAGGCATCTGGGCAAAGTACGTCCGTCCTTCGTTGAGCATGTTCCCCCAGTCGGCTGTGGGCGGCTGGACCCCAAAGCCAAGAAAACTCATGCCCGCCAAATCCAAAACAGCGTATGCCACATCAAGTGTCAGCTGCACAATGATGCTCGGAACGCAATTCGGCAGAATATGCACGAATACGATGCGCCAGTTCGGGTAGCACATCGAGTCCAGCGCTGCAACGTATGTTTTGTTCTTTTCCACCATCACCAGCGACCGCACAAGCCGCGCCAGCATTGGAACGTACACAATGCCAAGAGCTATGACTGCGTTGCTCATGCTGCGCCCAAAGCCGGAGACAAGGACAAACGCCAATATCAACGGAGGGAAAGCCAGTATAATGTCGCAGACGCGCATGAATGCAGAGTCGAACAAGCCGCCGTGATAACCGCAAAGCAGCCCAAACGGCAGCCCTATGGCTATGGAAACCAAAACGATTGCAAGCGTACCCGCAATTGTCGTCCTTCCACCATAAAACAGCCTAGTCATCACGTCCCTGCCCACTTGATCTGTGCCGAGGAGGTGGCCGTCTCCTGGCTTGCCCAGCACATTGGTCAAATCCTGTTCCTGAAACTCGTAAGGCGAAATCAACGGCGCAAACAGGCAACAGAACAGTATTATCGTGAGGATTGCCATGGAAACCATCACGGGAACGGTAAAGAAAACGCCTGTCTTGTTATTTAAACTGGGCTTTGAAGCCCTGTCACGCTTCATGTTTCCTGCCACCCCCCAACCGTATCCTCGGGTCAATGACCCCGTACATGATGTCCACAATCAAATTGAACGTCATAAAGACGACAACCATCATAAGCGTAATGCTCTGTGTCACCGGGTAGTCGCCCTTGTTCACGCTTGACGCAAGCAAAGACCCGATCCCGTTCAGGGCAAAAACCGTTTCGACCATGACGGAGCCGCTAAGCATCCCTGCTATCTGCAGGCTGCTTACCGTTAAAATAGGGATGCTGGAATTCCTAAGCGCATGCTTGTAGACCACCTGCCGCCTCGTGAGCCCCTTGGCGGTAGCCATTTGCACATACCCGGAGGAAAGCTGCTCCACCATATTGCTGCGGGTCATTCGCATGGTAAGGGCAAGCAGCACGGCTGCCAAGGAGATGGCTGGAAGCGCAAGGTACCTGATGTTGTCCACAAACCCGCTGCCTATGCCGAAGGTTGGGAAGATGGGGATGACCAAGGTGAAAAGCAGCATCAAAATCATCCCCGTAAAGAAGGAAGGGGATGATACCAGCACAAGGGAGGCTATGGTCAGTGACTGGTCAGTCATTGTGTTTTTCCGTGAAGCGCTAATAATGCCCAGTGGTATGCCCAGCAGGAAAATCAGGATCGAGCTCATGAATACCAGCTGCACTGAGGTTCCTATCCTGCCTGCGAGCAGCACGGTAACGCGCTCCCTGTATTGATAGCTTTTGCCCAAGTCGCCTAAAATCATGCCCTTCATCCAGATCGCGTACTGCTCCGTCAGCGGCCTGTCCAAATAGTATTCAGCTTTCAATGCAGCAATCGTCTCAGCACTCATCTGTTTGCCCTTGGCAATCGATGCTATCGGGTCTGTCGGCGTGATCCTGACGCCGAAGAAAATCAACAGCGAAACTATGAACAGCACAATTACCATCTGAGCGAGGCGCCCAGTGACGTATCTTGTCATATGGCTCTCCTGTTCATTTTAGACGTCCTGCCTGCCCGCACAGTCAACAGCATTGCCACTGCAGCAATGATTATAATAAACAGGTAAACCCCCAACCTGTCTGCAGCGCCTGTTTGGGGAATGCTGCCTTCACCGTACATTGTGCCTTGGGGGGTACCGTCGTCGCCTAAGTTCACATAGTCAACGGCTTCTATCCTTGTCGGCGCGGCGGGGACGGATATTGTACTCTCGGCTGCTGTATTCTCAATTGTTGCATTTGTAGTATTCGGGGCATCCGGTTTCTCCGCACCGCCGGACTCATCCGGTTTTTCAGGCCTGTACACCGTACTTTGGTGCCCAGCTGCTACAGTATTCTTGAAGACAACACACGTACCTTCAGAAAGCGTGAACTCGTCAGTCTCGCCGCCTGCATTCACTTGCTTTGCGCTGCCGGAATCAATCGTATACGTTGATGTGTACCCCGGCTCAGGCACTTCGCAAACCATGTATTTCCCGGCAAGCAAGCCCTTGATTTTAGCTGTCTCGCCGCCCTTCAGCTTGAACACTGTAGGATCGCCGTTTGCGTCATTAAAAATCCTGCCGCTTGGGATGCCTTCTATCAGAAAAGCGTCGTCTGCCTTCTCATAGGACAACGGAACTGGCCATCGCGGAAAAAGCCCGAATGTGCTGTCCATGCAGAACACTTGGAAGCTGAAAAGCTGGTCCCTGCCGCCTGCTGCGGCATTGTCACCCAAAGTTTTGCCCACTTCAAGGTCGTACAGCGGAAAATCCGTGTTTGAAAACGTTGCTATGTACAAATCGCCCGGAACCACTTCGAATTCTTCTGTGGAATAAAAGCCGTCTGTGTCAATCTGCCAGTCTGCGGTGATGTTTGATTCCATTGTGGCTTCCCAGTCCAAGTTGCCTTTATAGTGCAGGTGGACTATCGAACAGGCTGGCTTGTACTTGCTTCCTGGGTCTGCTTCCCTGATGCGGTATTTCAAAGACGGGTCAAGGTCTATTACTGCCATGTCATTTGATTTTATCGTAATTCCTCCTGAGCCAAGCAGTTTTGCACCGTCGCTCCTAAACACGTCTTTATCTAAATTCACGCCAGCCCACGCAACGCCGTCTGTGGAGCTTTCAAGAAACATTGTGAACTCATCAGTGCTGTGATCGTCGATTTCTTTTGTAAGGGGGTCTAGGGCGAACGCAATCTTGCTCAGGTAAAGCTGCGTCGTCAGCGCTTCCTTCTTGTTGGTGAACTCCACTTCAGCCAACCCTACCATGTCAATGTCCATTTTAAACGAGCCGGTCATTGTTCCCGGCAGGGTCAACCACAGCGGTATGCCCAGAGTGTTCGCCAGCCCTATCCTGTATTCTGTTGTGTAGCCATCAGGCTGTCCCACCTCTTTAATCCAATAAAACCTGTCGGCCTGCAATTCCTTGATCATAGCCAAGCCTGCCACCATCGTAAACGTATTCGCAGCAACATCCACATGGGTGACCGTAACCGATGGCCAGACGTTGTGTTCGCTTAAATCTACAGGCTCTGCCGTGCTGAAATCGTTTGTTATCGACGAGTATATGCAAAACGTGAACTCATCATCAGGGTTGCCGTTTACGGCTATTTTTTCTAAATAGATGTCGCCGAGTATTGTAACCTCTGTATTAAGCGTGTCCATTGCGTACATATCCATCTCAATGTTGCCGTTCGCCCCGCCGACAAAGGCCTGCACGAAATCCCAATCCTGCACTCCAGTAACCTTGTTGATACATGCGAACGTTATGGGCGTCCCTTCAAGCAAGGGTATTTTCTGCGCTTTTGCCATTGCAGTAATCGTCAGGTTCTTTTCATATATCATGTTATCGGCAGCGTCCTTGCGCCCTTTTGGTATCTTGACGTAAAAATAGCTGCTTGAGAAGCTGATGTCCTGCGATAAGGCTCCTCCGGACACAAACGGAGCATCGTCAATATTTGTTCCGTAAATGGTGTCTGTGGGCAAGGGCTCGAAGTGGTATCCGAGGTCTTCGGGGTTTTCATTGTCTTTAACGGCGGCAACAAACTCAACATCATCCGAATCAACGCCTGCAGCGGTCAAATATACCTGCCCAAGGCTGAAGGGCGCAGCCGATTGCGCCCTAGGGTTGTTCAGGCTTGCTTCGATGTACAGCGGGCCGTAGTAGCAGAATTCATCGTCTGCCTTTTGATCTACACCAGCGAAGTGGTCGTCTATCTTGAGGGTGAAAGTCGTCGCGTTCAGTCCTGTTGACCTGTTTGACCTCGCATCGTCCACCAGTGCCTGGGACAGTTTGTCCAAAGTCTCTCTCTTGGCAGGAACCGTATCCAGGCTTGTCATTGAAATAACTATGCTGTCAACTGTCACAATCCGCCACACTGCGATTTTTGTAGCCATCAGCGCTATTTTTTTGTCTATCGCGCCTATGTTCGGATAGAGCTTGTTGAGCCTTGCCACGCTTGCGCCGCTAACTGGGTCGTCTTGCAGATAGTCGCCCCGGTACCCGTTCAGTGCTATCCAAGCCACTTCGTCTCTGTATATCTGCATGGCGCTTGACATTGCCCAAGGTACAGCAACCGTGTAGCCGTCCATCGTGTCGAGGGTCGTGTTGTATTCCGGATCCCAATCAGAGACAGCAGTCAAATGGAAGGCAACGAACGGGTCTGCGCAGTATACCTGGTCGGCTACCAGCGCACCAGGCAGCCCACACCCGCCAACGGGAATGTCTCCGGTCCCTCCCCACACTTTTCCGGTAGGATAGTATCCGGTGTAAGTGATCTGGATGTCGTCGAAGTATCTGAGCGAAACCGTGTACGGAGGATCCGGGCCGTCAGCATATGTTTCGTCGAAATACCCCCCTGCCGGCATTAGAATAGCGGCAACCAATAACGTCGCGATAACAAAAGACCATACTTTCCTTTTCATACACAACCTCCGTTTCTCCAAAAAAAGGAGTCACGCCTCAATTGAATACAATTAAGACATAACCCCTTTTTAACAGAATTAATAGCTAATTTTTACAGCTCGCTCTATTTAGTGTAATGAATAAACAAGTCGAGCAGGTCGAGCATGTCTATCACTCCGTCGTTGTTAACGTCGCACATGCTTGCGGTGACGCCCTTCCCCTTGATGTCATTCACTTTTACTAAAGTATCCCAGTTCGGGCTGTCGCTGTCGAAGCCGCAGTACAGCAGCATGATGCCCAGATCCAGCGCATCCACCTTGTTGTCCCTATTCAGATCGTATTTCGAGAAGATCAGCTGCTCAATGGTGGTAGTCGCCTCTGCTTTTGCGATTACGGCGTTGATGTAGCGCGTCACGGTTCCGTCAAGCGCAGTAACCCTGATGCCTGTCAGCTTCATGGTTGCGTCGCCCTCTGCCCTTGGTGCGAAAACGAACTTGGCGATGTCGGCAGGCAAAAATGCCGAGAAGCCAGTGTCGCCTCCAGACGGGTAGCCTAAAGTGACATTGCCCTTCCAGACGGCGCCACCCAAG
>WRJK01000136.1 GCA_009782285.1 Clostridiales bacterium
GAGATATGTTTCCAGAGCACGGTCTATCGTTAATTCCGGGTCGATAGTTTCATCTATTCGCTCACGCCCGACAGCTGCCAGCCATACTTTGAAAGGCTCGGCTTTGGGCGAAGGCACTGATTTGCGCCTTCTTCGTTAAGACGTTCTTTGAGCTTTGCCCAATAATTGCTCGCGCCGCGCTGTGTGGGCTGCTCAGTCAAGATGCCCATAACATCGACAATGGAAAACAGCCACTCCTCGTTTTCCTCGTCCCAGGCTGTGCGGATTCGTTTATCCTCAAATAGCTGGATTTTGTTATTGCCCATATATACGTCTGAAAAAACCATAAGGAAAGCCGGAGCCCAACAGAATATCCTCGAGTTATACCATAGAAAGGACGAGAATTGCCAAGTGGATAAAAATGAACACAGGCGAAAACTGGGGAAAAACGGCGTTGACATGCAGGTGCCAGCTGGTTAAAATTATTACAGAACTCACGAACAGGCTGGCCTGCATCAACGTTTTTGCCCGACCCATACGTGGAATGGATTTTCTTCCAAATGGGCAACGGGTTGTCGATGCACGGTGAAAAAATCTTCAACAACAGCGACAAGAAGCTTAAGGAGGCAATAAGAGAAGGAAGCATTATGGCAAAAGACATGCGCAAACGCTTGCAAATGGTATCCCTGTATTCTGCCGTTCATTTTTTGGTTGATTTTTCGTGCACATTTTTCATGTTCCGCAGCATTGCTGGGGCGCAGGCAGGGTACACCTGTTTGCTGCTGTACAATTTTTTTGCCTTTGCCATGCAGATGCCACTTGGCATTGTTGCCGACAAGCTGGACAGGAACTACGTGTTTGCAGCGCTTGGCTGCATCCTTGCAGGGGCGGCTTACGGGCTTGTTCAAACCCCGATAGCGGCGGTTGTCGTCATTGGGACCGGAAACGCCTTGTTTCACATTGGCGGCGGGATCGACGTGCTGAATGTCAGCGAGGAGAAACTTGGGGCGCTGGGCGTCTTTGTTTCGCCGGGTGCGTTCGGTGTATACCTTGGAAGGATGCTCGGAAAAGGGACGGGTTTTTTCACAGGTATCATTCCACTGGCTCTTGGTGCGGCTGCCGGGATGATTTTGCTGCAGCACCGGGCGCAGAAAGGGATACGCCCTCCAAACGCTGTCTTTTCCCTGCAGGGCATCGGCACCGGGCGCGTTCTTGCGGCAGGGTTTTGCTTTTTCCTTGTAGTCTGCCTGCGCTCTTACATCGGGCTTGCCTTGGATTTTCCTTGGAAAAACGTCGGCTTGTGGGGAACGGCGCTGGTTTGCGCCGTAGTTTTCGGCAAGGCGACCGGCGGTTTCGCGGCAGACCGCTTCGGGCTCGTGAAAACAGCAACAGCATCCTTGGGGCTGGCTGCACCGTTGCTCTTGGCTGCTGGAATTCCGGTCGCAGGAACCGCTGCAGTGCTGCTGATCAACGCGACCATGCCCGTCACGCTATGGGCAATGGCAAAAATCCTGCCTGGCGCAAAGGGTTTTGCTTTTGGGTTGCTGACCTTTGGGCTGTTCCTCGGTTTTTTGCCGGTTTATCTTGGCATGGGTGTTTCGCAAGGCGCATATTGGCGGTTTGCACTGCTCGCCGCCGCGTCTTTGGGCATTTTGCTTACAGGGCTTTCAAGGTCAGGGCATTCGGGAGCTAAGCTTTGAACCGGGTTCTGCTTGATGCGCTGGCAAAATCATTGATTCTGACGATTGCGTTTGAAACAGGGTTTTTCCTGCTGACGGGCAAACGCGGCAAAAAAGACCTTTTGCTCGTAGTGCTTGCAAATGTGCTTACAAACCCGGTTGTGGTGCTGCTTTACTGGCTGTCGGCATATTACACGGAATGGAATTCAGCGATTGTTTTGACACCGCTTGAACTGTTTGCTATACTAACAGAGGGGTACTGCTACAGAAAATACGGTCAGGGTTTCAAACGCCCTTACCTATTCTCTCTGGCAGCGAACGTGTTTTCCTTCTGGGTGGGCGTGTTGATTCAATTGTTAGCATAGGGAGGGCCTAACCGTGGCAAAACGCATATCTATTTTGACAACGATCTTATTTTTGCTGATGCCGGCTTGCATTGCATGCGCTGACGTTGTATTCAAGCCTGAAAACGATTTTTTCAATAAGCACATTAGTCAGGTCGTGTACTTGAGCCGGAGCTTTTGCGCAAATGGCGCAGACGGAAGCGTACCCATAGTGCAGGAGCCCGGTTCGAAGCGCACTGTCGCAAAACTTCAAAACGGCGATGAGGTTTTCATCGCGTATTCATGCCTTTACAACGGTGAATACTGGGGTTTTTCATTTGATTGCGATGGCTGGGTCAGGATGAATCAGCTCTTGGTGCTGTATGACTATGTCGCTTTTGCTGAAGACCACCCAGGCGAGTTCTATCAATACAAAGGAAACTACGAAGAGGTTAACAAGGCAGGGGAGGCCGTCGTGTGGCCATGGCCAGGCGCCGATGCCCCGCTTTGGACGGTCAGCGATTTTGACCCGGCAAATTTCAGCGTTTCCCTTGCCTATCTGGACGAGCAAGGCCGCGAGTGGGGCTTTGTGACATATTTATACGGCAGGCGCAATATTTGGGTTTGCCTGAGCGACCCTCAAAACGGCAGCTTGCCTGTGTTGAACCCTGCGCAAGATCCGGTGCCGTGGGTGCCGGAAACTGCCCACGAGGAGATAGAAAAATCCGCTTCGCAGCCCTTCGCGCTGATCGTCGTGCTTGTGGCCGCGCTGGCCATAGGCACAGCCGCGTTGATAAAGGTGTTTTGGAAACCAAGCAAAAATGAACCTGGAGGAGAAAACCATGATTAGGCACTGGCTATTTGCTTTTTCTATAGTTTTCCTGCTTGCGCCAAAGCTTGCCGTGCATGCAGATGTGGTGATGGGCAACGAGTTTCATCACAAAAATGAAGACAAGACCGAAGCAGTCAGTGAAAGGTGGTATGGCAAAGCATTCATAATCAACAGCCCGCTTGGCTATGTCGTTCCAAAAACAGAGCCAGGCTCGGAATACGGGGTGCCGTCAGGCGGAGGGTACAGGAGCGGTTGGGGGTACGAAGACATTGATGACCCGAAGTACAGTGTGTTTGTTTTCAAAAATGGCGAGATTGTTGTAATACAAGCAACATACTGTCAAGACGGGGAATACTGGGGCATTATGATGCCCAGCCACATGTACCAGCCACCGGGCTGGGTTCTGATGGACGATCTGTTGATGTTTTATGATCAGCAGGACTTCGAAGAAGAAAACAGGGGCAATTTCTACACTTACACTGGCAGTTTTGACGCAGTTTTGTCTGCGAAAATGCTGGTCGAATGGCAATGGCCAGGTTCCGACAGAGAAAAAAGGACATATGACGACGAGGAGACAATTGTCAATTGCACCGATGTCCTCTATGCCTACAAGGACGGTGAAGGGCGCGAGTGGGGCAAAACATGCTACACAGAAGGATGGGTTTGCCTCAGCGATCCAGACAACAAAGGGATAGAAGCGTTTTACCCTGCGCCAGACCCGGTGAAATGGTCGCATGACGGCACTTATGACTGGCATTCAGCAGTGTGGAACCCTGCGGAACCAACAGACCTTCCACGTCCTGCGTCTGACATGTGGATTATTCTCATGCGAATGCTAATAATGACTGTCGCTGTTGTTGCCGCAACAGTGCTGACAATCATGGCATTTAACGAAAACTAATGATTCGAGGAGACATGTAATGAAAATCGACGTTCTAGTAGCCGAAATAGGCTCGACAACAACAGTAGTCAACGCTTTTACGGGCATTGAATCCGGCAGCCCCGAATTTTTCGGGCAGGGCCAGGCGCCCACCAGCGTCCTTGACGGGGACGTGCGCATAGGGCTGACAAGCGCGATAAACGACCTGTGCCGGAAAAAAGGCGCAGGCAGCATTGAATACAGCGAGATGCTGGCCACCTCGTCTGCGGCCGGCGGCCTCAAGATGACGGTTCACGGGCTGGTTTACGACATGACGGCAAAGGCGGCAAAAGAAGCCGCGCTCGGGGCGGGCGGCATCATACACTTTATAACGGCAGGGCGGCTCAGGAGGTCGGACCTGAAAAAAATCCAGGAAACAAAGCCAAACCTGATACTGATAGCAGGCGGAGTTGATTACGGCGAAAGGGAAACAGCCATATACAATTCCGAGATGATACGCAGCCTGAATTTGGGCACTCCCGTCATCTATGCCGGAAACTGCGAAAACCGGGAGGAAGTCGGCCTCATATTCGACGAAGAGAGCGGCGTGAAACTGTATGTCGTAGACAACGTCTATCCGAAAATTGACGACCTCAACGTGGAACCATGCCGAAAAATCATTCAGGACGCCTTTGAGGACCATATTGTCCACGCGCCTGGAATGGAGCACGTAAGGGACATGGTGAACGGGCCGATCATCCCTACGCCGGGGGCTGTCATGGAATGCACGAAGCTGCTTAGCGAACGCATCGGAAACGTCATGACCCTCGACGTTGGCGGCGCCACGACGGACCTTCACTCAGTGACAGAAGACGGCGAGCAGATATCCAAGCTGCTGATAAGCCCGGAGCCGAAAGCGAAGAGGACGGTTGAGGGCGATTTGGGCGTTTTCATCAACATGAGGAACATAATAGAATTGATAGGCGAGAAGAGGCTGAGGGGAGAGCTGCCGGATGTTGACATAGACAGCGTGCTTGAATCCTACAAAGCAATACCCAAAACAGCGGAGGAAATCAAGTTTGTGGAACGGTTGGCGAAGGAAGCCGTCTGCCGCGCTGTTGAAAGGCATGCGGGGCACATACGGTACATCTATGGCCCCAGCGGCAGAAGCACAGTTGCAGAGGGGAAAGACCTGACCCAGGTGAAGTACATAGTTGGCACCGGAGGCGCGCTCACTAGGCTCCCCTCCAGGCTTGAAATGCTGGCGGGCATTGCCAGGCACGACGAAACAGGGCTGTTGCTGTTCCCGGGGGAACACGCGAAAATCCTGATAGACAACAGCTACATCATGGCGTCCCTGGGCGTCCTGTCGCTGAAGTACAAGGAGGCGGCAGGCAAGCTGCTTGAAAAGAGCCTTGGCATCTGAAGCCATTGATTACGTTTGTCCTCAGCTGTCACTGCGTCCCCCTTGACTTCACCATAAAAATGTTATACAATGATAACAAAGAATAACAAAAGGAGACGTTCATATGTCAATTCAAGTTTCCACTCGCATAGACGAGGTGACTAAGCAGCAATTCGATAAGGTATGTGAGCGTATTGGCACTTCACCTTCCAATGCCATTAGTATGTTCATTAAAGGTGTCATCAACTATAACGGTATCCCTTTCAACGCGGTCGCCCTACCAGAAAGCATACCTAAAGCGTTAAGAGAGTCCATGCTGGGCTGTATGAAGGGGAAGATACAAGAAGCGAAAGATCATGATTGGTTCGAGCCAATGGAAGATTTTAAAGAGTACATGGAATGAGATATTTACTTGATACTCACACTTTCATTTGGGGTTGCGTGGACTCGGATAAACTCAGCGACACAGCTAAAAAAATAGTAGATGACACTAGCGAACACAAATATCTTAGCGTAGCGTCCATTTGGGAGTTCGCAATTAAGTACAGCATGGGAAAGCTCCTTTTTGAGGGCGGCCTTCCACGCTTGTATGAAATCGCCTCACTGTATGATCTAACCATCCTACCCATTACGGAGACATATATAGCGAGTGTAATAGAGCTACCCTTCATCCACCGCGATCCCTTCGACCGTATTCTCGTCGCTACAGCGAAAGCGGACGGGATGCTGGATTGCAAAAGATCCCTAAACTTTGGGGTTACTGGCTTAATACCGTAGATTGCCTCAAAACTTTCTATATGCAGCAACATCTTAACAAAAGATTTCGGGGCGTCTGAAATTAGCGTACCATCTGGAAAAACCACGTGCCAGTATTCGTCGCCACCCAGTCTTTCGGCGGTTCGTTTAAGGATGTCTGTATAGTCGTACTGCTCACTCCGAAGGAATCCTGCCATAGAATATACACATCTCAGGTCCCCTTCGCCGGGAGCTTTGCCCATAACCGTTGTTAGTATTGGCAGTACTGCTTGTCGTATTCTCTGCTGCACTCTTGTGCAGAACTCTGTGCCGCACTGATTGCAGGGCGTTCTCTGCGTTCCTGAAAGTGTTGTTGTATGAAAGCTAAAAAATCGTTGCATTATTGCATTGATAGAAGTATACTATATTTAATGGGCGTTACCGATAAACGGTTCAGCCTTAATGGATTATATGAAATAACCGCAGCTTTGGCTGAGTGCGGTTATTTCCTTTTTAAACGAACGATTACATCAATTATCTTTACTGTCAATCCTGCAATGCCAATGGCAACAAGGCAGAATGTGAATAATTCCATATGACTGACCATGTACCCCCCTTTCCAGAGGGCAAGAAATACCCTCTTTGCTGAGGGCTGAACCGCATACCGCGTGGTAACGCCTATTCATAGCATATCACAAATGGTAATATATGTCAATAGATTTTGCTCAGATATTGGTGCAGTATTGTGGATAGTTCTGCGTTGCACCGATTGTACGGAACTGGCGAGGCACCATTAGGTGTGCACTCTGTTCTAAATGCGGGCACGAAGAAAAGGAAATCCAAGAATATGCTT
Source organism: Clostridiales bacterium (assembly GCA_009782285.1). Taxonomy (GTDB): domain Bacteria; phylum Bacillota; class Clostridia; order Peptostreptococcales; family Anaerovoracaceae; genus WRJK01. The sequence continues at coordinate 6,666 of WRJK01000136.1, forward strand.
TACAAAAAATGGGAAGGCTATGTTTTAGGTTCAAAATCCAAAAGCAGCAATTGCAATGGAAAAACTCTTTACTTTTGCAGGTATGATGCAC
>WRJK01000137.1 GCA_009782285.1 Clostridiales bacterium
AAGTTGCGTCGCCTGCAGCCCTTGGAGCGAAAACGAATTTGGCAATGTTTGTTGAAACTGCCGACGTGAAGCCTTCGTCCCCTCCTGCCGGATAGGCCAGCGTGACCGTGCCTTTCCACATGCCGCCGCCAGCGTAGCCCCAGAAGATGTCGTTCATCAGCGTAAAACCATTCAAAGGCTCGACGCCAACGCCGGCAAGCATGTTACCGTCCACCATTACTTCGGCCTCGACAGTCAACAATTTTTCAGCGATGTTTGCATGCAGGAAGAATTCCACGTTTTTGCCGATGTCGCTCTCTGCTTCAGCATTGACGCCCAACCTCAACACATCAGGGTAGATGATTATTGCGTCGTCTGCGGCAAAGCCGGACTCGCTGTAGTAGCGCATGCCGGTGGCAGTATCCGTGCTGAATGTCTTCAGGAAGTCCCATGCGAGGCGGAATTCCTCGGGATAGCAGTTGTGCTCCCGAGCCAGAGTCCTTGTGAACTTAACCATCGGTACGCCCTGCCTGTTGTCCCATCTGTAGCTGATGTAGCGCCCGTCCTGCCTCCAGTCAGAGGTACTGGCTTTTAAGCTGGCCTCGTCGCCGTCAACAAAGGCAGCATCCACGCCGTTCATCGCCAAGGTGTTCTTTATAAACATATTTGGCTTGCCCACGCCGGTTGGCCCTCTGGTCTCCCAGGGTTCAGCGACAAGATCGTGAGCGGATTCAGAGATGTCCGCACCGCCCACCAGCAAGTAGGCAGGCATCATGTCCGCTGTCGTCACAAAATTCGTTGGCGCAGCCGAAGTCCCTGCCACGGCCGCAAAATAGCTTTCGGTGGTCAGTGCCAGGTTTATCGCGGTAGAGCATCCTGCAGAGTGGCCGCTGGCATAGACCCTGCCGTAGTCCAGCTTCACCCTCAATCCAACTTTATCCTCTTTCAACAACTGCAAGAGGGAACGGTCAAAGTTCTCAGTGCCGTTGTGGCCCAGCGACACCGGGCTGCTGCTGTTGTGTTCCCCGACTACAACGATCACGCAGCCCTCATCGTTGGCTACAGCCCACCAGTGGGACGCGTCCATGAAGGTAATCGGCGCATGGGTAGCGCCAGGATGCACAAACACCACAGGAGCACCATCCCTGGCAGAGTCCGGCTCATAAATGATAGCCTGTCGTCCGTCGAGGGTGCCGTTGTTGTCGTAATCTTGGAAAGCGAATATGACTGAATGGACCATGCCGCCTTCTGAAATGTCTTTGTTCGGCACTGTTACATGGGTTCCCACCGAAGCATGCAGCTCAACTCTGGCATCGTTTCCGGCCAAATTCTTAAATGTCGCAAAGGTGTCCCTTTTTGCAAGCTCCAGTTCAGCGGCTTCTCTGGATTCCCTCGCAGCCTCAAAGTAGTCGAGACGGTAGTTCAGATGGTTGCTGTAAGCGAACTGCCATGTGAAGCGGGTATACTGCGCGAGGAAGCTGTGGACGGACGGAGCATCCCAGCGGGCGATTTCAGCGTCTGCACCCAGCCTGACCTGCGAAACGCCGTACTTAGCTGCCGGGTACCACTTTTTAATGTTCTTGTTGGCGTAGTCGGTTGTCCATGCGCCTGAACCGATGTCCTGCCAATACACGCCGTCTGCATCCGCCACAGGCAGCGCGTCATTGACGAGCATCCAGTGGGCGAGGCTGTCGCTGCCCCTGTAGCTGTCGCCAACCAGCAGCGTCGGAACCGGAACCTCCCTGTTTGTCATGAGTTTGCCGGAAAGATCAGGTCCGCCATGGGTTTTAATCGAGTCAAGCACGGCTAGGAAGTCATTTTGGTTATGTCCCGGGAAGTACGAGCCGTCGTTGACGCCGTTGTACGTGCGAGCCCCATTCGAACCAAGGATTGCATTGCCGGCACTGTCGCCGCCAATAAATGTCTGGGCGGCTACAAGCAGCGGACTGCTGGATGTCCAGGATTCCAAAACCTTGGCGCCTTCTCCATAGCCCACGTAGTAATTCGTGGCATGGACACCGCCGATTTGGAAGGCAAGGACTGAATTGCGCTCCACGCCGCCGGAAACATACGCCTGCTCAACATATACCTGTATGGCTTCGTTGCCGAGGATGCCCCTGCTCAAGTCGCGAATCCCCACGTTGGCATTGCCCCTGTTGCCGATGTTTTCCTCTAGGCAGGCAGCCAGATAAGCAGCCTCCTGCGCTGGCGTGCCCCATGTCAGCGTCGACTGGTCGGGTTCTAGGATGAACAGTATCTCCCCTGTCTTGTCAGCCTCGTCAAACCAGCCTTGGTTGTCCAGCCATTTGTAAGTGTCATCCACACCGTCTGGGACGGCAATAACGTAAGCATACGTACGGACAGGGGATCTCTCGGGAATGTAAATCTTGAAGGTTCTGCCTTCAAGCTCAGCTACCGTCGCGCCTTTTGCCCCTGTACCGGGGAAATAATGGCTGTAGAAGCCTGTAATAGGATGTTCGATGACCTTCGAGCGGTCAATTACGTCTGAATTCCAGCTGCGGCTGGTGCCGGCAGCGTTCAAAGCCGTTTTTTCCAGCAAAGTCTCGTTCAAGCTCTTCGCACTGGTGTCCGGCGGCTCTTTCAGGACCAGGGTTTCATCACCCGCCGCATTGAAGCCAGATGGGCTGTAATAGCGCTCACCCGTCTGGGTGTCCAGCCTGAAGCTGCTTACAAACTTCCAAATCTCCCGAAACTCTTCAGGGATGGCGTTGTGTTCTCGGGCCAATGTGCGTGTAAACCTGACTAGGGGAATATCCTGCCAGTTGTTCCATATGTAGTTCTTGTGGCGGCCAAATTGGCTGTACACAGCACCTGTCGCATTGATAAATTCGCTTTCAGTCGCAGCTGCAGAACCGGTGAACGACGCACTGATGCCGTTCATGGCCCAAGCTTTGTCTTTCCATCTGTCAAGGGCGCCTGTCCCCCAAAGCACAGCATTGCCGCCGTCATTCTGACCCATAAACATATAAATGGGCATCAAACCTGCTTCAAAATGGAAGCCTTCATTGGATCTTGACGTGGCTCCGACTGCGCAGACGATGTTCCTCAGTGGGCCAACGGCCGAGTTTAAGGACTCGTAACAGCCCGAAGAGTGGCCGGTGAGGTATGTCCTGCCCTTGTCCACGGCGAAACCTGTGTAATCATCAGCAATCGCGTCCCCCACTGCGTTGTCCAGCAATTTGAGCACAGCCAAGATGTAATTGGCGTTGTCCCTTGTCAGGCCGTCGTAACCCACGTCCATGGAGCCGCCCCTGTGCTGGTTGCCAACAATTGCCAAGGCAATGCCCTCGTCGTTGGCCAGCGACCAAAGGCCCGGAGCGTCCATAAATCTGAGGGCAGCGGCACTCCCGCCCGGATGCACAAATACCAACGGTACGTCCTTTGTAAGGTCAACGCAATCCGGTACGTAGATGATTGACTCGCGGGGGTTGAGTTCCAGAGGGTTGAGCCCTCTGCCGGACATGTAGTCCTTGTAGGCCAGCATAACCGAATAGACCGTGCCTTCACCGCTCCCTTCCGGCGTGTTGGGCGCCTTGACCCTAGTGGATTCCATTGAGAGAAGCTGCACCGTATCCTCGGCTGTCTCTTCTGTGTACACGGGGTTGGAGGCATTGTCGGCATTGCGCACTGCTGTAAACATATCGTATTTGTAAGAAGCGACGGGGTTGTCCAAGTCGATGGCTTCCCTCGCTTTTTTTGTAGCCGACAAGTAGTCGAGGCGGTTCACAAGATAGCGGCTGTAAGCCCACACGGAAGTGTATCCGGTGTAATCAGCCAGAAAGCCCCGAATGCTCTCAGCCTTCATGCCAGAAGCACCATAATCGTCGACAACCCTGACCTCAGATACGCCATAAGTCGCTTCGACACCGGTGTTCCATCTTCTGATGTTTCTGTTTGCGTGCTCGGTCGTCCAAGCTAGGGAATCGTTTTTCTGCTTGAACACACTGAAACTTGAGCCGCCCACATTTCCGGTAATGTCAGGAGCCGTCTTGCTCTTAACGTCGTTGACTCCTTTCCAGTAGTCGGCACTGTCGCTGTAGGACCCTCCCACAAGCAGCGTCGGCACTGGGATGCTGCTCTTGAGCATGCCCGTACCGCCTGAAACTGTGTTGCCGTCGCTGGAACTGACTTCCCCGAAGCCGCCGTTCTCATTGATGGAGGCAATAGTCTCAGCCAGCTGGGCGTCGGTCAAGTTAGCCTGCCCCGATGCGGTCGTGCCTTTATACAGCTGCGCACCTGATGCGGACAGTGTTGCGCTGCCAACGCTGTCACCGTCGATGAAGGCTTGGCTGACCACGTACAGCGGGTTGGCGGCGGTCCAGGATTCCAGCACGGGACTGCCGTTGCCATAGCCTACGCAATAGAAGCTTGGATGGCCGTTGAGGAACCACAGGGTTTTGCCGTTGCTAAACGGCACCCTGCTGCACACCGCAATTCCACCCGTAGTGGCAGCCTTGGGATCATCGGCAGTGCCGGCGTCAGCCCATGCTTCATTCAGGCAGGCTGCGATGTAAGCAGCTTCTTCTTGAGCTGTACCCCAGTTGCCTGCTTCTGCGCTTGGTTCCAGTATGATCAGGGCTTCTCCATAGGTTTCTGCCATTTTGATCCACCCTTCGTCAACCAACCAGGCATAAACATCCGTAACCGTGTCAGGTCGGGCGATGATGTACATATACGTGTTCAACGAAATGTTCTTCGGTATGTAGAACTTGACTGTCCTGTCCAATAGCGCAGGGCTGTTGAATAGGCTTTTTGTTATCCCCGGCAGTGGTGCAGACGCGCTTCCCGCAGCGTCGATGACCCCTTGGGTGAATTTGTACTCAAAAAAACCAGTCAGCGGCCAAACCAGCGGCTTGCTGTAATCCGCAGTCATTGAAATCGTGTTGTTTGTATACTCCGTGGTCAAGCCGGGTGCCAGCCCCATCACGTAAGCCTCCAAATCCACCGCGTTAGCCGGCTCTTTGTCCGCCTTATTTTTGGACAGCACCCAATCAATCATGCCAGAGTACCCGCCCGGATCATTTGCCCCATACAGCGGATCGTAACCGTAAGGGAATGCGTCGCTGTAGTAGGCGTACCAATGGTAGGTCGGTTTGATTGATGAATGGTAGCTGGGCTCGGACAAGTCAATGTATACCTGATTTGGCATTTCGGTGTAGCGCAGGTTGTCCGTGATCCACGCCTCGGTTTTGCCGTTTTCAACATGCAGCTTGTTCATTGCGTTGTATACTGCTTTTGCGATTCTGGGATTGCTGATGTTGTCTCCCGCGCCTTGGGAAGTGCCGGTTACATAAAATCTGTTATTGTCAACATTTGGGACCAGCTTTCCGGAATAGACGTAGTCAAACGCAGCGCCTACAGCCCGATCCCGGTCGTATCCCGCAGGAGAATCGCTTGGATTGTTTCCGTTGATATACTGCGGCGCAACAAAGATGACCTCATTGGTGTCCATCCAAGTGTAAGGCAGCAAGTTGGTCGTAACGCCGGCGCCTAAGTTGTCTACGCCCAAGCTGAGCCCGGAAATGGCGTCGTTCGAATAGCATTCGCCTGTGCCGTGACAGAACAGCACGACAGGGTATTCTTTTTCCAAGCTGTAGTTTTCCGGCAGATAGTAAAATAGCTGTACGCCAAAGCCAGCCAGATCTGCCCCAAGCATTTCATCGGTCAAAAACACATGCTTGAGCTTTTCATATCCAAGATGCCTCGTGCTTTTGCTTGCCGGCATTTGGGCAGGGCCTGCAGCGGCAATAACATCACCGGCTATGGAATACACATCGCGCATTTGCGTCAGTTTGACCGGAATTTCTGTCCTGACCCAGCTGCGGCTCCTCATTGTCCCGCCGTCGTTGTAGTAATAGCTGGTGTTGTAAGACATGTATCCAACGCCATCCATGGGATCCGTTTCGACAATGACGTATCTGCCGTTGACAGGCTTGCTTGTCATTTCTGCGGCATCGTTTGCGTAGACCTTTGCGATGGTTGCAGCCGTATGTCCCTGCGTCAAGTTGTTGAACTCGACCAGCAGTTCAAAGCTTTCAAGCGACAGCTTTGAATTGTCGACGTCATCGCTGTATTCAACGATAACCGCCGACAGCTTGTTCCCGAAACGCCCCGGTGAGGTAACCGCTTGTATGCTCTCCACGCCGGAAGCCGAAACAACAACCCCCATATCCTCGCCGGCAGCGTATGCGCCGCTGCCGGCGCCAAACCCCAACGGCAACACTAGGCTGAACACCAGCAGCCAAATCAGCACCGGTTTCGTCATCTGTTTCCTCTTTTTCCTAGAGTCTGTTAGCATAAAAAATCCTCCTTCTTTCATTTTGTGTTGTCAATGTTCTGTTTATCGTTTTATTTTCGGAAAAGCGAAGACATTGTAAAGTGCCTTCGCTTTTCCATTTAGGAGGTTATTGAACCCTCAT
>WRJK01000138.1 GCA_009782285.1 Clostridiales bacterium
CCATATTTTCAATTTCAGCAAGGAGCTGTATGGCAAGATGATACGGGTAGAATTCATAAAAAAGATACGGGACGAAGAAAAATTTGAAAACATGGGGGAGCTTGCAAAACAAATCGAGAAAGATTGCATCATAGCGCGGCATTACCAACAAGAAAAGTGAAAACCCTCAGAATGAAGTTTTTCACTTTACATCATTGGGGCATGAAGATTAACCAAGGCGCCTATTTGTTTTTTAGGATATGTTCGCCAACTTTTTTGTCTTCTTTGCTAATATGCTGGATTAGCCAAGCCACTAGATCCGTGTTGAGCTTTGCGGTAAGGCCTAAGCTTGGCCCGTTTTGGTCGAAGTCATTTTTTAGCGCCATAACGCTTGATGCAAAGTCCGCGTGTATCTTCTTGTGGGCGGCAAGGCCTGGATAGGCGCTTTGCGTTTGAATTCTTTCCTCGTCAGCAAAATGCTGTTTAGTGTAATTGATCACAAAGTTCAATGTTTTTTCAATGGTAGCGCGGCCTTGCCCTTTCGCACAAGCGTCCATGAGCTCGTCAATGGCGTCAGCAAGTTTTCTGTGCTGTGCGTCAATTGTGGGTACGCCTACCAGCAGTGACTCTTTCCAGATACCCATAGCTTATCCTCCTTAACTTAGTATAATCATTTTAACATATTATTATGATGCGTTCAACTGCTAGCGGCAAATAAAAAAACCGGCGGAAGGGAATCCCCGCCGGTTTTTTAAAGTTTTTGTTATTTGGTGTAATTAATAAACAAGTCGATAAGGTCAAGCATGTCGATTACGCCGTTGTTATTGACGTCGCACTGGCTCGCTGTCACTGGGTTGCCCCATGCGTCGTTTACTTTTACCATGGTGCCCCATTCAGGGTCACTTGCTTTGAAGCCGCAGTAAAGCAGCATGATGCCAAGGTCAAGCGCGTCAATCACGCCGTCCCTGTTCAGGTCGTACTTCGACCTTGCGATGATTGTCGTTGCGGTGCCTTCACCTATGGCAGCAGCAAGGTACTTGGTCGTGTCACCGAAGGCGTCGACTGCCCTTGCGCCGGTCAGCGCCATTGTTGCGTTGCCATATTCCTTTGAGGTATAGATAAATGTTGCTATGTCCACAGGGGCTTCTGAGGTAAGTCCTGTGGTGTGCGCAGCCGGGAGGGCAAGAGTGACTGTGCCCCTCCATTTGCCATTGCCGGCATTTACCCAAAGGACGCTGTTCATGGGTTCAAAATCAGAAAGGCCTAAAATGTCCTTTCCGGCAAGCATGTTGCCGTCGATTTCAAACTCCAGCTCCACGGCGAGGACATTCTTTGCTTTAGCAAGGGAAAGGGTGTACTCCGCGTCGCTGCCCATGTAGGTTACGGGGTTTGTGCGGAGTTTCAAGTTGACTCTGTCGCAAACTACCGTTACTACATTTGAAGTCACAGAGGCTGCGTTTGGCGCACTGGCTGCCGCATAGAAATAATATGTGCCTGCTGTCAAGTTTTTCGGCAGTTCTAGCACTGGGCCTGTCCCGCTAGCGATGGCAGTCCAGCCCTCTGCTGCATCATCTCTAAAGAACCACTGATAGCTCGGAGCCGCAGCAGGGGTTACGGTTGCCTCAACAGTCAGGCTGCCGCTAATGAGCCCCTCTATCACTTTTGTGTCGCCCACAGGCTGTGTGCCGATGGTAATGCGCGACGGCAGGAAGAAGTTGTTGTAGGTGGTGCCAGGGACAATAGTAAAATTGTTGCGTTTGCTGAGCTCTGACGCAGTCATAAAGTCGATGCCCATGCTTCTGAAGTAGTGCGCAATTTCAGGAAGAGCCCATCTTGTGCTGTTTTGGTTGTCGTAATGGTCATGATCTACATAGATCTGCCCGTCTCTTGCCATGTTCGAGGCGCTTGTTTGCGTTAGGAAACGGTTAATCAAGTAGGACGCCGAGTGCTGAATGTCCCAGTCGTTCGTGTCAAAGCCCCACAGGTTCGCAAGGTTAAGTGCGCTAGCATCTGACACTGCGCTGGCGTTTTGATCATTGTACGGGAAGCGTATCCATGTCGGAGCCTTGCCAAACAGTTCAATCATATAGTTGTTGTTTGCCGTCCAGTCAGCCAGCCGCACGGCCTGCGTAGCCCTAGTCCAGCGCTCGTGTTGCCATGTGTGGTTGCCGGGTTCATGGCCGTCGTTCTTCAAGCGGCTGACCACTCTTGCGTATTCCGGGAACCGGTTCGATTTTTCAAGGTTCATGCCTATCGTGAAGAAATTTGCCCTGATGCCGAGGGAATCCAAAACGTCAAGCAGGTCGTTTGTTTCAGGGCTGATGGTGTCGTCAAAACTGAGAACCACGAATTGCGTCGGGTCAGGATACGGAAGGACCGGCGTTGTTTCTGGGAATGTTTTCGTGATGACGCCGGAGCCTGCGGCGTGAACTGTGCCCGAGCCTGTTGCCGCGGATGTCCCCGTCCCTTTTGGGGTGAACAGCTGGAACCAGTTTGCCGCTACTCCTGCGAGCGTCCAGCCTTCCCTTGGCGTCAGATTGATGGTCGCTGTGTAAACCGTGTTCGCCTCAAACACTTCGTGATCCGGGCTCCATGCAACCGTCCCGGTATACTGCGGCGAAGTTACTATTTCCCTCACTGGCACATTTCCGGTCCTTGGCGGTATGACGTCCCTGATCTCGCGGCGGTTGATGTTTGCGGGTGCAGCAAGTACGCCTGTGCCCTCAAGGTAGACTTTCTTGATCCTGACTACGTCGCCGTTTGAAGGCAGCGCGCCGACGCCACGCAGGCGCTGCGCGTCCGTGAACGAGGTCATTCTCACCGTGGTTGAGGTGAGGGCGCCGCTTTGGGTGCTGTCTTCGTCGATGCGAAAACGCAATTGCCTGAGGAAGGGTTGAGCGGGCACTTCGTCAAGCTCAAAGACGACTGCGGAATAGCCACGTATATCAATGGTGTTTTGGAATTGCCACCTAAATGGTATGCTGTTTTGGCCGTTTGTAGTAATCGCGCCGCTGACGTCGTTCATTAGGCGGATCATGCCGTTTTCATAGGCCCACATGTAATCGCCATGTATGGAGCGGGGAGTTTGTACGGTGATCTCGCCCAAGGCTTCCGCCCATTGGCCGTTTTCAAACAGCACAGGCACAGTGGGGGGCGGCCCTTGCACGGCAACAGCCACAACGTCTGAAGTCTTGGAAGGCGCGTTTGACGCATTTACCTTGCAATAGAAATAGTATGTGCCTTCTGATAAATCCTCCGGCAAAGCAAAAGTTGCATTGGTTGCTTCTGCGACGGGCACCCAGACAGGGTCCATGACCGTTGTTGTGACATACCACTGATAAGAAAGTGAAGTGCCTGTCGCCGCTACTGAAAGATTGCCGTTTATTTTACCCTCGACTTGTTTTTCCGCTGGCGCTGCCGGTTGTGTATTTATGGTGATGGTGCCAGTTTGTGAACTGTTTTGGAAAAAGTTAGCATAGTTTACACCGGGGGTGGCTGTGAAATCCCTGTGCGCCCGCAAATCGGAAATCGTCTTAAAACCGACGCCCCTGCTCCTAAGCTCGTGGTAATACTCCGGAATCGCTTGCGTTGTGTTGGTTTGGCCGATTTGATCATGGCAGACGTAGATCTGGCCGTCCCTTACGGCATTGTTTCCGGTTTGCGAGAGCATCGTATAGACAAGCCATGAGGAAGAATACTGCAGATCCCAGTCATTTGTCGCAAAACCGCGTAAATTGGTCAACCCAAATTCACCGACGACCCGCAGGGACATGGTCCCTTGGCTGGCGTACGGTATACGGCTCCACCTAGGCGTCTGCCCGGTCAGTTCCAAGATGACGGCTTGATTTTTGCTGAAGTTCTCCCGCGTGACATTTTCGTCTGCGCTATTGGTGTAACGTTCATGCTGATATGCGTGGTTGCCAAATTCATGCCCCCCTGCGATCAATTTGTCGAGTGCACGTTTTTTATTGAGGTTCGTTTTTGCCTTTTCGATATTGATGCCGTTGGCGAAGAACGTGCCCTTGATGCCATATTTGTCAAGTGCGTCTACCAGCGCTTCAGTATCCGTCAAATAGACGTCGTCAAATGACAGGGCAATGAATTGTGTGGGGTCAGGATAAGGAAGCGGCGCCTTTGTCTTCGGGAATGTTTTTGTAATGACGCCGGAACCTGCTGCGTGCGTAGTCCCATATCCCGTGCCGGTTGCTCCCGAGCCCGATCCAGCGGGATTGTAGATTCTAAAATAGTTGGCAGAAACGCCGGTTAATGTCCAGCCGATTTTAGGCGCAAGCGTGATGGTTGCCGTATACTCCGTATCCGCTTCGAAAACGGCGTGATCAGGGCTCCATTCCACCGTGCCGGTGTATTGGCCGGAAGAGGTGATGGCTTTTACAGGCGTGTTTCCGGTCCTGGGAGGCAAGATGTCCATAATATATGGGATGTTGATCGCATTTTGCGTAGAGATTATGCCGTCGCCTTCTAGGTAGATCTTCTTGATCCGCACCGTGTCACCGAAATTTGGCAACGCGCCAACGCCACGCAGCCTCTGGCGGTCCACGCCGCCTGTCATTCTGATGATGTTGGAATGGCTGCTGCTGTCCCAGTTCTTTGTGTCCTCGTCGATGCGGAAACGCAGCATGCTGCGAAACCAAGAAGTTGGAGCCTGTTCAAGTTCCATAATGACAGCATCATAGCCTCTGATGTCCAGAAGGTTGTCAAATACAAACCTAAACTCTACGTCCCTGCTTGTGGGGACGCCGTTTGTGAGGCGGATCATGCCATTTTCATAAGCCCACTCAGAGGTAAGGCCAGGTGTTTGCACTGTGATGTCCCCGAGTACGTCTGCCCATTGCCCGTTTTCAAACAGTACAGGCAGCTCCAGCCGTGCCTGTGTGCTTAATTCCTCAGCATCAGGCAGCGATGGTTCTGACAGCGCTTGAGCTGGAATGGTTCCGAGCACGAGCAGCAGCGTCAAGATTAGTGCGGTGGTTCGTTTCATGTTTTACACTCCTTAAATATTATTTGCCCCGGTTTTTCGAGTGGGGCCCCTCTTTTTCATGTTACATTATATTATACTTAACTGTATATGTCTACTATTTTTGCATAGTGTATGAACAGGTCGATGAGGTCGAGCATGTCAATCACGCCGTCTTTGTTGACGTCGCACTGGCTTGCAGCCACTGGGTTGCCCCAGGCGTCATTGACCTTGACAAAAGTGCCCCATTCCGGGTCTTCCGCCTTGAAGCCGCAGTAAAGCAGCATGATGCCGAGGTCCAGGGCGTCAACGGCGCCGTCACGGTTCAAGTCGTATTTTGAATGGGCGACCACTGTCGTTGCTGCGCCGCCTTGAATTTCTGTGTCAAGGTATATTGTTGTATCGGCAAGGCCCACAACTTTCGCTGATGTCAGCTTCATTGATGCATTGCCAAAGGCTTTTGGAGCGAAGTTGAATGAAGCTACGTCTATAGGGGCTTTTGAGGTCAGGCCGGCGGTGGAACGTGACGGTAGGGCAAGAGCGAGGCTGCCCTTCAGCTTTCCGCCTTCTTTATGGACCCAAAGGACGTTGCTCATCGGCTCGAAGCCAGAAAGCCCAAAAATGCCCTTTTCAGCAAGCAAGCCGGCGTCGATTTCAAATTCAAGCTCTACGGCGAGGGCATTCTTTACGTTTGCAAGTGAGAGGGTGTATTCCGCGTCGCTATTGATGTATGTGACCGGATTTGCCCGGAGGTTTATGTTGACGCAATCGCGGGCTACAACAACTTTTGCTGGATCCGAAGCCACGGAGGCTGCAGCTTTCGCGCTTGCAACCGCGTAAAAATAGTATGTCCCTTCCGTCAAATCTTCCGGAAGCGCAAGCGTCCCGCCGGACGCGCCTTCAATGGCTGAGCCACCGATGTTTTCTGCCGTTGTGTTGACGTACCATTGATAAGAGGTGGCAGCGCCGCCGGTGGAGGACGCCTCGACAGTGAGGCTGCCCTTGATGTCGCCTGCAATAAAGGCTTCGGCAGGCGCAGCCGGCTGGATGTCTATGTTGACGACGGGGATCGCGCTGTACTGGAAAAAGTTCAAATAGGTAATGTTGTTTGTAACAGGGAAGTTCATGTGCAGCCTCAGTTCGGTAAGCGTCATGAACCCAAAGCCCCTCATCCGCAGCTCATGCACAATTTCGGGAAGAGCCTGCCTTGTGTTTGTCTGGCCCTGTTGGTCATGCCCTGTGTAGATTTGGCCGTCCCTCAATAGATTGGTGCCGGTTGAAGTGAGTACCCTGTTTATTAGAAACGAAGCAGAATTGGCAAGATCCCAGTCGTCCAGCGCCACGCCCCGCACAGTAGTCATGCCAAGTTCCCGGGCAACCCCCAATGAAGCGGTGGAAATGCTGGCATATG
>WRJK01000139.1 GCA_009782285.1 Clostridiales bacterium
GTTCTTCAGCTTCGATATTGAGGACACCGCAAGCAGTGCAGCCAGCTTGGTTGCCAGCAGCCCTATGACTGAAGCGTATTCGCTGTTTTCCTGGGCTGAAAGTCATATCAGTCAATGGTACAAGGACAAAGCTGGATCCTTGCGGCGTTCTGGAAGACCGCAACTAAACATATCGGCCATGGTTCTTTCAATGGCATCCTATGGACTGGTTGCTGATGCTTGCCCCGAGATAATAGACACTTCCACGCCGAAGTTCTCGGCAAGGAAACGCAGCGGTACGAACAGCCTGCCCCCGATGATTTTTACTGCTCTGTCAAGTTTAACAGCTTCCCTAGGCAAGCCGTCATCAAATATGTTCACCTCCGCAAAACTGCTGCCCTCGCAGACTGTAATTATCCTGCTTCTGTTCTGAATTATAGCGGTTCCGGAACTACCGCACCATGACGTGAAATAGCCTAGTCTGTCTGCGATTTGCTTAATCGGAACCATTATCGTGCCGTCTTCAACCACTGGCGCCTGATCCGTGTATAGCCAGTTGCCGTTCATGTAAATGTTTATTTGCCTGCTTGCCATGACTGGGTTTTGCAACACAATAACGGTCCCGTCCTGCCTCTCCGCTTCAGCGTAGCCGTTATTGAAATCGGGGCACGAGACGTATTCCGCAGGGACTGCCATGTTCATGCCTCTGTCCACACACCCCCACAGGCCATCTATTAATACGCTTGACATGCCTTCCCTGAACAAGGACGCGCTGTCGAAAATGAAACCTGTCAGGAAATTCCCGTCTTTGTCGGTAAAAGCAGTTTTTGAACGCGAATCGGATTTGCTGCCGGATGAGAAGGTAAATGTTTGGCTGACTATGGATATTCCTTCGCTGATGCCGACTGATTTGTAGATGGCAGGAAGCACAAGATGCCCGTTTCTTGAAGCGAGCCCATTCTCGTTTTCGCGGGATTCTAATATTATGCGGTCTGACGAATAATCTTCGATTTCCCAAAGTTTCCTATATTCAATCGGCAGCCGGATGCTGCCGTCCCAATTCAGGAATCCTTCTATGCATTCTGAGCGCCCAGAGTGCGCTTCGTTTCGATAAACAAGGAAAGACGCCCTTATGGCATCCCTGTATTCGGGGATGCTGCTGACAGTCAAGCTGTCGTATATGAAAGGGGTGATGTTTTCCCCATATTCGTCCGTCAACGCAAATTTGCACTCTCCATCCATCAGCAGCTTCCTTGCGATTCCGTTGGTTCCGTTGTAGTACGTCAAGTAATTGTTGAACGAAGCGACCGTTTCCCCCTTCGCATCTAGCGCGATGCATTTTTCAGGATTGTTGTCGTCTTCCACCAGAATGTACCCGCCGCTGCAACAGATGAGCTTGTCCCCAAGCTCCAATATCACGTTCCCTTCCTCGTCGATGCACCCTGACGAGCCTGAATACGTGTGGATTGCCCGGATTCCTTTTTCTGACGGATCGGCGTAGTCGTATTTGACGTTGTCCCCGGCAGCCTCCTCCATGCATTCAGTAATGTCATGCATGATGTCAATTCTGACGCTCTCGTTTGTGCATTCCGTTGTTTCGCTATTTGCAGCACAGGAACAAAGCAAGAAAAATGAAGACAACAACATGGTTATCGGAAAAGCCTTGCTGTTTGGCTTTGGTTTCATATTTGTGCCCCTCCTAAGATTTCGTTGCCGTGAAGTGTTCAATCTCAACTGTGCAACTATAGTATCACAGGAAGCATTGGCAAATCAAGCATTTTTGCAACTTTTGAATCAGTATCACAAATATGTCAACAGCAATAATTATTTTCGTTCGTCAAGCAATAAGGCGGAGATAATTACCGTTCGCCAGCAGGAACGAAGCTTGCCGTCACTGCACCGATCATTGAGCATTCAGGCGCATCGTCAGTCAGGGCAGGTTGCGAGGCAGACGATTTGAAGAAAAACTCGGCGTCAGCTTGTACGCTGGCAGAGCCGCCGCCGACTGTGATTTTCCCGGAGTAAAGAACCCGGTTTTTCCACCGCAGCGAACCTTCCACGAAAAAGCTGTATTCACCCGAAGGGACGGCATTCCCGTCTTTGTCAGTCAGATCCCAAGTGTACGACAGGTTTCCAGTTTTTGGCGTCGCGCCTGTTATCGCGTTCACTTCTAGCTTCGACATGGAGGCGAGGCTTGATTCCAAGACCCACAGGGGGATGGAGTCGGGCCTGTTCTCATACCCGCCGTTTGCCGTGAAGCGCGTTGCATAAAGGGTTTTCACGTAGTTTACGTCAGCGTCGCAGATCCATACTGCGAACTGGTTGCTGGCGTAGCCGGCCTGTGATATGAAGTCGAAGGAAATTACGACTTTGCCAGATTCGTCCACCGGAGCTTCATCTTGGACTGCTTGGCCTTCGCTGTTTGCCGGGCTTTCAACTTGGCTGCTTTCTGGCTCGCCCGTCGTGCAGGAACAGAAAACCGTCAGAACAAGCACTATTATGATCAGGGACATGTACTTTGCCATATTATGCATCCTCCTTGGTGCGTTCATATATTTCAGCAGCGTTTTTCTGCTTCTGATTATACAACATCTACACGGTCAAGTAAACACAGCTCGTTTTTTTTGACAAATCCCATAATCACCCATATAATATGAGGGTAATGAAGTGACAAGCAGCTATTAAGGAGGTCAATATGGATAGAACAGTAAAACTGGAATTCGCCACATTCTCAGTCGCACAGATGCAGGAGGCAGAGCGGCGCACCGAAACCGAGTACGGCATTCCGCTAGCAGCGCTGATGGACAATGCGGGGCATGGCTTGGCAGACGCAGCGTTTGGCATGCTCCCTGAACCTGGGGCTGCAGTGGGGATTTTTTGCGGCAGCGGAAACAACGGAGGCGACGGGTATGTCTGCGCTACGTATCTGATGAACAGGGGGGCAGCCGTCACCGTTTGGGGGATTGGGCATGAAAAGCTGCAGGAGGGGAGCTTAGCTAAGAACGCAGCCGACGCTTTTCTTTCGGCGGGCGGCAAAATCAACCCTGTTTCGCTTGAGCTGAGGGCAGAAAACGTCAAATGCAGCCTGATTGTGGACGCTCTGCTTGGCACCGGGCTGGGGAGGCCGGTTTCCGGGCTGTATGCCCATGCAGTGGACATTATCAACTCTGTGCCGGTTCCCGTAATGTCTTGCGACCTGCCGAGCGGAGTAGACGCTGATACGGGGCAGATCATGGGAGTTGCCGTCAGGGCGGACAAAACGCTTGTTATGGGGCTCGCCAAAAAAGCCTGCTTGCTGCCGCCAGGCTGCGGTTGCTTTGGAGAACAGTCGTTGTGCGACATCGGGCTGCCTCAGCAGCTGGTGGATCAAATCAGCAGTCAATAAGCCTCTAAAGATTTGCAAACAGCCGAAGGCATTCATCGATGTCTTTTGCGGTTGTTTGCCATGAGCAGACGCTTATCCGTATAGCCGGCTCGCCGTTCCAGACTGTTCCGCCGCACCAGCATTTTCCGCTTGCCTGAATTTTTTCCAGCAGGCCTGCCGTTCCGTCCGGATTGCTGCACCTTGTCACAATCTGGTTGAAAACGACTTCGTTTTCGACGACGAACCCGTTTTTCACGAGCCCCTCTGCAAAACGCTCCGTCATTGCGCACAGGTGGTTCACCAGTTCGTCGATCCCGGATTTTCCGAGGTACTTAAGAGTCGCCCAAAGCTCTACGCTTCTTGCCCGCCTTGACATTTCAGGCGTATAGAGCATGCCGTCCCTGCTTTCGCTGTACTGCAGGTAAGAGCCTGCTGACTGCATGGCGTTTGTCAAAGCCTGCCTGTTTTTGCACAATACGATGCCGCAGTCGTAGGGGGCGTTCAAGGTTTTGTGGGCGTCTACCGACCAAGAGTCCGCCTTTTCGATGCCCATTGTGAGGTGGCGCTTGTTTTCGCAAGCTGCTGCCCAGAGCCCGAAAGCGCCGTCCACGTGCACCCATGCTCCCGCTTTGCTTGCTGTGCAGCACAAGTCGTCTATGGGGTCGAAAGCCCCGCCGTTCACGTTGCCGGCTTGGACGATGAGCAGAGTGCTGCCGTCGATGTGAGGCAAAGCGTCCATTCTGATCCTGCCTTGCCTGTCAACAGGGGCAGATGCCGCGTTTTCTTTCCCGATGCCCAGCAGGGACAGCGCTTTCCATACGCTGGAATGCGCCTGCTCGCCAACAACTACGCGGATTTGGGGGGCGCCGAACAAGCCTTTTTCGGTTACGTTCCACCCCTGCCTCTGCAACAGTTCGTTCCGTGCGGCAGCCAGCCCGCAGATAATCGCAGTCGACGAGCCGCTCACGAAGCCTGCGGCGGTGCCGGAGGGGAGCCCAAACAGCTCTGCAAGCCACTTTTCGCAGAGGTCCTCAAGTTTGGCGGCAATCGGCGAAATGACATAAAGGGCTGTGTTTTGGTCCCATACGTCCGCAAGCCATTTGGCAGCCAGCGCAACGGGCGTGGCGCTGCCGTTCACGAAGCCGAAATACCTGCCGCCGGTTTGCGCTACTGTGTTCCTTGAGCCGGTTTCATGGAGCAGCCTGAGTATTTCCTCTGGCTGGCAGGGGCTGCCTGGCATCGGCTCGCTCAAATCGTCGAGCATGGCCAAAGAATCGCGGGAGGGGAAGACATCCATGGTTTTTGCTTTGTCCATATAGTCGTAAGCGTACATTTTTGACGTTTCGAACAATTCCTTGGTTTCTATCTGCTTGTTCATGTCGCTGTGAAGTTCTTCAAAATTCATCTTTTTGTCACCCTTTCGTTTTTATGGCTGAATCGGACAAATTTATTATATCGGTTCTGATACGAAAATGACATATAATTTTCATATTAATTTTGCAAAAAGGATAGTATAATGAAGAGGTTGGGATTTCACGCGATTGAGGGGATTATTTGTTAAAAAGAGGTTATTTATGAAAAAGTTTTTTTTGCTTGCCGGATGCGCGGCGGTTTTGATTTTTGTGGCATCTGCAGTTGTTTTTGCAGAAAGCCTCATTTCCCAGGCAGAAATATACGAGGGGCTGAAAATCTGCGACGAATACCCTGTCAAGCTGGTGCTCGACGACAAGGAGATCGTCTTTGACGACGGCGACATACCACCTGTCATTATAAAAAGCAGGACGTTGATCCCGGCCCGCGCCCTGTTTGAGTCCATGGGTGGGGAGGTGCTCTGGGACGAGGAGAAAGAAGCGGTGGAAATCCATTTGAAGGACGATTTTGTGTCCCTGGCAATTGGTTCTGCCGTCGCACTGGTGAACGGAGAAGAAAAAACCTTGGAAGTGCCTGCTGTCATCATAGCCAGGGAAGGGGAGCTGTACGGGCGCACTATGATCCCGGCACGCTTCACCGCAGAAGCCCTTGGATGCGAAGTCGACTGGGACGAGCAGCTTCGAGAGGTCATAATCGCTTCGCCCGCATCCCCTGACCAGGAGGAAGAAGAGGAGGATGAGGACTGGGAAGACGAGGATGAGGAAAGGGGTGAAAAGGATTCGCCCGAAATAGCCAGCGGCGCTGCCATCAGCTTTTGGGACCCTTTTGAATACGAACCCCTTGACGTGATGAACGAAGCAGCTGCTCAGAAGCTGATTGCGATTGACTTGGGCCACGGCGGCACTGACACGGGGGCTATCGGCCACGAGGACAAAAAGGACGAGCTTTATGAAAAGAAAGTGAACTTGAAAGTTGGGCTGTACCTGAAAGAGTATTTGACTGAAGCGGGCGCCAGCATATACATGCTGAGGGAAAAAGACAAACACATCGCCCTGTACGACAGGGCGGAAATCGCAAACAGCATCGGCGCAGACTTATTCGTGTCAATACACAACAATTCATCAGAATTCGACTGGCCCACGGGGACGGAGGTCCATTACTACAGCAAGGTGGACGAAGACGGGCGGGACGAGATGGAGCTTTACGGCATCTACAGCAAGAACGTAGCGAAACGCGTACAGAAAGAGATGCTTGCTGCTCTAGGCACTTTTGACCGGGGCATAAAGAACAGCCCAAAGCTGGCTGTTTTGAACAAAACAGTCATGCCCGCCATCATCATTGAGGGGGCTTTCCTCTCAAACGAAGAGGACTTCGAGATGATCAAAACGGATGAATACGCCAAGCGCTACGCGTATGCCGCCGCGAAGGGCATCATTGCCGCCATGAACGCTGCGTACAAAGAGCTTTAGCAGGAGGGTATCGGTAAATGAGCTTGGTATTCCTAATTTTCGCAACCGGCATACTGGGGTTCGCGACGGGCAAGAAAATAATCCCGAAAGACAAGGAACTGAAATGGATCGACAGCTTGCTGATGGTGCTTGTCGTGTTGCTGCTGTTCATACTGGGGGCAGAGATAGGCGCCGATGAAAG
>WRJK01000140.1 GCA_009782285.1 Clostridiales bacterium
ATAAATCAAAATAATATGATATAACTTGGCTAACTGGACTGAAATAATATTTTTTGGTTAGGGCAGTTGCCGAAGACGCAGATGAAATTTGCACATTGACTTATACTGCCATTTATTGTATAATATGTTATATGATAACATATTATTTTGCTTTTACTCACCCGAAACAAATGGTATAATAAGGAGGAATTGTTATGAATGAAACCGCGGCAGACGGCTACCCCAGAATACTGCCCGCATACGAAGACGGGATATTCCAGTCGGTTTTTTCACGCACCGAAAGCAGGCTGCCCTTGGCAGACATGATCTCGAGCTACATAGGAGTCGGCCTGACGGGCGTAACGGTGCTCGGCAACGAGCTGCCGATAAAAGACACTATGGCGAAGCGCGGCGTGTTCGACATCAGGTGCACCGCCACGGACGGCGCGTCGCAGTTCGCGATTGAAATGCAGGCTGACCCTATGCGGTACGACAGCTCGAGAAACGAGCACGCCAACATACGGCACAGAAGCGTCTTCTGCTTGGCGAACCTGCACGCAAACCAAGCTGGGAGAGGGCTTGACTACAGCGCCTTCACCAAGAGCTACCAAATCACAATCTGCAACTACAGCCCTTTCAAGGAGGCGCACGGGCTGCTTGAAGAGTTCCTGTTAAGGAACCGTCATGGGTTGGTGCTCGCCGACGCGGTGCGGTCCGTGATCGTGGACTTGTCGCAGACAAAAGGAACAGTTGAAAAAAGCGCCAGCGACATGACGGCGGCTGAAAAGTGGTCGGTGTTCATCGCAAAGGCGAACGAGCCGAAATATTCTGACCTCATAAGAAAGATCACTCAAAGCAAGGAGGAGATAGCAATGGCAATGGAGGCTTTGACTTCAATAAGCATGGACGCGAACGAGCGCGCTAGGTTTGTATCAAGGCGCATTTGGGAGCAGGACATGGAGCACGAAAGGGTCTACTGGCAAAAGGAGAGCCGCAGGGAAGGGCGCGAAGAGGGCTTGGAAGAGGGGCGGATTGAAGGGCGTGAAAAGGGCTTAGCGGAAGGGCGGCTCGAAGGGCGGTTCGAAGGGCGGCTCGAAGGGCAGCTCGAAGGCGTTGAGGATGCTAAGCGTACGATGGTGATTGAAATGAAAAAGAGGGATTTTTCCGACGATGTCATCGCAGACATCGTCAAGCTGCCCATAGAGAAAATCCGGGAAATGGAGTGAACAAAGCGAATCTAGATGCGACTTGCGATTCTATTGTTTCAATTCATAGACATATCACAGCAGCTGTCGCACGAAAAAGCGGGCTCTTTCGAACCCGCTTTCATTGACGATTATTTTTTTCAAGTGAGCTTTCGCCCACAACCAAACGTGTGCCTGTTTATCTTGGAGGCAGCGTGTTGCCGATCACCGCAAGTACTATGTACTTGTAAGCCCAGTCTGTTTTGGGAACGTCGGTGAACGTTACGGTCAAGTTCTGCCATGTTGCGTCTGTCGGTTCGCCGCCCATCAGGTAGCGGATCAGCGCAGCCACAGCTTCGCTCCTTGTGGTACTCCCTTCAGGCTTGAAAGTCCCGTCAGGGTACCCGTTGAAGATTCCAACTTCGACGGCCTTGAGGATGTCTTCTGCTGCATAGTGGTCTTCTATGTCGCTGAAGATGTTCTCTGCCATCTCCGAAAGGTCTTCAACCTTCATGAACATGACAGCCATGTCGCCGCGTGTAAGCGGGGCAGCCGGCCTGAAATTGCCGTTTGCGTCTGCTTCTACGACGCCCGCGCCGCTTGCCCATTCAATTGCGTCATAGGACCATCTGCTTGTCGACACGTCCTTAAAGGACGAATCACCTTCATATGCAGCCGGATTTGCCACGTTCAAACGATAGAGGATTGCAACGAACTGCTCCCTGGTAATCGGCTGGCTGCCGCGGAACGTGTTGTTCTCAAAGCCCGTAATGAACGGAGCGAACGGAATCAGGTCTGCCAACGGCACCGTAGGCTCTACGATCGTAGCAGGTGCGCCGCCGCCACCGCTGGTACTGCCGCCGCCGTAGCCGCCGCCGCCAGCGCGAGTTACTGTGACAGTGTATTCGTTTACTGTGCCGTCCTCTGCAGTCACCGCTATCGTGAAAATGTTGGCACCCACAGCAAGGTTCTTCGTGCCGATGCCTTCAACTGTTGCCCCGACATGGTTTGCCGCAGCGGATATGGTTATGCTGGACACTGAGTTTGCAACACTGACAGTGTACTCCATAGTTTCTGTATTGAATGCAGGCACAAGTGTCCCTGCGCTCACGATGAGGGTGTTTAGTGTCGCGTCGCTTGACGGCTCCGCATAGTCCTCGCCAAGCATCCTTGAATAAATAGCGTTTGCGGCGTACCCGTAATCGCCCTGCTGGTGGGCTTTGTGGGTCAGCGTGTTTGCGAACACGGTAATGTCAAGGCCGTCCTCTACATACTCGAACGCTTGGATGGAGCCTTCGAAGTCGAGGAGCTGCGGAATCTTTTCTGTGAGGAAGCTGCCCATAATCACAGCCGGTTTGTCGGGTTCGGAAACTGCTGCTTTAATCAGCACATTGGCGCCTTCTGGGATTGTTTGTATGGCTCTTCCGCCATAGCCGTACATCGCTTGGCCCTCGCCATAAGACCTGTAGCTGGCAGTAACAAGGCTGTCGCTGGGGTATTCAGTCCGAAAAATATGGTCAATGACCCTGCTGGTCACAGCCGTGGGAGTGAAGCTAAATTCATCAGCCGCAAAGAAACTGGCCCTTATGTTCGGCATGCCTGCACCTATTGCAATGTAGGACGTTCCGTCGTTTTTGACAATGCCGACCTGGGCAGCAGACAGGTTGGCTGAACCAATAATGATGTCCGCATCTTGCGCGAAATCCGGGTCGTCGATGACGTCAAAACCCATCTGATCCCTAAGCGCGAACCTGTCCCAATAGGTCAGGCTGTTGCTGAAGTTGCCTTTGCGGCCATATTCGCCCCTGCCTGCCGCCGACGCATAGGAATGGTTGATACCTGGGACAAACAACGTCGGTTTTTCAATTACTCTTGCCTGCGGAGCCGCTTTTGTGCCAACCACAGTCAGAGCGAAACCGTCTAGAGCTTCAATGAAATCATCATACGATACGACGAAATGGCCTTTCTCCGCGCCCGAGGTTATGAAGCCTACTCTAACGCCCTCGTCCAGAAGGTGGTTAACAGCCCTGATCGCCTCAAGGCCTATGTTTTTGATTACGACGTGGAATCCTGCCGCGCCACTGAACGCTGTCTCTGCAAGTTTCGGAACGTTAACACGGGTCAGTTCGCCGCTGAAAGCACCTGCCTTCGTTATGGTGTAATAGTCAAAGTCCCTTTGGTACCCGAAAGCGGCTGCCTGCTCGGCGTAAAGGGCTGGCCAGTTGTCAGTGATCAAAAGGCTGCTATACATCGTGGAGTTGATGAAGCTTCGCTTGGCTTGGCGCATATTGATTATAAAGCTGCCCGCTTTGATCGACACTTGTTCGCCGTAGGCGTCAGTCACGGTCTGGTCGCTGTCAAGGGTGTCCACTTTAACGCCGTTCTCCATGAAGTAATGCTGCATTTCAAAGGCGGCAGCTAAGTTTTTCTGGTTTGCGGCGTCAGCCGGTATTACGTAGTATTCTGGGAAGAAATTGTTGTTTTCTTCGAATTTCGGCCTGAACGCTGCGGCATCCGCGCTTGGCTTGTCATTGTAGTCCACAAAAAACGGCCTGACGGAATCGGCGTCGACGTTGTTCACGCCACGTTCGTAAATCGCGAGCTGGTTGTCCAAATAGTCGTAATCGGTTTCCATTAAATGGTACGCAGCCCCAAACAAGCCATAGGGGATGGTCGGTATGGTGTCATCGTTGCCATTGACTGTTTCAATGGTTATGCCCATTGAGCCATGAAGTATCCCGTACGAGGGAATGTAATTGGTGCATATGTCGTCCCAATTCCTGCCCCATTCTTTTACCCCGTCGTTAGTTTCAAGCGAGTCGCGCATTGGCATTTTGAAAGCGTTGTAAGAGGGGTTGTTTGACACGCTTGCCTTGCCAAACGCCTCGCCCAGCTGCATCCCCTTCTTTGCGAAGAGGTCGTATTCCAAGTTTGGCTCATGGGGCGGCGTGCATGGCTCGATGAGGTATTCGTTGTGGTAGACACAAATCATGAACGTTGCGATCGGGTTCCAGTTCGCTATCATGCGCGCGGCGGCTGTCGCTTCCGGCTGAGTCTGGTGCGAGTGGTCGCGGTTTTGGTCAAACCCGTTTTCATTGGCGTGGGCCATGTTTACCCTGCCGTCCGGTTCTTCAGTCGGAATAATCAAGAAAATGAAATTATCCAGCAGTTCTTTGACGTTGAACTTGTTGGTTGCCATATTGTAGTAATAGTTGAGGTCGATTGGGCTGGAAAAGCTGCTGAAGCTCTGCTGCCCGATGTTGTAATTGCCCGGTCCGTTCACATAACCCAAAAATTCCGACCAAGGGGTGCCGTCCGCATCGTAGAACAGCTCTGACAGCGTGGTTTTCCTCATGTCGTTCAGCTGCACGTCACGTGCTAGTTTACCTGCGTCCTTATAGCTGTCCATCGTCTTGAATTCGATGTCTCCGGGTTCAGTACCGTTCTCGTGGCTCCTTGCGATCCTCCACACGAACTCTAAAATAGCGTCAGTGGATGTGATTTCGTCAGAGTGGACCTGCGTCACCAAAATCGGGTATTTGTAGTCGGTCATGATTGCTTCGTAGAGCGGGCCTTCCCCTTCTGCCAATGCCGCCCTGTACGCTGCAGGGTCAGCCTCCATCTTTTCTTTCAGCACTTGATATTTGCCCAGGGAAGCTTCGGCGTCAGCGATGATGATGCATGGCATGTCGTTCCCGCCAGGGCTGGTGGCGAGGATGCGTTTTTCCATGTACATGCCTATGCCGTTCACCGGATATGTTTCCTCGACGTATCCCACAACTGCATCTATTTCTGGGTACACTTCAGCCATGGTGCGGAAACTGTCGTACACAGTGTATCGGATTTCGGATTGCCCAAGCACATTGCCTTCGCTGTCTAGGCACATGAAATCATAATAACCGACGTAATCCAGTATCTGTGGCGAATTGGTCCTCCCGACGCCTGCAGGCGCACGGCCTCCATTCGTTTGCATGCTGGTAAAGAGGTAGTCGTTGCTGAACTCAAGCTGCAATGCGTACCCACTGTCGCCCTGAAGGACAACTGTGGGGGGAATAACGGTAAATACAGGTTCGGTGGAGCCGAACTTCGTCCATGTGTTGTTTGTGCCGAAAAACTCGCCGCCATAGTGCTGATGCCCCCAAAGGCTTTCGTCCTGATAGCCTTCGTCCCTTGCGATGAGCCACTGAGCACCGGCAAGGATAGCCTGGGCCTCCTGTAGCGTTTCTACACCATCCAAAGGAACCGTTGCGCGGTACGACCGTTGCTTCGTCATAGAAATCACAGCGGCGTTCCTGTCTGCTATCTCTTTGCCAAGCGCACCGTATTCGATCCCTTTGAACAGCCCGCCACCCAAGTATTCTATGGTGGCATTGCCCAAAACGCCTGCGGCCGGCTCATCAACCGGTTCTGTGTCATCTGAATTTAAGCCAGCAAACACGGTAAAGTTCATTGAAAATGCCAGCCCGAGCACGAATGAAATCCTTTTTTACAAATTGGTTGTTGACGTCAGCTGTCAAGAATAGATATACCATAGAACAGTTTATAATGTCAAGGTTTTTGATGCAAATTGTGATTCTTTTGTTACAATTCGTATACTATTTGCATCACTATATCGAAAAACCGAAAAAGCGGGCTCTTTCGAACCCGCTTTCATTGACGATTATTTTATTCAAGTGAGCTTCGCCCACAACCAAACGTGTGCGCTCCTGTCTATCTTGGAGGCAGCGAGTTGCCTATCACCGCAAGGGCTATGTATTTGAATGCCCAGTCGGTTCTGGGAACGTCGGTGAACGTTACGTTCAAGTTTTGCCATGCAGCGTCCTTTGGCTCGCC
>WRJK01000141.1 GCA_009782285.1 Clostridiales bacterium
AAAAAGAGGCAATATAATAATTATTAGGATAATGGAGAGGAGGAAACTCAAATTGAAAGTAAGACATAAGAAAATACTTGTTGTGTTAGTCGCGGCTTTGGTATTGAGCATCTGCGCATTACCGTTGACGGCATCTGCGGCAGAACCCACGACAATCAATGCCGCAACTTGGCAGCAACTGCAGAGCGCACTGCAATACGCAGCGCAACACCCCGAAGAAGATGTAGATATACATGTTACGGCAAGCTACAGCATCAGCGGCAGAATAACAATTCCGGCGAATGTCTATTTTTTCATTAACAGCAATGTGACATTTGGAGCAAATGGGGGCAACAACGGAATTGACAACTATGGCGTAATGTTTATCCTTGGTACGCTCAACCATTCAAACAACATCAGGAATTATGGTTGGGCTTTCATTGATGGCGGAAAAGTCACCGGAAACCTCAACTTTTTACAAGGCAATGGTGGCGATTATGAGGACATACGAAACAAATGGACAGTAATATTTGAAGGGTATGGAGGTACTTTTGCAAACGGCCTTTCTAGAATCACCGTCACCGTTCCGAAAAGCCCGGCACAGCCGGTGCCACAGCCCACAGACCCGACCAACGGCTGCAACAGCTTAGTCGGTTGGTTTACTACGTCGACTGGCAGCACCGAATGGAATTTCGCATCAAACATCACCGAAAACACAACTTTGTATGCACGATGGGCACCCGGTGCTCATACTTGGAATGCAGGCGTTGTCACGACGCCGGCGGCCTGCGGGGTTGAGGGCCTGACGACCTTCACCTGCACGGTGTGCGGCGAAACCAAGACCGAACCCATACCGGCTTTGACCCACAACTACGTCGCCGTTGTCACCGCGCCGACCTGCCTTGATGCAGGGCTCACGACGCACACATGCACGCTCTGCGGCGACAGCTACACCAGTGCGCCCGTAGCGGCGCTCGGCCACGCTTGGGACGACGGAGTTGTCACCACGCCGGCGGCCTGCGGGGTCGAAGGCTTGAAGACCTTCACCTGCACACGCTGCTCGGCGACCAAGACCGAAGCCATACCGGCCTTGACCCACAACTACGTCGCCGTTGTCACCGCGCCGACCTGCCTTGATGCAGGGTTCACGACGCATACATGCACACTCTGCGGCAACAGCTACACCGACACGCCCGTAGCGGCGCTCGGTCACGCTTGGGTCTTAGCAGAGCACAAAGACCCAACCAGCACCACAGACGGCTACGACAAGTACGTGTGCAGCCGCTGCGGCGAAACTCGAACAGATGTAATACCAAAGCTCGGTTCACCGTTTACCGTTGACCTCAAGACCGCAGCTGTCACCAACATCACCAGCGAGGTTGAGTACTTCTTGTCGGTTCATGACGCCAACAACGTACTGCAGCTGAGAACAATAGTATTTGAAATTGACAGCACGATGCTTGCAGGAAAAGGAGTGGTCGGACTGAATGGCTGGCAGCCTCTGTCAACTGTCTTTTGGAATTCTTTGGGCGGCAACAAATGGCGAGGGACTGTCACGCTTGTGTATACAGGTGGCGGGTTCGGATTCACTTCTGAGGAATCAGTTGATATTGCAAAGTTTGTATTTTTCCCAATGAACTATGGCTATGCAACGATGACGCTTACAAGCGTTGAGGCAGACGGATTTGTATCTGACGTTGTGTCAATTCCAGTTGAGATAGGGATTGGCGCTGCTACGACAAGAATAATGGCAAACTATTCGAAATACGACTTGAACAAGGACGGAAAAGTCGATGCGCTAGACTTGGGCATCATATTGCTGTACACCGGGTTTGACAGCGACAGCCCGAATTGGGACACGCTGGTCAAGGTAAATGACATTCACGGCGACGGAGTCACGGCAAGCATGTGCGACTTTAACCAAGACGGAATAATAGACATGCTTGATCTGCTTGATTTATTTGTCCACTATACGTGATATTAGATGAAACGACATTAGCAACACTTCAAAACCGGCGGGCTGCAAAGCACCGCCGGTTTGCTGTCTGTTTGCTGCTGCGCTTGCGTAGCAGCGGTTAGGAAGTTGGCGTGGCGTTGTCTACCATGAAATCAGTCA
Organism: Clostridiales bacterium; assembly: GCA_009782285.1. Taxonomy (GTDB): domain Bacteria; phylum Bacillota; class Clostridia; order Peptostreptococcales; family Anaerovoracaceae; genus WRJK01. The sequence goes on from WRJK01000141.1 coordinate 2,096, forward strand.
CCTTTTCGTAGATAAGCGAAATTTCAATGACTTTTTTACCTCCTGCTGTTCTCTCCAGTGATTCCCCGTAGTAGTCCTCGTAGGCCGCAACCGAATCAAAACCCATTTCCATTATATAATTCAGCTTGCCGTCATTGTACTCTTTTGCAGACAGCTCAAGCTTTTCTTGCCTAGCCAAGGCATAAAGAACCATCTCTAGGCCTATCTGGTTCTGTACGTCTTCCAATACCAAGGCGTCGTAGCCCGCTTGATCCATCAGGTTCATTTCGAGGAATTCCGCCCATTCGATTTGCATGGATTTTGCATAGTCGCGGTAATATTGGTTGTAAACAGATATTTCACGCTTCAATTCCTTTTCGGGGTAGTCGGTTATCACGCAGCTTGCATAAAAGTTTTCCCATAGGATGCCTTTTGCGGAAGATGCCTTTTCCTTTTTAATATAATCCCTTATATAGTCAGTGTATTCTTTGACAGTATTGTAATCGCTGTACATCTTTACAAATTCGTTGTTCAATTTGGCAGGCACATATCTTCTGGCTGAATTGATCTTAACGTTGAAATCAACCCTTTTCCCCGCAAGTTCATTGCCATAGTCCTTCGGAAAAGTTAGTTTTAAAACCACTTTGTCCCCTATGTTTTTCCCAATCAAGCCTTCTTCAAACCCCGGTATGAACTGTCCTGACCCTATCGTCAAGTCGTAACCTTCTCCGGTTCCCCCTTCAATTGGTTTTCCGCCCATGATGCCTACAAAATCGATGTTCACTGTATCGCCGCTCTTTACGGCGCCCTTTGTCAGCTCGTCAACCCTCCCTGCATCCATCAGCCAATAGTCGATTTCATCCTGCACTTCTTCATCAGACACTGTGACGAATTCTGCCGGAATTTCCAAACCCTTGTATTGCCCTAGGGTGACATGTTTCGACAAGTCGTAATTGTAATGCCTAGTGTCCCTGCTCTCAACCTCCACAATCTTCGTGCCGTTGTCCCAATACACGCTTGCGTCGAATGCCTCCATGACCACGCGGATTGGCAAATATGTCCGGCTGTCTTTGATTAATGATATAGTGTCGTTCATAATCATCTGGTCATTCCTGTAGATAAAATCATCGCCTATCGTCACCTGAACGGTTATCCCGTCTTTTTCAGCAATGGCGGTTCTTGTGTCTGCATTCCAATCAACAGTCGCCCCAAAAGCCTCCAGTGCTTTTCTGAAAGGAACCTGCGTCCTGTTGTTTTCGTCAATGAATGGGAACCCCGACGACTGGTCGAATTCCACTTGCGCCCCGTCGATGCTTACACCGATTTCGCTGGTGGCACTGGCAAACCCTGCTGAAAGCAACAGTACAGCCAAGATGATCGTTATTTGGATCAGTTTTCTCACTTTTACATCCCCCTTTTGGAAACTCAAGAATTTTTATTGTTATAACATTATACCATGCTGGAAGAATTATACAAGGATTTCTTTCTCTCCTTGACGCATTCGTTCAGCAAGTATTCAATCTGTCCGTTGATGGAGCGGAAATCGTCCTCTGCCCATTGCGCCAACTCTTCCCACAGTTTGGCTGAGAGCCGCAATGGAATCTGCTTTTTCTCTTTGTTTTCCATATGCGCCTCCTCCCTGCTATCAATACAGCGAACCCGAATTCACAATTGGCTGCGCGTCGCGGTTGCCGCACAAGACCACAAGCAGGTTGCTTACCATGGCGGCTTTCCGCTCCTCGTCAAGCTGCACTACGCTGCGCTCATTCAGTTTTTCCAGCGCCATTTCAACCATGCCGACGGCACCCTCAACAATGAGCTTGCGTGCGTCAATAATTGCGTTGGCCTGCTGGCGCTGCAGCATAACAGCTGCTATTTCCGGAGAGTAGGCTAGATGGGTTATCCTTGCTTCAATTATTTCAAGTCCCGCGACAGCTACTTTTGACTGTATTTCTTCTTGTAGCCTGACACATATCTCCTGGCTGCTGCCACGCAGCGAGCCTTGCGTTTCATCGCCCTCGTCCGTTGTGTCGTAGGGGTACAAACGCACAATGGAACGAAGCGAGCTGTCGCACTGTATCGACAGGAACTCCACATAATCGTCAACGTTGAACATGGCTTCCACTGTGTCCACCACACGCCAGATAACCACGATGCCTATTTCAATCGGGTTGCCCAGCTTGTCGTTGATTTTTTGCCTGTCGTTGTTCAGTGTCATTGTCTTCATCGATAATTTTTTGAGTGGCTTCCTGTTGCCGCCCTTTGAGCCGACCTTGCTCGTATTTGCCTTGCTTGCATCAGCATTTCCTCCTGCTTCTCCTAACGTGCTAGTCGACATCACCGCTCCGGCCGGCGGCGGCGCTACTGCTGCCGAAAATGGGTTTACGAAGAAAAACCCCGCGTTCCGCAAAGTCCCGTAATACTTGCCAAACAGTGTCAGTACAATCGCCTCGTTCGGGCGGACAGACTTGAAACCTCCAAATATGATGGGGCAAACAATAAAAGCCGCCAAGACACTTACAATCATGCCGGCAGCACCTTTTCCATCCTGTCCAGTCGCCAGCCAAACAGCACTGAACACAAACAGCACAACGCCTGCCAGCGTAACGAGGATATTCAGGATTAGCAGCGGAATCCCCGGTGCAGCTTTAAGGCGCTTTTCACTAAAATTCAATTTGTTTTCGTTCACGATAAAACCTCCTGTGATATTATTTTGATATCATATTTATATCACAGGCATTGTTCGTTGTCAATACGCGTTAATCAAATCAAGCAAACGGTGCAAAACTGCCGCGACCTCTGCCCTGGTCGTGCTGCCAGTAGGGTCGAAAATGTTGCCGGACTTGTCGTCCTTGCCGGTTACGATCCCTTGAGCAGACAGTGTTTTTACTGCGGTGCGCGCATAGCCGGAAATGCTGTCTTCGTCGGCAAACTGTTGCTCTTCGATGATTGGTAAGGTCAACCCTGCAAAATTTTCATAACGCATGAGGACGACTGCCAATTCCTGCCGGGAAATAAACTTGTTCGGCTCGAAAATTTTATCGCCAGTCCCGTTGACGATGTTGTTTGCTTCTGCCCAAATGACCGCGTCAGCGTAGAATTCGTCAGCGGACACATCGTCAAATGGGTTTTTCACGTCCTCAATACTGGGAGAGCCCGAATTCCGGTAGAGCGCAGTCACCAGCACAGCGCGAGTGGCTTTCTCATCAGGGCGAAACATCAATCCTTGAGTATCGCTTATCAAGTTGTTGTTATACGCAAAAAGCACATGATCCCGATACCATGTTTTTATAATGTCCGTGAAAGGGAGATGTTCCAATGGGTTGCCTGAGCAGTCAAGTGTATCGAGTTTTGCATTCTTGCTTACGTCAAGTATGGTCAGCAGGTTGCGATCACAGTAAAGATGAGTCAACTCGGTGTTCTTGCTTACGTCCAAGAATGTCAGCTGGTTGCCGCCGCAGTAAAAAAACTCCAGTGCCGGGCAGCTGCTCACGTTGAGCCTGGCCAGCACGTTGTCTCCGCAGTGAAGGTATTCAAGACGAGTGCTGTTACGGAAATCCAAAGCAGACAGTTTGTTGCCCTCACAGTAAAGACTTGTCAGTTCAGCATTGCCTGCAATGTTTAAGGCTGTTAGCCAATTGTTTTTGCATGATAGGTACTCTAAATCAGGGCAATTGCTTATGTCAAGCGCTGACAGTGTGTTGTTTCCGCAATCAAT
>WRJK01000142.1 GCA_009782285.1 Clostridiales bacterium
CGTCATAAAAGGCGCCAGCGAAATAAACACCGTCGTGCTGAACAAAGGATTCGGCGAGCCGGTGCACCTGTCGGTGGAGGGGGACAGCTATGTCACGACGTGCGAGGTAGCGGCCGGCAGCGGCGCCATCATCTCGGGTAGCACTATCATGACGCTGTCGGTGGAGGCAAACGCCGAGGTGACTATCACGGAGGGCAGCGTATTGGCGAAAGTTGAGATCAACGGCGCCAATGTCATCCTGACTATAGAAAAAGACGGCATCATTACGGAGCTTACAATATCTGCAGATGGCAATGTGGACGTCGAGGGTGAAGGCTCGGTGACGACCACAATCACAATACAAAGCGACGGCACAACCAGCACAAGCAGCGGAGAAACCGGCAGCCAAGGTGATGGCGGCAACCAAGGTGGGAGCAGCCAAGTTGCCGATAGCGGCAATCAAAGCGGCGGTGGAGGCAGCCAAGGCGGCGGTGAACCCACCGCGCCGATCCCGACGCCAAAGTACGGGTTTCTTGTAGACGAGCTGACTAATGTTGTCGATAATAGCGGCAGGGGAACTGCCGACTTTATCACAACAGACGGGACTAGGGAAACGCTGACAATCACGGCAACATCTGCAATAGAGGTCAGCATATCCAATACTCGTTTTTACAAGCTCATCCCTGATGACCCTGATTATATAGCTGTGCCGCAATACTTGGTCGGTGAAGCTGTTGAGGACGGGGTCACTTTCGGCGACGTCACAACGATGGAAATAACAATGGCCATGTTTACGCTTGAGGGCGCTAATAACACCAACAGCTTCCATTCTTATTCCTACGCAAGAGGCGGGATGAGCGCGGTCTTCATCCACGAGGACTACGAGACTCCGGGCGATATGTACGGCACAAACAATGTTGGCCTCGATTATGCGTACAATCAAGCTAAAGACGCAGGCATTGTTTTCGTGATACATGAACGCATCGGTGGGGTAAACACCGCCCAGGCGACGTTCGTAATAAACTGGCAGGCCGACAGAACCGATTTCGACGGCTCGTCACTCGTCAGGCCGGAGCCGACGCCGAAGTACGGGTTCCTCGTAAGCGAATCAGCGAATGTCCTTGACGGCGCCGGCAGGGCAGCTGCGGAGTTCATCACGACGGACGGCGTCAGCGAGACGTTGACAATCACTGCGACAACTGCAATGAACGTCACCAACGACACGACCCGCTTCTATAAGCTGGTTCCTGTTCCCGGCGGGACTGAATGGAATGCCACGGCAGTACCCCATACAAGCGACAATGACTTTACACTAGGCTACACATTTGGCGATATCAACCCGCTTGAACTGACCTCGGCTATGTTTACGCTGATTGGCGTCAACAACACCGACAACTTCCATATCTACAACTATGCATCCGGCGGGATGAGGACAGTCTTCGTACATGAGGACTATGAGACCCCAGGCGACATGTACGGTACGAACAATGTTGGCCTCGATTATGCGTACAGGCAGGCAAAAGACGCGGGCATCGTGTTCGTAATCCACGAGCGTATCGACGGCGTCAACAGGGCCCAGGCGACCTTCGTGGTCAACTGGCAGGCTGATAGGATTGATTTCGGAACAGATGAATTTAACAAATAAACCAAACCAAACGTAGAAGCACGGATGACATCCTATCGGACAAAGGCATAATAACTAGCAGGGCCGCCCCATTTGGGGCGGCTCTGCACAAAGGGGGATTAATATCAAATGAAACACCGCATTCAAGGCATCGTTATTGGTTTTGTTGTAGCCAGCCTAGTGTTCGGCGGCGGGGCGCTTGCCCTGAACGGGAACCGCAATATAGAGGTCACATACAGGGACATAAAGCTTTTTGTCGAAGGCACGCAGCTCACGCCAAGGGACGCCAACAACAATATTGTTGAGCCGTTCCTTTATAACGGCACGGTGTTCCTCCCTGTTCGCGCAATTGGGCAGGCGTTCGGCAAGGACGTCGAATGGGCCGCCCAGACAAGCAGCGTATATATCGGGGGGAGGACCCCGGGCGCTCCTGCGGGGGCGCCTGACAAATATTTGAGCGAGATACCGCATACAAACTTCAACAAAGGGTGGTCGCAAGACAGCATCTACCAGATCAACGGCACGGTTACAGACCACCTTGGCAAATCTTACACCGACGGGGTCGTCATATACACGTCGGGCGACGATAGCACCCACAGGGTTAGCGGCGACGCCGACAAAGCGAATGCGATCGTCACCTACCCGCTGAACAGCCAGTACTGGACCCTGACCGGCACCATCTCGCTGCCGAGGGACATAAGTATTACCGGCCTGTCGCGGACGCTGCCGATGAACACCGCCACTGTCGATGTGTTCTTCTATGGCGACGGCAAGCTGCTCCACAAGGCCCTGAACGTCAACAGCACATATTCCCATGATTTTTCCATCGACGTGAGCAATGTGAACAGCCTTGTCATAAAGGTTATAGGAGGCACGGACAATTCAAGCACCAGCCGCCACACCGCGCTGACAAACTTGGGGTTGTATAGGTAAGCACGTAAACAAACGCGAGTTACAGGGCCGCCCCTCACGGGGCGGCTCATGTATCGCATATTTCAATCACCTATGACTATTCTATTGCCTTATACTGATCTATGGCATGGATTGATTGCTCCTGCTGGTTGAAAAGTAGTTTGCGCTTTCCCTTTATCAAATCAAATCTGAAAACACCGTTCTCATAATCAAAATTCCAGTTGAAGAATTGCATAGAGTCTATTCCTAATAAAAGCCTAAATTGAATGTCATCATTAAGGCTGACAATAAAAGGCCAGTTGTAGCCTACATATCCGCCAAGTTGGATTTCAGGCAAGGTCGTAATATAGCAATTGTCTATAGGCTCGCCGGTTGCCACAGTGGGTCTTTCTGTCCCAACTAACGGTTTACCGTACTTCATCACCCAATTGTTGTCGTACCCAAATTTCTGCAACGCGTCTTGGTTGATAGTAGTTCTGTTTGCACCTGAGTCAACTTTGTAGGAAATATCCAGCATTAACGGGTTGTCGCTCAATCTGATGAAAAGGCGTACATAAGCAAATCCAAGGGGATCAAATCCTACCTCAGCCACCTACTACAACACCTCCCAAACTGCGATGATGATTTAGCCCCTCTACTATACCGCAAATCGGCTCATTTAACGTCATTGACAAAGAAATCAATTCACCCATATTGTCGCCGATATATAGAACTGTTCCCATCTCTCCATACATGCTATCCCTGCGAATTAGGATGTAACTATCCGGGTACTGCTCGCAAGCCTCGTTATCAGTCATGCGTTGTTCAACGTCTATTCTCTGGTACATATGGAGTCCTCCCTGCCTAGAAATCATTAAAACCCTTGATTCGCCAACACAATTATAACACTTTCTTAAGCCAAATGAAACAAAAATGCTGAGAATTGGGCATTGACGCCTTGACAGCACGTTTTTGAGAAGACGTTTTATTCTTCATGAATTGGGCTTTATAAAGTGAACGCGAGACAGCTATTTTGCAGTGGAACGTCTTGCTTGCTAAAAGCAATAAAACCATAGATGGATACGGGGCAAACTTGGGGCAATCTGGGGCAAAGGTGCGTGTGTGCGCCGCTGCCCCAGTTTGTCGTTATGCGTTGCGGTGCAAGCGATTCAGTGATATCTACATAACTCTCCTTGTGGAAGCCGTGTGTTTCCCAATTACATGCCCGATTTTGGGCGCATTTGAAAGGAGAGTTTATATGAGTAAACTCAAGAAACTCGTAGCCATTGTCATGACGGTAGCTATGGTTGCAGGGTTGTTCGCTTTCGCTGGTCCTACGGCTTCAGCGGCGTCGAGCGACAGCAAGCTGGCTCCTATCGTGTATGGCGACAATGATTCCATTAATAGTGGTTTCATGCAGGCGATCCAGATATTCAGCAAGATGCTGGTTATCGAGGGTTACCCTGACGGGACTTTCAAGCCGGACGGCGAACTGACCCGCGCTGAAGCCGCCGCTTTGATTGCCCGCACGCTTGTTTCACGTCCGGTAGCGGACGCCCTCGGGACGAGCGGTTCATCTTTCTCCGACGTTCAGTCAGACCACTGGGCGGCGGGTGCGGTAGCATACGCAATGAACAGGAATATCCTGGTCGGCGTCGGCGACAACAGGTTTGACCCGTCCGCTACGCTGACAAAAGGCCAGTGGATCAAAATACTCCTGACCTCCATCGGCTACGGCGCAAACCATGAGTTTGAGGGCCCGGGCTGGATGCAGCGCGCCTATGAGACGGCGACGAACACAGAAGTCGACCTTTTCGGCACCTATGACCACTACTGGGCCAGCCTCCCTCCGGGGCATCCCGACATCGAGAGGATAAAGAGCGGCTATCCGAGGCCGGATATGGTTTTGGTCCCCGAAGGCGGCGCTGACGCTGCCATCACGCGCGAGGAGGCAATGGCGCTCCTGTATAACGCAGTCGTCTGGGTGGAGAAAGTCGTTTATGACAGAGGCTCCGACATTTACTCGAAGCGCAGCACGCAAGGCGCTAACCTTCAAACCAGCCAACCATCTTCGAGCGCAGGTCTCAGCGGCTCCAACACAATATTTATCAGAGACGACATCGGCCTGCAGCGCGTGCCGATCCAGGTCAGGGACCGCTACGGCAGGCCTGTAGAAGACAGTTGGTACACAGAGTGGGAATACCGCGCCAGCTTGATCTACAACGCGCCCAGGTCCACGCCTGAGCTCATCGCTTCGTACAAGGGCAACCAGACCGGTACCGCACTGCGTACCGCGTTTAATGGGGCGATTCAGTTCCTTGATATTTTCAAGGCAGTAAACATTTTCGTCAACTACGACATTGCACAGGGGGCTGGGCGCGAGCCGGTCAGCGCTGCGGATGCCGGTAGATTGGCGAGTCAAGGCTTTGAAATATACGAGTCGAAGAATCCCGCCACAGGCGTAACCGAGTTTTCTGCTGATTTCTCAGCATTCTGGATACTCGAGAATTACCTTATCGACAGAGGGAACAACGTTGCGTTTGGCCCCTCCGTGACGATAGAGATATACCGTGACGGCCCGATAGGCGCGCCGGTCGACATAGTGTTCGTAGTCCCATACCTCACACAGCTTGAGAAGAAAGTCCCGGACGACCCGAGAACTCTGCTCTTTGACGAGACTTCACTGCAGTTCGGCGTGTTCCACTACGCCACGCCAAGTTCGATTTCCACATCTGTTTCAGAGCTGCCGCAGTACAGGCCTGCCCGCAGCATGGTCAGGGGCGAGACAGCTGGCGGCAGAGAGGTCTGGCGGCAATACCCTGTCGGTTGGGAACTGCCCAACTATAAAGACCTCAGCGACAATAAGGCCGAAGGCTCCTACATGCTCACGACCCCATACGGCCAGATTACATCAGTTGGTTTTGTGCCATACCTTGACGCCAAGTATTGGGAAGATAAGCCGATAGATACAGAGTTGTACCAACTCCAAGGCGTTTACCTGAATGAAGTCTATGATGCTGACAAG
>WRJK01000143.1 GCA_009782285.1 Clostridiales bacterium
ATGTGGTACGCGTTTTCCTTTGCGTCGAAGTAGCTGGTGCAGGAGAGCACGATCTCCTGGTACACGTCCAAAAAGCCCTCCATGTCCTGCGCAAGCAGCCGCCGGAACATCTTTTCGAGCTGCCTGTGACCAACGCCAGCCCAGCCTGCTATTATCTTCGCAAACTCGAACCTGACCTCGCCGTTGGGTATCCGCACGGTCACGGCAGTGGACCCTGCCTCCCTTGAGGCGACCGTCAGGTAGCCGGCGTTTATCAGAAGCCCCCACAGCGTGTCGTCACTCGCGAGCTCGACGAAGGAGCACGTGAGGTCGGCGTCGACCTCCACTGCCACCCCTTCAGCGACCAGCTTGTCGAAGCTCTTGCGGAACAGGCCGCCAGCTTCTGAGATTGATTTGTGGACTAGGAAGTTCGTGGACGTGTTGAGCCAGTAGTTCTCAAGCGCCCCGGTCTCGGCGTAGTACAGTATCGACCACGGGTTGTACGCCTCGGTGCTGCCGAACAGGTACCCGTTGTACTTCTGCTTCACTTTGTCGTTCAGCTCAAGGCCGTAGTGCGAAAGAAGCTCGCTGGTTTCCCTTGCTGTCAGCCCAAAATGCTGAGAATAACGCACATCGCAAACGGTGTAAACTTTGATGTTGTTGAGCTGGGAGAAAATGCTTTCCTTGGCTATCCGCTGGATTCCCGTGAGCAGCGCCTGGTGCAGGCTGTCCTGGCCTTTCAGTGCCCCGCCGTAGAACCCTGAGAAGAAATCCTTCAGCTCGTCGTGGTACCCGTGCTCCACAGAGCTCATAATGGGCGTGTCGTACTCGTCGATAAGGACGATGGGCTTTGTTTTGTAATAGTCGCACACTGCCTTTTCGAGGTCGGACATGGATATTTGCAGAAAATCCATGTCCTTCTTTCTATCGAGGAGCTTTTCGTATATCTGGTAAAATGAATGGTAGCACCGCTTCGACCTGTCGACGGCACCGTCGAAGACATGGTAGTATTTGTCGTACTCAGCCGCAACGGCTTCTGCAATTTGGAAAAGCAGCGACTCGGTGTTTGCGCTCTTGCATTCCTTGAACGAGAAGTACAGCACCGGGCGGGAGTTGATCTGATCCGCGTACTGGGTGCCCATGATGGCAAGCCCCTCGAATATTTCTTTGCTGTCCACTGTGATGTCGAAGAACTCCCTTATCGTTGTCATGTTCAGCGTCTTGCCGAAGCGCCGGGGCCTCGTTATGAGGGCAACCTTGTCAAATAATTGGATGAAATCCCTTATTATCAGCGTCTTGTCGACGTAGTACATGTCTGCTTCCCGTATTTCTCTGAAGCTGTCTATGCCTATCGGCAGTATTTTTTGCATTTCGTACTCACCTCCAGCAACATCATATGCCACAGGCTGTAATGCTGCCCGCGATTTGACGCATGACCAGGCGCCAATCGTCTTTCTCGTCGTCGTAACAGCTAAAGGAAGCCACGACCAAGTTTTCCTCAGTTGCAAAGAAATACATGAAATTGTACATGGCTTTATCCAGCGATGGCGTTACTATTTCGAAATACGCGACTTTGAGCCCTTCGCCCTCAATGGTCGACTTGTCAAGGAAAACCAGCGACGGCTGTGCCTCTTCCAGTATTCCGAGCAGTTGGTCGCGCACTTCTTCCAGTTCGCCTTGCAGGACAGTCCCTTCTTTGAAGTCAAACATGAAATTCACTGTCGTGTCCTTGCTGGTCAAAACCACTGCATCTTTGCTTTTGAACCCTGGGTACTTGGCTTTTATGTGGCGCTTTTCCATATGTTCATATTCTTCGGGCAGCGTTATTTTTATCCTGTCATTTATTACCCTCTCTGCAAAGGGCGTTCTTTTGCCACCGATGCTGGCGTACCCGTTCCTGATGTCGTTTTCACCGTTTTCGTTCATCGCAAACACCTCCTGCGTACTACGAGTACAGTATATACGATTGCAAGGTCAAATGCAACGCAAATTCCTTTAGCTGAAAATCGCGCCGTCAAGCACAGCACCTGTAAAGTCTGCGCCTTCCAATACCGCGCCAGCGAAATCCGCACCCGCGAGGTCTGCGCCTCTGAAGTTTGCGCCCGTCAGGTCGGCATGGCGGAAGTTAACGGGCAGGAAACCCACAAACTGCCATTTTTCGGCATCGGGCAAACCGGTGCCCCCTTTTGCGCTTACAAAGCTTGCACCTTTCAGTATCGCACGGGAAAAATCCGCTTCATGGATGAAACTGCCGTCCAAACAGCACTTTCCCATGCTGGCTTCACGGAAATTCGCGCCGATCAGCTCAGAGCCTTGAAGCGAGGCGCTGTCCAAGCAGGAACGGCGGAACTGGGCATAGCGGAAATCCGTGCCTGCAAATGACTTCCCCGAAAAATCCAAGCCTGAACAGTCGCAAGCAACGTACTCCCCTTCTAGGCGTTTTTCGAACCAGCTGGCCAGCTGGGCTGCGTCTTTGTTTTTGCTCTCTGTGAAGACAGGCTCAGTGCCTGCCATGTATTCGCCCACTCCAATCTGGAAAGAATCGTTTTTTAATATGTCTGTAAACGGGCTTTTGTCCACGCACTCTGTTATGGCGAACCGGACAGTGTTTGTGAAGTACGAATAGAAATCCGGCAGTACCTCCATCATAAAGGCTACAATTTCTTGCGCAGTGGCTTTGCCAGCATAACCCTTTCTTGCGGAAAGCAGCCTGTCCCACAGCTCATCGAAATAGACGAACAGGGGCGAGACGTCGTATTCGCCGACAATGTGCTGGTTTTTATCCCCAAACCATTCGTCGCCGTAAGCCCAAACTTCCGACACGTAGCGCCTTTTGACGAAATTCGTGTAAAGCATGGTGTAGCCCAAATAGGATATTGCAGAAAGCGACTGCTTGCTTTGCAGTCTTACTACCTCGCTGCAGACCGATTGGAAATGCCCAGCCAACACCGGAAACCACTGCTGTCTTCTGGCAGCAAAAAGAGCCTCCGTCTTCAGGAGGTATTCGTTCCTCAGAGCTGCGGACAACTCAATGAAATCTGCGTACAAATGCATCAACTCCTTATAGTATCAAATGCCTGTAGAACAGTTCTGCCTCCTTTTTCAGTCTTGATTCGGAAAGAACCTCATGGTATTTTTGCTGCAGCTCGCTTTCTCGCCCTTCTTCCTTCAGCAGAAACAACGCCGGGTAATCTGTGTTTTTAATGACCCATTCGCTGTCCTTTGCAACAGTCGCGAACCAGTTTTCCGCAAAATCCACGCTGTCCAGAAGCTGCTTCCGCCAGCCTTTTTTCTCTTCGATATTGTCGAAAACGCAGAACCAAATCGAGAACCTTGCGTTGAAATCCTCAAGACTTTCGTCGCTAGGTTTAAATTCTCGCCAATCCGTCAAACCTGCTAGCGTATATTGAGCAACTCTTTCTTTTATGGTGCCTTCGATTATGGTTTTGTCCCAATTGTCTGGATATTCATATTCTTCAGCCCTTAAGGCTTTCTCCAGGACTGCGTTCACTTTTTTTAATAGTGGCCTGTTAAGTACCCTTAGTATTAAATGAAGTGAAAAAAAGCCTTTCCTGTTCGCAAGATTGACTTCATACTGCTGAACATTGCTATAAGTGTCTGTGCGTTCGAAATACCGTTTCCTTTTCAGCATGAAGCCTTTTTTTTCAAACGGTACTTTAACGACTTCGACAATTTGAGCAATGACTTCTTCTTTTGAAAGTGTGTTCATAAAGTTCCTCTTCTTTCAAGACACGAATGTAAATATAACGAAAGTCTTCACTATGGTATTTTCCACAATGGCACTTTAGCTGTGCTAACTATCACGTCAGTAGTAAGATTGCCTGCCAATTCTCTTCCAGCCATGTCAAGTGGCGCATTCTTCCCAAATATTCCTTTTCCTGCTGCAATTATTTTATCCTTTAACAATTGTGATACGGATCTGCTTGCTTTCCCAGACTTGACTTCAACTGCTATCAATTTTTTTGTTTTGATGTCTTGGATCAATATGTCCACATATCTTCCTTTTCCCACGTTGGGCGTTTTTATGTACACCTGCCTACCTAAAACTTTAACATTTTTATTGTTCAAAAGCTTGTTGTATACATAGTCTTCTGCTCTTTTCCCGTTCGCTCTGTTCTTTGCAAGTTGCATTTTGCGTTTTAACCCAAAAGGATCAACCAAAATGTTTGGATCAAGGACATATCCGTACAGGCTTGGATTACCACCCTCCAATCCGATGGGATCACGTTGCGTATACATCCCCATATCAGGGTCGTAGTACCTGAATCTGCTGTAATACAGCCCTGTCTCTTCGTCCTCGTACTGCCCAGGAAAGCGGAACGGGCATTTTTCTCTCTCTACCACGTTACATTTATTAACATGCAACTTGCCGTAAATGTCTACCTCAGCGTTCCAAACTGACACACCATTTTTGTCAAACATTGAACTCGGCGTACCCAAATGGTTGCTGACTATGCTGTACGCCTGATTGCCCACAAGCTTGGCAAGCGGTGTGAAACTGTCTTCGTCAAAAAGCCATGCGGTTGCTTCCGATGGCTGCCCATCGATCTCTTCTGTCCATTCATGGACGATCTTGTCGCCGTCCCAGAGGTACTTTGTAGTTTTTCCATTGAAGCTCTTGCTGATCCTGCGTCCCATCGGGTCATAAGCAAAATCCACTTCATTCCCATCGGGTCTTACAACCTTTTCTAGCAACCCGTTTGGATGGTAAGTGTACAGCCATTTTTTACCGTCGACCACTATCTTTTCCGTCAAATCCCCACAGTCATTATAGCGATATTCGCAGCCCCTAGCAGTTTTCAGCTGACCTCCCTTTCCGTACTCCCGATCCGTCTTATTTCTCGTCTCATACACATTGCCTATGTTGTCTAAAACCCGCACTGTTTCTCTTTTCTCTGCCCCTGTTGTTTCTTCGGCTTTTAATGCATCGTAGCTGTCATACGAATAGTTTAAGCCAATGCCGCTGACACTGTCGGTTATCGATTTCAGTTTGCCACCTAGATCCCAGCTGTATTTCCTGCGCATGCTTTCGCGATTGTCCATACTGACGTTATGCGCCACAGGCAATCCAAGTTTGTCGTAGCTCCAAGAATCACTGACCTGTCTGCCGTTCACCGTGCTTATCGTGCGCACTAATGCCTGCCCAGACATATTGAAAGAAAAACTGCTTTGGTGCACTATATTTTGGAAATCAGCAGTCACCACTTTTGGAAGGCCGTCCTTGCTACGCTTAATATCTATGTTCAGCCCGAGACTTGTATTGATGCTCACTCTGCCGCCTTCGAAATAACCGTCTGCGTATTCGCTTCCGACTGTATGGTCGTTCTGCACCTCTTTCACGACTCTCCCCATTTTATCGTACTCGAACTCAATCTTCGAGCACTTGTTTTCAGCAGATAGCAGTTCACCCATTTTACCGTAGTTGAAAGTGTCCACATCACCGTTTCCGTATGCGATGCTTTGCAATGCTCCGTCACTGTCGTACTTCA
>WRJK01000144.1 GCA_009782285.1 Clostridiales bacterium
GATTCCCCAGACTGGGATTCGTTGATCAAGGTCAACGACTCCAGGGGCAGGCCAGTCACCGCCAGCATGTGCGACGTCAATTCGGACGGGGTCATAGACATGCTCGACTTGATCGACCTTTTTCTACATTACACAAAGTAGCGGTCTCCTCCTAATCAACCAAGTACAGCCAGCCACAGGTCAGCACCATGGCTGGCTGTAATGATGTTCGGAAGCACATCAATGTGCCTTGGCAACAAACAATTTACTCAAGATTTACCTTTTTGTGCATGAGGCTTTACACGTCAGGTATAGAATGAGGAATATGGACGGTATGGGTCACAGCACCGGATGGTACAATGACACCTTCTGCTTCACCAAACAGATTAAAAGGAGAGAAACGAAATGAAGAAAAAAACAGTGAAAGGTGCTATAACTGTGTTGCTGGCTGTTGTGATGGTGTTTTCCATGATGCCGGCAGTATCTGCAGCAAACGCAGAAACAGCAAGCTACAGTGCAGATGATGAGGTGCAGCCCTATGCAATCAAACCAAACGCCAGCGGCAAATATGCTTATGATGGACTAAACAGCGAAGAGGGCAAGATCGTTTTCGGCGCATTGGCAGACACTCATCTTTTCAGCGACGTCAACAACGAAAACAGCGATGTTAATTTGTACAGGAAAAAGAAATTTGCAAGCTTTTTGAACACTTTTCAAAAAGACTATGGTTCTGACGTAGTCGTACTCGATGGCGATATTGTCGACACGGTGAGGGATGTCGGCGCCACAAACGCCGGCAGGCCTTTTATGGATGGCACAGAACTCGGCTGGTTCAACAGGTTTATTATGGGAGCTGACGGCAGCGGCATCTACACGGAGCCGCTCATTGACTACAGCGCCACAAAGATTATTTCAGTAATGGGAAACCATGAAGGATCAAACTCAAATGCTTTCGAAAATGGCACCGGCTGCAAAATTTTCGGCCACTACGTAGTCAACGGCTACCACTTCATATCCTTCAGCGCAGGCCTGGGTTATGACGGCGTAAACAACAGGCCCCAGTATATGGGCGGCAATTATGACGACCAATACGGTGTTGCGGTGCCGTGGCTTATGCAGCAATTGACTGCAGCAAAAAAAGACACTCCCGACAAGCCTATATTTGTGTTTTGCCATCATCCCATACACAACACCTTTTACGACACAACCGTTGATTACAGCGAAGGTCTGGGGGACGGGCGCACAGGTACGATTTTTGACGGCGATCCGCAGATTGTATTAATTAACGGGCACCTTCATTCCCCTAACGCAGAGCCTAGGTCAATCTGGCAGGACCGTGGGTTCACGGCGCTCAACATAACGCCAATGAATGAAGCTACCCAGTGGGAGGAAGGCTATATTAACGCGAACGGAGATTTCTCCTGCTCCCCCGATGGCGCCAACCTGTATTTTGGCGGCATAGTGGTTGAAGCTGAGGGTTCGAAAGTGACGGTAACGAACCTCTCTGGCAGGTCAAACAACATGACTGCCAATGCGAACATCGAGATAAAAGAACTGGATCAAACATGGACATTCGATGTCAAAGACTCGAGTACGTTCAAGTACACAGACTCGCGTTATGCCTCGGGAAAGTCGCCGGAGTTCGATTCTTTTGGAGAAGTTTCAATAGTCAGCCAAAGCGACAGCAGCGTAACGTTTAATTTTGACCAGGCGCATATGCCCGGCTTAGCTATTGGCGAGGTGGATCCGTTCGTTGGCGAAGCTGTCTACGCTTACAGAATGGAATTGTTCAATCTCGACGAAAACACGAGCTTCATCTACAAAACGTACTCGGACTTCTTCAAGTACGAGGAAGACTGGTCGCCAAAACTCACGCGGACGATTAAAAACCTGAAACCCGGCACGAATTACATGCTGCGGATTAATGCCGTTGGCAATTTCCAAAAGCCGAGCGCAACTTTCATTGAATCCGCCCCGTTTAAAACCACTGGATCAGGGGCTGTTGCCACACCGAAAATGGCATATGACCTGAAATTTAACGGAAACATGAACAACGATGCTATGGGCGGCCCTGCTGTTGAAATGGTGGGGACGGCAAATTACGTTCAAGGCAGGAAAGACGGAACTTGGGCAATTGTTTTTGACCAGAACAACTTTATTAAACTAGACGGCAACAGCAGTACGCAGGGCCTACTCCACTACAATCAAAGTTTTTCTCTGGCTTTTTGGGTAAATGTCCGCTCTGTGAACCCTTCTGCGGATTACGGCGCAATAGCATCAAGCAAATTCAGGAAAAACAACAATAATATGGGGTTTATGATAACTGCAACGGGGAGCGATAAGAAGATCAAGCTTAGAGGCGCGACAGCAGTGGCAGACAGGTATTTTGACACCGATGGCGACGAGTCAGTATCCATTGGCAGTTATTTACCAGAATCATGGGTTCATGTCGCAGTCACCTTCGACAACTGCGAAAATAAAATCAGCATGTACTGCAACGGGGAACTGACGAACGTGCTTGATGCTGATCTTTTGGGCGGCCTGGGCTCAAATTTCTGGTCGACGCTTGTCGGTCAATCGTATTTGGAAGGTTCAACCAATGCCTCAAGAGCATATCTTAACGGAGGCAGGATGTGGAACAACAAGACATTCGGCGCTGATGTCTACATGCAGGATTTTGTAATGGAAAACCGTGTAATATCAGCAAGTGAGATTGCTGCAATGGCAGATAAAACAGAAAATGGAAAGACATATGCGATGGTCAGCGCGGCGCCTTTGAGCGACATAGGCGAAGACGTTGAATTCACGTTCAGCATCCGCAATGCCGAAAACGTGCTGACAGTAGAAGCGGAGTTTGAAATAGACGGCAGCCTGCTTGCTGGCAAAGGCGTCGAGCCGTTGTCAGGTTTCACAACAATGGGTGAAATCCTATGGCGCTACATTGGAGGCGGTATGTGGCAAGGGACTGTCACGTTAGCGTACAAAGCCGGAGACGATGAAGGATTCACATCCGGCGAGCCTGCTGCTATTGCCAAACTCGTCTTCGTCCCTAAGGCCAAAGGTGATGCGAAGCTTGCACTGACGAACATTAAAGTCAGCAGGCTTGACTCAGAGAGTAAAATGACGCATTATCAAGATTGCGTCATTGAAATCGGTGAAGCCACTACCAACATGGACCAGAGAGCCTTTTCGAAATACGACCTGAACAAAGACAACGTGGTCGATGCCCTGGATCTAGGTATCCTGCTGCTGTATGTCGGGTTCGACAGCGATTCCCCGGACTGGGAGTCGTTGATCAAGGTCAACGACTCCAGGGGCAAGCCGGTCACCGCCAAGATGTGCGACGTCAATTCGGACGGGGTCATAGACATGCTCGACCTGCTTGACTTGTTCATCCATTACACGAAATAAATTACCTCCTAAGATATAGCGAGGGGCTGTCGCAATAGTGAAATTGAGGCAGCCTTTTGATTTTTTGTTCATCGGCAAGACAGAACATCTTGAGTGGGGGATTGGCATTACACAATATTTACAGGCATTTTACTGTTTGCGTCTGATATTTTTTACCTTAGCATAGTACAGTCTTAGGTAACAGGCATAATTCACAGTTATGCGCAGCAGACTAACTATCGCTTTAACAAGGAGGGTAAAAAATGAAGAAATTATTTCAAAAGAAAACGCTGCTTAGCGGCGCACTCGCTGCGATGCTCATGGTCGGTACGTTTCCGTCTGCAGCATTCGCTGCATCAGAGGCAGAGTTGACAGAAGCAGGTTCCAACATGGACTATCATTTAAAATTAGACGGGAACCTCGACAACGAAAACGGAGATTCGCCAATAGTTAACGGCTTTACTGGAACGCAGACTTATGTTGACGGCAGAAAAGGGCAGAAGGCAATCAGCCTTAGCCGCAGCAACTATTTCGAACTCGACAAAGCGGACGACTTAATCGACTACAACCAAAGCTTCTCGGTAGCTTATTGGATTAAAGTCAACTCTACGTCAGGGAGCGACCCAGCCGTTATGAGCAACAAGAATTGGAGCAGCGGCGGCAACAACGGCTGGATGTTCACCGCAAAGAGCGGAATGATCAAGCTCAACTCAAAGTCGCGCAGCGATTCAGGGCGAGTAAACGGTTCAACCGACATTGAAATCACAAGGTACACAGCCGGCCAGTGGGTACATATCGCGGCAGTTTGGGACAAAGATGCGAACAGAGTAAAAACTTACGCAAATGGCGTGCTCACAAACGACTATCCCACAAACCTTGCTCAGGGCATTCCCGGCAACGGAAAACCAACCATGATCGGACAAAGCTGGGACAACAACACAGCATTGTACAACACTGCGTCAATGTACGTGAACTTTGACTTGCAGGAATTCGTAATGACAGACCGTGCTCTGACGGCAGGCGAAGTTGCGGAATTGTACGGCGAGAAGATTGTGGCGCCAATTGCATACACGCTTACCACTGATAAAACCGATGCCGAGATAGGCGACATTGTCACGACCACATTAAAGATTGAAAACCCGACAGGGGAAACATACAGCAGCATATCGGCGAGGCTGATAACATCAGCGACAAGCAGCGTTACGCCGCAGCTCGTCAAATCAGTTCCAACCCCTCTTGCTGATGGAGAATCGGCAGAGCTCACATGGGAAACAGAGATAACGGCAGGCGGCCTCGTCTCAGTCTTCGCGCTTATTGACACAGACAGCGACGGGCAGGTCAGATTGCATGCCTCAGCAATCAATGTCCCATTTGATTCTGCTGGCTGGTACAAGATTGACAGTCATTCACACACTACATACAGCGACGGTGGCGGTTCAGTTGCGCAAAACCAGGATCAAGCGAAACTCAACGGAGTGAATTCCCTCGTTTTAACAGACCATGGCACGTCCGGCGGCTGGAACGACGCCCTGAGCTACTTAAACAGCCACCCTGAAATGGTTCCTATAAGGGGCAACGAATACACGCACTCAAACGGGCATGCCGTGGTGCTCTTCGTCAATGAAAACGTCAACTACAACAGCTACTCATGGCCAAACATGATCAGCAGGGCGCAGTCCATGAATTCGCTTCTCTACATTGCCCATCCATTCGAAGGCAACTCTTGGAGGCACGCAGGAGGTTGGGAAGCAGAGGGCTACAATGGCCTTGAGGTCTGGAACAATTGGTGGGCGCCGCGATACCCGTACAACGACAATGCTTTTAAAAAGTGGGACGAACTTAACAGGGCTGGCCGAAAGCTCAGCGGCATAACTGATACTGACGCGCATTCCGTCAAGCTTGTCGGGCGGAGCTGGATGTCGGTGTATCTGCCCGAAGGCTTGTCCCGTGACAGCATCAGGGAAGGCATGATAGCTGGCCATATGTACGGCTCAAATGGTCCACATCTTGAATTCACAGCAACCGCTGACGG
>WRJK01000145.1 GCA_009782285.1 Clostridiales bacterium
CAAGACATATAAGTTCGTAGGCGACGGCGACAAACTGATGAACGGCAGTGCAATTACTGACGCCGCCAACGGCATATTTGACGGCAACAAGCTGGCAGACGGCACTTACAGCATATACATAGGTGCAGCTGAGGCAGGCAACGTACAGGACAATATCGCATCGTCCATTGCGGCTGCCATCCAGAACGTCGAATCCGGCGCATCATGGGACGCGGGCACTGGGGAGATAACAGTAGGGGCAGGGCTGAACACTGCCGCCACGACTGTGACAGGCGGCGTCAACGTTGACGGCGGCATTGCATATGCCAACGGGGACGTTGTTACAATAGACCCGACCAAGTTCATGTTCAAGGCAGCTAACAACGTTCCGGCATCCGGCGGGCTCAACCTGCAGATCGGCGACACCGGCGACAGCTACAACATAATTACGGTAGGCGTTGAAAATATGGGCTGCAAGGGGCTTGGGATTGCAGACTTGAACATCAGAAGTTATGAAGCTGCTGTGGCTGCTGTCGGCACTATAGCGCAGCAGGGGGATCCGGGCACGATCAAGGGCGCGATAAACTTGGTTTCCTCGCAACGCGCCACCTTGGGTGCCCTTCAGAACAGGCTTGAGCACACTATCAACAACCTAGGCGTGACGACAGAGAACGTAACTGCTGCCGAATCCCGCATCCGCGACACGGACATGGCCAAGGAGATGATGGAGTACACCAAGAACAACATCCTTGTCCAAGCGGCCCAAGCGATGCTGGCTCAAGCGAACATGGTGCCGCAAGGCATACTGCAGCTGCTAAGGTAAGCTTTTAGGGCCTTATGGTTAGGTCTTAATGGATAAAGCGCAAGGAAGCGAAATACGATGCAAGGAAGCAAACAAGAAAGGAAGTGATGCATGCCTGATTGACGCAGACCAGAACAGTTGAATAAAGAAAGACTCTTGACCTGGTATTTCTCCGCGAACTGCCGGCGCCCCCTAGGCGCGCGTGCACACGGCGGTTTGCGGGTAAATATAGAAGTCTGTTACTCAAACAGGGGGAACATGGAACGTTCCCCCTAGGTAAAAGAAAGGAGTCTAGATCATGATTATTCAACACAACATTATGGCACTGAATTCCTACAGACAGTTGACTGGAAACTACACAGCGCTGGCTAGAAACCTCGAAAAATTGTCTTCGGGCTACAGGATCAACCGCGCAGGCGACGATGCTGCAGGGCTTGCGATCTCGGAGAAAATGAGGGCGCAGATCAAGGGCCTCGAAACAGCTTCCAAGAACGCTCAAGACGGCATTTCGCTGATACAGACCGCCGAAGGCGCCCTGACCGAAGTGCATTCGATGCTCAACCGCATGGTAGAGCTTGCCACTCAGGCGGCAAACGGCATCTACGACGACCAAGTTGACCGAAAAGCACTTGATGACGAGTTCCAGGCGCTAAAATCGGAGATTGACCGCATTTCACAGGCGACGAACTTCAATGGCAAGAACCTCCTAGACGGCTCCTTGGCGCTCTCTGGCCTCAGTGGGAGCGCAGCAAAAATGATGGCAACCGTCAAGCTTGGCGACGGCATCGACAAAGACGCGTTAAAGATGGTGAAAGGCGCATTGGTCAACGCGACGCCGACGGAATACAGCATTGACGGGTCGCTCTCAGCTACTGCCGTAGGCAGTTCAGCGGAAGTGATTGGAGATGTCTTGCTGGATACGCTTGTGAACGGCGGATATCTGTTAGCTGCGGACGATACAATTACAGCTAAGGTGCAGTCTGCAATCGCCGAATACCTTGGCATTGAGGAAGCCGACTATTCATGGAGCGTTTCCGGTCTCGCAGCTGGCGACTGGTCAGCCCTCGATGTGCAGTTTACGGCAAAAGAGCCAGGAGCCGTCGACCCGAACCAGTCGCAGATACTGGAAAAAGGCGCAGGCTTTACTTGGGTATCCAAGCAGGGCGCTGACAAGTACAACCAGATCGATTTAAAGATCGGCGAACTTGGAACCGACCTTAACCTCATCGGCAAGACGATAGACATCAACGGCAAGACCTACAAATTCGTCGGCGACGGCGACAAGCTGATGGACGGCAATGAGATTTCCGGCGCAAATGATGCCAACGGCAACAAGCTTGCTGACGGCACGTACAGCATATACATTGGCGATGCCGAGGCAGGCAACGTTCAGGAAGAAATCGCGTCTGCCATAGCTGCTGCCATCCAGAACGTCGAAGCAACAGGCGCCGTTTGGGATCCAGGCACCGGGGAAATTGACTTAAGTGCGGCAACTGTCAACACCGCCGCAACAACCGTGGCCAATGGCGAAAATACTGACGGAGGCATCGCATACGCAAACGGAGACGTGGTCACAATCGATCCGACCAAGTTCGCCATCAAAGTTGGAAACGACGTTCCGGTTACAGGTGGGCTGAACCTGCAGGTGGGCGACACGGGCGACCACTACAATATCATAACGGTGGGCGTGAACGACATGAGTTCCAAGGGTCTTGGCATAGCAGGCCTTGACATCAGGAGCTATGATGCCGCTGTAGCGGCTGTGGGCACCATCGCTCAGCAGGGCGAGCCGGGCACCATTAAAGGGGCTATCAACGTGGTTTCTTCGCAAAGGGCTGCACTCGGTGCCCTCCAGAACAGGCTGGAGCACACCATCAGCAACCTCGGCGTGACGACTGAAAACCTCACCGCCGCCGAATCCCGCATCCGTGACACGGACATGGCGAAGGAGATGATGGCGTACACCAAGAACAACATCCTAGTCCAAGCTGCCCAAGCAATGCTCGCCCAGGCGAACATGATCCCACAGGGAGTCCTCCAGCTGTTGAGGTAACAGAGCATAATGTTGTAAGAGAATCAGAAGAAAAGACACAGATAGTAAAAGCCGCCGCGCCCGTGATGGGCGCGGCAGCTTTGAGTTAGTTACTGGTTCACTTTGTTCACCCCACGCTGCTGCAAGCAAAGTCTGCGCCGAAAAAATGAACGCACGTTCTATTTTTTTCTTGACTTTATTTAATTGAGCAAGTATAATAATAACAAGTTGCAAACAGAATAAATTTTGGAAGGGTCGCCCATGAACAGCAAACATACAGTTACTATAAGGACAACGGCTGAAAATGCAAATGAGATAATCAATAATTCATATCATGAAGAAATCCCGGATTTATTATGGTCTGAAGCGCAGATTGATTCATTTGTCGCTGATGAGATTTTGAAAAAACGTCTTTTCAGTTCAAAAGTCATATTCCAGCAAAAAACACCCAACCAAGGCGTTAACAGTGCCATGCCTTCAAAGACATCAAGATCGGGTTCTGGTGAGATTGATATCATGATTTTCAACTATTTTTCTAATGGAAATATCGATTTGATTATTGAAGACAAAACGCCCGCTTATAGTGCCGACATTGCGTCGGAAGAAGCGATCAAATATGCTGATGGAGGCAAAGCATATCAAAGCCGTGTAGCAATTGGCTATAATGGGAAAACTACAGTTTTGAAAATAAGAGTTGATGGTAAATGGGAACCATTATACATAAACGGGAAGCGAATCGATGCATTTATTGGACATCATATTCTTGAAATGATATACAAATATCCTGATAATAACATTTTCATATTGGATGCGTCACAGTTTTCACAAAGAGATTTTCATAGGATTCTTGAATCGTTGAGGACATATTATAGAAATATCCCGGGGCTGCTTGCCGACAGCGACAGTATGCGGATTGATTTTACGGTTGCATTCATTGCGCTAAAGCTGATAACTGAAAAAGAAATAATAAAGTACAAAGGAAGTTCATATGGATGGGAAAAGCTATGCAAATCTGCAGACATTGAAGCTGCTGTGGATGCGATAAACGGCAATGCCGCCTACGAGAAATACCGGGATGTGTTTACCATCAAGGATGTCAAGAAATCAAACGCGCCAGTCTTTGACTTTAAAGCCATCATTGCTGACATGGATTCCGACACTATATACGAATTGCATAAAAAAATCAGTTTGATCCCACAAATGCACGCGTTACCGATAGATTTGTTTGGTGAGGTTTACGAAGTGCTGGCAAATAAAAAAACAAAGAAGGCACTGGGCGAGTTTTTCACACGCCGTCATATTATTCGTCCACTCCTAAACATTTTCTTGTCAGATGCAGACGTTGAAAACATAGTTCGGGCTTACGATTCGAAAAAACCGCTTTCCATCGTTGACCCTTTTTGCGGCACAGGTGGTTTTCTTACAGAGTTTTTCAAAATACTCAAACAGAGGGTTTCATATGATTGCAAGGTTGATCTTGTTGAGCTTGCTCAGAAATCGTTTTTTGGGTACGACATCAATCCTAGCAATACCACGCGAACGAGGATTAACATGTATTTGGCAGGCGATGGTTTGTCTGAGGCAGAGAGGCGGGACAGCTTGGCATTGTCAAGCACTGATGTCTTAAAGGGGCTCGACGTTGACATTTCAGAAAAATTCGATTTTGTTGTAACGAATGTTCCATATGGGGCAGGGAAAGTTGCAATAGAACCAAAAACTACAGGTTCTAAGAGGATGGAAGCAAATGCCCTGATTAAGGTCATAAAGCTTCTCAAACCGACAGGGAAAGCATTGGTTATAATACCGGACGGAGTATTAGAAGCACCCACTTTGGCACCGGTTAGAAAATACCTCGTCACCCAGTGCCGCATAGATTTCATTTGCTCCCTCCCCAAATTCGCTTTTGCCCCGTATACGAAGGAAAAAACATATGCAGTCGCTTTTACTAAGCGAAAAGCACCATTTCGGGACATTGACCATGCATATTTATGCGCCGAAAGGTTTTGGGCGTACATTATTGACAATGATGGCTATGCAAATTCTGACAAACGGTTTGAAACAGGCCTAAAAGACAAAAATGGCCGGTGGCTGCACAACGAATTGTCCGTTTGGCATGACGAAAACGGCACCGAGCACCCTTCGCTCATTGAAGAAAAATTTGTTATCGGTGAACAGCAAGGCAGTGAAAAATATGGAGACGAATGGGACAATGACATTCCGGGGAAGAAATACGGATACATTAGTTTAGCTGAGGTGCTAAAAGACGTTTCAATATCATACGAAAGAATAAAAAAATACAAAACAGCTTTTTCGGATTTTTCAAGGGCATCACGGGAACTGACAGAAGATGAGAAATTGCTGCTGTTAGGGGCATCCGAAAGGAAGCAGCTTTTTGACAGCAACGGATTGAAAGAAGAATACACTGAATTGCTGGACATAATGGACA
>WRJK01000146.1 GCA_009782285.1 Clostridiales bacterium
AAATAATGACATTTGTCATGTAAAATAGTGACAAATGTCACTATACAAATGATAGTGATGAATATATACTGACGTTAAGATTGCAATCTTACTTATATATCAATATGGCATTTAGTTTATAATATTGTGAAAAAGGAGAACAAAAATGAAAAATGCAAAAAAATGTCTTAGTGTTTTTTTAACAATTACAGTTTTGTTGACGGGAACCGTACCGTTTCAAAGAGTTCAGGCTGCCTCAGCGTACACGCTTGCATCCACCTCGGTCAATACTGTCCAGCCTGATGCCATAGCTGAACAGGGAGTGCCCGAAGCCGAACACAAAGAAGAACTTTCACATGAAAGAACAACACTGACTAATTATTACAGCGCTGACTTTACATACACCCTGTCAGATAACAATGCGACGATAACGGGATATAGTGGTATCGAGGCCGCCGTAACTATTCCAGATAAGATAGACGGATATCCAGTGGTCGGAATAGGAACCAATGCGTTTCGTAACATGGGGGGAGTTAAGAGCGTTATTTTGCCAGACAGCGTCACGACTATCGGATCAAACGCATTCCAGAACTGCTCAAACCTGAGCAGCATCAACTACCCTGCCGGGCTTCAGAGCGTAGGGGGCGTTTACGGCATGTTCGATGGATGCACAAGCCTGACGTCCATGACAGTCCCCGAAGGCGTGACGGAGCTGCCGAGTTACGTTTTCTGCAGATCATCCTTGCAGTCTGTTGATTTGCCCAGCACTCTCAAGACAATAGGCGGCAGTGCTTTTGCCAGTTGCACGGGACTAACCAGCATGAGCTTGCCAGGCAGCGTCACGACTATCGGATCAAACGCATTCCAAAACTGCTCAAACCTTAGCAGCATCAACTACCCTGCCGGGCTTCAGAGCGTAGGTAGCTCAGGCATGTTCAATGGCTGCACAAGCCTGACGTCCATGACAGTCCCCGAAGGCGTGACGGAGCTGCCGAATTACGTTTTCTACAGATCATCCTTGCAGGCTGTCGCCTTGCCCAGCACCCTCAAGACAATAGGCAGCAGTGCCTTTGCCAATTGCACCGGGCTAATCAGCGTTAAATTGCCAGACAGCGTCACGACTATCGGATCAAACGCATTCCAAAACTGCTCAAACCTGAGCAGCATCAACTATCCCACTCGATTAGAGAGTGTAGGGAGCGTTTACGGCATGTTCGACGGCTGCACAAGCCTGACGTCTATGACAGTCCCCGAAGGCGTGACGGAGCTGCCAAGCGACGTTTTCAACCGTTCATCCTTGCAGTCTGTTGACTTGCCCAGCACCCTCAAGACCATAGGCAGCAGCGCCTTTGCCAGATGTACGGGACTAACCAGCATGAGCTTGCCAGACAGCGTCACGGCTATCGGATCAAACGCATTCCAAAACTGCTCAAACCTGAGCAGCATCAACTATCCCACTGGGCTAGAGAGCGTAGGAGGCGTTTACGGCATTTACGGCATGTTCAACGGCTGCACAAGCCTGACGTCCATGACAGTCCCCGAAGGCGTGACGGGGCTGCCAAGCAACGTTTTCAACCGTTCATCCCTGCAGTCTGTTGACTTGCCCAGCACCCTCAAGACCATAGGCAGCAGCGCCTTTGCCAGCTGCACGGGACTAACCAGCATGAGCCTGCCAGACGGCGTCACGACTATCGGATCAAACGCATTCCAAAACTGCTCAAACCTGAGCAGCATCAACTACCCTGCCGGGCTTCAGAGCGTAGGCACCTCGGGCATGTTCAACGGCTGCACGAGCTTGACGTCAATTATAATCCCTGAAGGCGTGACGGCATTGCCAAATTATGTTTTTTACCGCTCGCTTTTGCGAGAAATCAGTTTGCCTGACACAATCAAGACAATTGGAAACTATGCTTTTCGCTATTGCACAGGCATAACAGAACTCCACTTGCCGGGTGGCCTCGCTACTATTGGAAACCGTGCTTTTTCAGATTGTTCGAACCTTGACATTATTTTAATACCTGCGTCGGTGACAAAGTTCGGTTCAAACGTTTTTGGAGACAAAGGCCTTGGCTTGACAATCGTCGGAACTGCTGGCAGCGAGGCTGAAAGGTATGCAGCAAGCAATACGCACCGTTTTGTGGAGGCAAACAATTTCATAACAATTGAAATGGGCGATATGACAAGCGTCGCTAAGATAGATGTATCTGGTTCGGCGCGGAAGGACAGCGTTGTAACAATTTATGATGGAGCTGTTAAAATCGGTGAATTCACAGCTAAGGCAAACAACAGGTATGGCGGCAGCGTAACGCTGACAGACGGGTATGGCATGCACATTGTTAAGGCAGAGACCATGGAAGAAGGTGGGCGAAAGATTTCTGCGATAAAAACAATAAAATATGATGACATGATCCCGGAGCTTGAAGAATTTATCCTATATCATGCGAAACAAAGGCACGATTTGCTGGACGAGACAGAAAACCGTCAAATACTGACCTTTCAGTCTGACGGGCCGATAACATTTGAAATAAAGATGTCAAATATTGAGGATGTTGGCCAACTCTTCGTATACAGTGAGAAAAACGGCGAAATTGAACGGTTGCAAGCGTATTTCGATGCTGCGAAAGGGCTGTGGGTAGCTTCGGGCTTTTTTAATAGGACGAACGCGTGGGTACCAGGGGCATTTTCTGTGAGGTACCAGCCTGATTATGATTTTAATTCAAAAAATGAAACCATAGACTTGAAAAATCAGCCGGATTGGAAAAAGATTGAGAGTTCGCTGCCAACAGAGTGGAAAGAGGCAGAGATAACAGTCGAGGAAGACACGCCAACACGTACCGTTGTCAATGCCGTGTTGGCAGACGAACAGCAAACTTCGTTGAGAGCGGAATTTGAAACAGTGTCCAAACCGACAAACCAGACAATCGAGCAGCTTCTCGATGCAGGTTACGTTGCGGTACGGGATGTGTCGGGCACGACTTATTATGTTGATGTTCAGTACACAGTAGATAAGATCGTAATGACAATGTTTGAAGGATCCAAAGCAGTTGTCAACGAGCTTGACGACATGGTGACGATCATTTCAATTTACGGCGATGTCCTGTCAGATATATATGGCAACGATTTCTTTTTTGAATCAATTGGAATGTATGCTGGCGATTTTTCGCTTTTGCTAGGTGCCACGTCGGCCTTATTTACGGCGACAGACGTGATGCTTGACACCGCGAGTGCATATTATCAGATTGACGTTGACTACAGAAAAGGCTTGATTTCCAAAGAAGAAGCCGATTTGCGCAAAGCTAGGATAGAAACCCTTGAGGCATGTTATTTCTTTGCCCAGCTATTAGTGCCCTTAGCGGCAAAACTGATTGTTGCAGGAATCGGCTTGGCAGGATTCCCTGTGATTAGCGTGCTTGCTGTGGCAGGGGTCAGCTACTTGCTTGGCGAGGGGGTCAGTTTGACGCGTGACGTAATAAAATCTTGGATACTTGGCAAGCCAATAACACTACGGATAAAAATGGACCCATCGGGCTATGTTTACGAGGCTGTTCGCTCAAATCGGCTGAAAGGAGCGAAGATGACAGCCTATCATAAAGACGGGCCGGACGGTGTGCCGATCCTTTGGAATGCTGAAGAATGGGATGAACTAAATCCTATCTATACTGACGGGGACGGCAGGTACGTATGGGACGTCCCAGAGGGTTTATGGCAAGTCAAGGGCGAATTGGACGGATACGAGACTGTTTACAGTGAATGGCTTCCAGTGCCTCCTGCGCAAACAGATGTTAATCTAGCGATGGTTTCAAAAGCGGTTCCTGAAATCTTTCGTTTCAACATCTACGAAACATATGCCGAAGTCGAGTTTACAAACTATGTACAACCGGAAACTGTTCATAATTTGGCATTAAAATCACCGGGAGGCATTGATGTTTCGTATGCACTTTTCTATGAAGATGCAGAATTTTCAAAGCTCTATCAACTTGTGTACAATAATCATACAGTGCCATCAAATGCCACATATTCATTAACAACGAACAACAGCATTTTAAGCTATTCTGGCGTTCCGGTTAAGGCAGAGGCTTGCACTGCTGATTCAGAAATCAAGCCTTTTTTGACGATTCCAGACAGAATAACAGTGGATTACGGCAAAACGGCCGACGTTGAAGTGATTGTGGAAAACTATGACTCGTCAAAACCTCTCGCATTGGAAGTGGAATCAGAATTCAGTTTCATAGCAGAGGTGGCATCAATTGGCGCTATCGGGGCGGACGGCAAAGCAACCGTTAGAATCGTGGGGAATCTGCCAGGTGATGTTGACATACTATTTGCCATTCCAGAAAAGGGGATTAGGGAGATGCTGCCGGTAGGAGTGAATATGCTTTTGGCTTCACCAGAAGTTCCAATTACACCTGCTGTCAACCTTTCCACAGTTTCTAAGAGCACTGTAAATGGGGATGTTGAATATGTCCTTTCGTTGGCATCGGCCAAAAACGTATTGTCCGTTGAGTTGGAGTTTGAAGTGGACAGCAGTCTTTTGGGAAGCAAAGGAGTTGAAACATTTTGCGGATTCAAGCTCGTGGATGGCATCAAATGGATAAATACGGGTGGAACCATCTGGAAAGGGGCTGCAACGTTTGACCATTCGTCAGGGGGTTCGCATGGCTTCTCATCTGGGGCAGCAGAAGACATAGCCAGCTTTATTTTTACAGCAAAAAATACCGGCGCGGCAACAATGAAGCTGACTAAACTTGAGGTTAGCGGATATGATGATGCATTGGAACAAGTAGTTGAATATGATGCTGTAATTGAGACAGGCGAAGCGACTACTGTGATTGAAAGCGCTTATTCGATCTATGATTTGAACAGGGATGGCAAGATTGACGCATTAGATTTGGGTATTTTGCTGCTTTATTGTGGATTCAAAAACTCTGATCCAGAATGGAGTGTGCTGGTCAAGGTAAACGATTCGGTTGGAAATGCCGTCACTGCAAGTATGTGTGACGTCAACGGCGATGGCATGATCGACATACTTGACCTTGTTGACCTTTTTATAAACTACACAAAATGACGCCATATGCCGTAGCAATAAAACGCTATGTTTGAGCAGAAGGCAATCAATCGGGTAGGAGGTAGGTGATTATTTCACCTACCGACCTCCCACACCACCGAGCATACCGTTCGGTACTCGGCGGTTCCTTAGTTTTCACGGA
>WRJK01000147.1 GCA_009782285.1 Clostridiales bacterium
AAAGCGATCCTCATTTCGGTTGTCTGCGGCATGGCCGCAGGGTACCTGGTTTTACCGAAAGCGCCGTTTTACGCCAGTTATTCGCAGGTGTCTGGCAAGCTGATAATGGCGTTTCTTTTCGTGCTGATCTTTATCATTGGGATAATTCTGGGCAGGGACGATCGGATGATCAAGAATTTGAAGAGCGTTGGCTTTGGGATTTTGGCGTTTCCGGCAGCAGCCATTCTTGGGACCTTCGCTTTTACGGCAATAGCATCGCTATTTTTACCGATTACCGCAAGAGAGGCTATGGCCTGCGGGTGCGGGTTCGGCTGGTATTCGTTTGCCCCGGTTGTCCTGCTTGACTATTCGCCTACTGTCAGCGCAACGGCTTTTTTGCTCAACGTCATAAGGGAATTGGCGGGGATAGCCTTGATACCGGTGCTTGCGAGCAAGATCGGATACATAGAATCCACCACATTGCCAGGCGTGGCAGCCATGGACGTATGCCTTCCGATCGTGGAAAAGGCGACAGACAGCAGCATAGTCGTAATATCGTTTGTGATGGGAGCCGGCATGTGCATAACGGTCCCGCTCACAGGCTTCATCGTCGGGCTTTGAACATAATTTCAGGAGGACGCAAATACAATGGCAAATCTCATGAACTTTTTTGCGGGGAGCGGCAGCTACGTCGCTTCCAAAGAACTGATGAGCGCCGTCAACGTTTCCATTGCCCTCGCCAAGCCGCTTCTCATCAAGGGGGAGCCGGGCACGGGGAAGACGATGCTCGCAGAGTCTATAGCGGCTGCCCTCAATAAGCGCTTGATCAGCTGGAGCATCAAATCGACCACGAAAGCGCAGGAGGGGCTCTATGTCTACGACACCGTCCAAAGGCTGTACGACAGCCAGTTCGGTGAAGGGGACGTGGGCAACATAAAGAAGTACATCAAACTCGGGAAGCTTGGGGAGGCATTCACCGCTGACGAGCAGGCGGTGCTTTTGATCGACGAGATAGACAAAGCGGATTTGGAATTCCCAAACGACCTCCTTTGGGAACTGGACAGGATGGAGTTTTACATAAGCGAGACCAAGGAAACCGTCAAAACGAAAAGCAGGCCTATTGTCATCATAACGTCGAATGCAGAAAAAGAGCTGCCGGATGCCTTCCTCCGTCGGTGCATTTTCCATTACATTGAGTTCCCGGACAAAAAGAGGATGGAGGAGATTGTAAAAGTCCACTACGGCGACATTGACAGACGGTTGCTCAACCAGGCAATGGACGCTTTCTACACCATAAGGGAAATGAAAGACATACAGAAGAAACCAAGCACTTCAGAGTTGCTGGACTGGTTGAAAGCACTGATGCTGGCAGGCGTGGACGTAGAAAGCATTGCGGGCGAAATCCCCTTCGTCGGTGTGCTTTTGAAGAAGAACCAAGACGTGGATGTGATGTACGAGGTGAAGGAGAGAGGGTATTCGCTCAGGAGATGGTGACATGTTTTTAGATTTTTTCTATTTGCTGCGGGCGAGGGGGCTTGGCGTCTCCATTGGCGAATGGCTTTCGCTGATTGAAGCATTGGACAAAGGACTGTGTGGATCGGGCCTTGTGGGATTTTACCATTTGTGCAGGAGCGTACTCATAAAAAGCGAGAGCGAGTACGACAAATTCGACATGGTTTTTGCCGAGTATTTCAGGGGCGTCGAAAGCGAGGAGGATCTGCCGGAAGAGTTTTGGAACTGGCTTGGCCAAGACCCGCGCATCAGGGACATAAACGATAAAAAAGCGCTTGACGATTTCCTTTTGGAGCTCGAGGAGCTCCTTGCCCGGTTCCGCAGAAGGATTGCGGAACAGAAGGAGCGGCATGACGGGGGAAATTACTGGATCGGTACAGGCGGAACTTCCACGATGGGGCATGGCGGGTACAACCAGAGGGGCATCCGGGCAGGCGGCGAAAGCCGGCACAAGTCGGCCGTTCAAATTGCGGGCGAAAGGAATTTCAGGGATTTCCGGCAGGACAACGTCCTCGACATCAGGAATTTCCAGATGGCGTTCCGGAGGCTGAGGCAGTTTTCAGCCAGGTCGCCCGGCGAAAAGACGGAGCTTGACATAGACGGGACCATCGACGAGACGTGCAGCAAGGCGGGGCACCTGAAGCTGGTGTTCGGCAGGCCTAGGAAGAACACTGTGAAACTTTTAATGCTGTTCGACAGCGACGGTTCCATGTTGCCCTACAGCGAAATGTGCAGCAGGCTTTTTCAGGCTGTTAGCAAATCAAACCATTTCAAGGACATAAAAGTCTACTATTTCCACAATTGCGTCTACGACCACTTGTACACTTCACCGAGGTGCAGGAGGGGGGAGTGGATAGAGACGAAATGGGTCCTTGGGACTCTGGACAGCGAATACAAGGTCATATTCGTTGGTGACGGAGCCATGGCGCCGTCCGAGCTTTCGAGGAGGGGCGGCAACGTGGTGATTGGCCTTTTCAACGAGGAGCCTGGCATTGAATGGCTGACGAGGTTTAAAAAAAGGTACAATAAAGCCATATGGCTGAATCCCATCCGGGAAAGGGACTGGGATTACATGTACGGGAGCCATACCATCAGTCAGATAAAAGAAATATTCCCCATGTTCGAGCTCACCATAGACGGGCTGGAAAAGGGGATAAAGAAGCTGCTGGTCAAATAACGCGAGAATGGGAGTCAGTTGAAATACCTGAACACCCCTTTGACCTTACCGAGTATCTTGACGTCCTGCACTATGATCGGGCTCATCGAGTCGTTTTCAGGCTGGAGCCTGACATGCCCGTTTTCCTTGTAAAATGTCTTTACCGTGGCTTCGCTTTCGAAGCCGTCTACCATGGCGACGACGATATCGCCGTTGCTTGCGGTGCTTTGCTGTTCAACCAAAATGTAGTCGCCGTCCAGTATGCCGGCGTTGACCATGCTCTCGCCCCGGACGGTCAGCATGAAGTTCGCCCCGCCCTTGACGTAGCGGGCCGGAACCGGGAACGTGTCGTCAATGTTCTGGTCTGCCAAAATCGGCGTGCCGGCTGCGATGCGCCCGACTAACGGAACATCGATGACGTCTGTCCTTTCGGTGTCGGCGCCCTTGCCTGTCAGCGGCCCTTCAGCCGCATGTGGGTCTTTGACCATGAGTGCCCTGGGCTTTGAAGGGTCCTTGACGATGTACCCTTTTTCGACGAGGGTCTCAATGTCCTTGTGAGTAGTCGAGGTCGACTTAATGTTCAAAGCAGCGCATATCTCCCGGACAGTTGGCGGATAGCCTTTTTTTTTGATTTCCTTCTTCATGTACGACAGTATTTTTTGTTCGCGTTCGCTAAGATGGTTCATGCCACAATCCCTCCCTCAGGCAATTGAAAATATCTATACCATGTTATCACACCGCAAACAAAAAGTAAACAGGTGTTCACAAAAAAACTAAAAAAAGTTTCTAAGCCTGTTCAGTCATGGGTTACAATGTATTTTTGGTTTCGGCTATTTGGTTTGTCAGGGAGCGTCATCCTAAGCTGACCACTCACAATCATCGGATTAAGGATGTTTCTTGTGAAGTGTGTTCTATGAGTATAGCCAGAGAGTTTCAGTATCTCTGATTTACTTCTCGGCAACACACAGAATTCCAAAATCCTCTGAACAAGTCGGTCACTGACATGGTCACTGACTTGGTCACTTACTTGGTCGCTGACATGGTCGCTGACTTGGTCACTTACTTGGTCACTGACATGGTCGCTGACTTGGTCACTGACATGGTCGCTGACTTGGTCACTGACTTGGTCACTTACTTGGTCGCTGACATGGTCACTGACTTGGTCACTGACATGGTCACTAACGAAAAAAGAGGAATCCGGACGATAAAACACAACCGCAAAACCCAGTTTATGCTTCTCAAACTCTACCCTGACCCCGGTGGTTTTGCATTCATCGGCTATCCTCTTGAGCCCAGTGCCGAAACTTTCTATGTCCTTAACGTAATACATAAGCTGCGCCAACAGTGGATTGCAAGCCGAGCAGTTCCTTATTTACAAGGGTCGCGGCTTGATAAGCAAACACAAAAAATTATAGCATTTGCAATATATAAAAAAGTCAATAAGTGTGTTGTTCACGATGATGAGATGATGAAAAAAATGCATCCCGGTTGGCTATCCGATCTAATTGCAATCTGTGAAAAACTTGTGTATAATATGATTGTAGCGAAAGCTGCGCAGATATTATCGGGGGGTAGACGGTTTTTAGCCGCTACGCCCGTTATTATTTTGAGGAGAACACCGGACATGAAAAACCAAGTTTTCAGCATATTGCTTACAATTGCGGTATTGTCGTCAGTGGCTCTGGCAGACAAGCAGATTGCATGGGCGGCAGACAGATACAAGTCCATTGCCGTGGGCGACTCCCACAGTTTAGCAGTTACGGCAGACGGCGGCCTCTGGGTATGGGGTGACAACCGCTACGCGCAACTGGGAAATGGGGCAGTTTCACCTTTTTCGACGATGGTGAGCGTATCGGACAATGCGTTTCCTGTCAGGCTCATGGACAATGCTGTTTTTGTTGCGGCGGGGAGTTATCAAAGCTATGCAATATTAGCGGACGGCAGCTTGTGGGCGTGGGGTTCCAATTCTGACGGCAAACTCGGAGACGGCACGACCGAAGAGCGGCGCCGCCCAGTGAAAATCATGGACGATGCGGCATATGTAGATACAGGCGATTACTCCTCGCTTATAATTAAGAATGACGGCAGTTTATGGGCGACAGAAGATATATCGCTCGCCTATAGTGTTAGCGGCATTTGGGGCATAGTACGCTACCCATTTAAGCTTCTGGATAGTGTTATGCCACCAGTTACGCGCTAGGTATAGGTCAGGTAAGTAATAGGAGTGGTTTTGATTGAAACGCAGATTGATTGGTAACGTAATTGTCCTTGCGATTTTTCTGGCGACGATGGTGTTGAGTATAATATCTATGGCGTGGGCGGCGCTGTCAGCGGATACGCTTACCGCCGCTTACACAGCTTATTACAACCTTTTAAAAACAGCGGTTGAGGATCATGTCATTACCGGCGTTGAGATATCCGTAGAACAGGTGGCATTGTGGCCAGCAGATCATGACTTTATAGGAGGACAACTTGATATAGAATTCCG
>WRJK01000148.1 GCA_009782285.1 Clostridiales bacterium
CTCTCGACAGTACGCTCCTCATAAACAAAAGCGTTACGGCACGATATGGCGGAACTGCGGCGGATACTGCGATTGCAGGGGGCACCGTCCATAAAATGCTGGACTTGTTCCGAAATGGCGGTGCCACTTTTTTCGAGTATGGAAAGGAAGGCTATATGCGGCTTGGCGTTGTTGGCAACCCGGATGTGATATTTGGCGACGCGCAACGGACGTTCGGGGGCATCATGACTTTCGCAATAGGCGGCGCTGCGGCCGCCCCGCCCGTACTGGAACCGCCAATGGCGATTCCCGCTACCCCATCGATGCCGCAGATCCCTGCGGAACCGCAAATACCGGAGGAAAACTTAGCGAGGCCGACTGAGGCCACGGTGATTGTCAACGGTCAAAACGTCAATTTTGACGCATACAACGTAAACGGCAACAACTTTTTCAAGCTCCGGGACCTAGCGTATATCCTCACCGGGTCGTCAAAACAGTTTGACGTGACCTGGGTAGGCGAAGCCAACTTGATATTGCTCAGCAGCGGCCAAGCCTACGAAACAGTCGGCGGCGAAATGTCTGCCAAAGGCCAAGGCAACAAATATGCAGCCCCCACGTCTTCATTGATATTGCTAG
Organism: Clostridiales bacterium; assembly: GCA_009782285.1. Lineage (GTDB taxonomy): Bacteria > Bacillota > Clostridia > Peptostreptococcales > Anaerovoracaceae > WRJK01. Next base: position 616 of record WRJK01000148.1, read on the forward strand.
ACGGCGAAGAGGTTTCATTCAGCGCGTACAATATTGAAGACAACAATTATTTCAAGCTCCGCGACATAGGCGAAGCCTTCGATTTCGGCGTGGACTGGGACAACGACAATAAAATTATCACTGTCGACACGGGCAAAAGCTATACGCCTGAGGGGGCTGCGCAAACAGGTGCGAGCGACTTGCCATGGAGCGCTGCGGCGCCGCCTCAAGACAATTCAAGCAGTGCACCAGACATGGGCGGGTACGTCAAAAATTTCCCAACGGTTCCGTATCCATTTACAAGCCTCGGCCTTGACCCGCAAAACGTAACCATACTAACGGAAACGGAAAACACCGTCGCATACATGATTGACCGCAGGGGATTCACAAGCCTAAGCGTCGAAGCCTATGAAAACAGGCTGCTCCAGATATTGAGGCAGGCGGGCTTCACAACTGATGTGCTAATTGACATGTCCGTCGAAGCAGGCAGAGTTTCCGCCGAGCACATCCGGTATAACGGAAGTGAAATAACCTCAATGCTTGGAAACGGCGACATTCAAATCATAAGCGTGTTAAACGGCGGCGGCGGTTCGGGTATCGACATATTTATAGTGTATAGGATAATATGAGGAGGAAAAGAATGAAAAGAAAAACAACAGTCGCGCTATTTGCTGCAGTTTTCCTGATGGGGCTTATGCCCACGGCCCATGGCGGGCATGTTCGCGCCATGGCGGCGCCGGCGGTTATTTCGAACATAACAGTAGCCGCGCCTTGGGATTCAAGTGTCACCTTTACGTTCACAAATGTTTACGAGCTGTGCGAAGTGGACGGCGGGAAAATAGCGGGGGTAATCGGCAATCTCGACAGCACGCTCCTAATCAGCAAAACTGTTTCTGCGCGGTATGGCGGCGCCGCGCAAGACACGACAATTGCAGGGGGCGCGGTCCACAAAATGATTGACCTTTTCCGTACCGGCGGCGCCACAGTTTTTGAGCAAGGCAAAGATGGCTACTTGCGGCTAGGCGTCACGAACAGCCCTGATGCAATGTTTGGCGACACGCAAAGGACCTTTGGGAGCATAAGGGACTATGCAACTGCTGGCCCTCCCCCACAGCCTCCAGCTGCGCAGATTCCTGCCGTGCCGGCAGAACCGCAGATACCGTCGCTTAACCTCGCAAGGCCCACTGCGGCGACGGTGCTTGTCAATGGCAGGAATGTGAGTTTTGACGCATACAATATTAACGGCAACAATTTTTTCAAATTACGGGACCTGGCACACTCCCTTTCCGGTTCTGCCAAGCAGTTTGAAGTGTCTTGGGTGGGCGAAGCCAATTTGATTTTGCTCACAAGCGGCAGGGGTTACACCGCAGTCGGCGGTGAAATGTCTGCCAAGGGCCTAGGCAACAAATACGCCTCGCCGACGTCGTCTGTGATAATGCTCGACGGCAAGGGGGTCACGTTTACCGCCTTCAACATTGAAAACAACAATTATTTCAAGCTCCGGGATATTGGCGAAACATTCGACTTCGGAGTGGATTGGGACAACGACAACAAGATTATCACAGTCGACACGAGCAAGCGCTACACGCCTGAAGGCGCGGCGCCAGAGGCAGAAAGCCCCTCGCCATGGGATGCCGAAAGCGGCACGGAAGGCGAAACGGGCAGTGCGCAAAACTCGCCTGAAAGCCCGGGCAGCGTAAAAGCTGCAGACGAATACCTCAAAAATTTCCCGACTGTCCCATACCCGTTCAACAGCCTGGGCCTCGACCCTCAAAGAGTGACGACTGTTGAGAGCAGCGCGAGCCTTGTGGTGTACAGCGTAGACCGCAGGGGGATCCCCGGTTTGAACATTGAAGAATACATGGACAGTCTCGACTTAATGCTTGAACTTGCTGGATTTTCAAGCGAGGACACAGAACGTCTGCCTGAAACGATTTTTGACGAATACATAAAACTTGGCGCGGACGGCAGTTACGGCACCCACTTCAATTTTGTGCGAAAAGGCGATGTACAAGTCTTGAGTGCATTAAACGGCGGCGGGAGCGAAGGCGTCGATATTTATTTAGCCTATAAAATATACTAGAGCTGTTCATTTATGGTGAACGTGTCAAAAAGCACGTCACCATCGCAATAGGTGTCAAACCTCATAAAATCATCAGAAACTGTTACGCCGGTGTACATTTGCATGTCAGGTTGGCCATGCTTCAAAAGATACGCCGGCTTTGTTTTTGACGCTTGATAAAATTTTGAGCCCGCTGTATTCGCAGTCAGGTACAGTGTCCCGCTTCCCTTTCGCGCTGACTTGCTGTCTGCCGTTACGCCCGGCGGCGTCTTCCCGCAGTACAAGAACGCCCTGTCGAACGTATGGTTGTGCCCCTGCAAAACAGCATCTATGGAAAGTTCGTCAAACACCAATGCGAGTTTTGCCCTGTAGTAGCGCGTTTCATCAGTCTCCGCATAGATCCCGCCCGAATAGACGCCTTTGTGCAATATAACGACATTCCATTTTTTTTCACTCTTCGAGACCTCGCTCCGCAGGAAGCTAATCTGCGAATCTAAAAATTGGTTCGCCTGCCTTCTTGTCTTTTCGTTTCCCCTAGCCAGCTCGGCATAGGTTTTTTCAGTGGACAGCACTACAAAACGAGCATTGCCAAAATCAAAGGAGTATACATAGTCAGGCAACCCATGGTTATTCCCCGTAAGGTTAAAATGTTCACTGAAAGTGTTCCCCGGCACCGAATCGTGGTTTCCAATCGCCGGCACGACGGTCAGATTCGTCAAAACTTGGCTCCCGTATTGAAAAAATTTATCCCAATAATTCTCAACGCTGCCCTTGTCCACAAGGTCGCCCGCAATTGCAAGAAACCTAGCGTCCGGAAACTTCACATGCGCCCTCGCAAGGCACTGCCCCCACTGCGAAAACTGGAGGTCTGTAGCTGCCTGCGGATCTGCCATGTAAAGGAACGTAAAATCTCCCGCTTCTGCACCCGTGCGAAAAAAACCCCTGCCGCTCCAAGCGTCGGATGCGCCCCCGCTGCAGAAATACTGGTACGTCGTGTCTTTTCTCAACCCGGAAATGTTTGCTTTGTTGGATTTGAACTTGGTCTTGTCGCCGCCAGTTACAGTTTCGCTGCTGCCGAAAAATACACGCCACAAGCCGCTAGGAAGCTCTTGCACTACGACAATCGGCGGGCTCTTCGAGGCGCTGTCTGTGACCCATGTCAGGTTCTTCTCTGTCAGCGGGTCTTTTCCAAATGTCACGGCGATATCGATGGGTACGCTCGGATGCGCCGCCGCCGAAGAATGAATTGCAGAAAACAGCAGTGCCAGCAAAATGGCCGCGAAATAGGACTTTAGATCTGTTTTTTTCAAATCAGTGCCCCTTTCCTCGCTTAACCAGTATAACATGGGGCAGCTATCCACCGCAACTAAAAGTGTTTTTCGCGGCACTTTTTGCCGTTTTCTTCATTTGTCTGCTTTTAAATAATCATGCCCTTTGCCCCGCGTCTTCACGCATTCGCTTAAAAGGTATTCGATCTGCCCGTTGACGGAGCGGAAGTCGTCCTCTGCCCATTGCGCAAGCTCCTGCCACAGTTTTATTGAGAGCCTCAATGGAACCTGTTTTTTTTCTTTGTTTTCCACTAGGGCTCACATCCTTTCCTCCTTTAGTAGAGCGAACCTGAGTTGACTATCGGCTGTGCGTCGCGGTTGCCGCAAAGAACCACTAACAAGTTGCTAACCATGGCCGCCTTCCGTTCTTCGTCAAGGCGGACCACGTCGCGTTCACTCAGCTTTTCAAGCGCCATCTCAACCATGCCAACGGCGCCGTCCACGATTAGCTTTCTTGCGTCAATTATCGCGCTGGCTTGCTGGCGCTGCAGCATCGCTGCTGCGATTTCGGGGGCGTAAGCAAGATGTGTTATCCTCGCCTCAATTATTTCAAGCCCTGCAACCGCCACTTTTGACTGAATTTCTTCTTGGAGCCTTATGCATATCTCTTGGCTGCTGCCACGCAAAGATCCCTGCGACGCCTCCGCCTCTTCTGTGGTGTCGTAGGGGTAAAGGCGCACAATGGCGCGAAGCGAGCTGTCGCATTGAATTGAAAGAAACTCCACATAATCGTCCACGTTGAACATGGCTAGTACAGTGTCTACAACTTTCCAGATCACCACAATGCCAATCTCGACCGGGTTGCCTAGTTTGTCGTTGATTTTTTGCCTGTCGTTGTTTAATGTCATTGTTTTCATCGACATTTTTTTCAATGGCCGCCTAGCGGTTTTGACTCCGCCAATCCCGCTGTTTGATTTGCTTGTCTCAGCGTTTGCCCCCGTTTCCCCAAGCGCTGTTGCTGCAAGCACCGCGCCAGCAGGCGGCGGGGCTACGGCTGACACAAACGGGTTAATAAAGAAAAACCCCGCATCCCGCAAGGTGCCATAGTATTTGCCGAACAGAGTGAAGACTATCGCCTCATTAGGGCGGACTGATTTGAACCCGCCAAATAAAATAGGGCATACTATGAAAGCCACCAGTATGCTGA
>WRJK01000149.1 GCA_009782285.1 Clostridiales bacterium
GGGGAGAAGCAGTACGAAAACTTTTTTGTGGCAAAGGAGAGGCAATACAAGGGGAGGGCTGTCTGCTACAAGGGTTTTTCGGAGAGCGTCTCAAGGAAAATATACGCCGGCGCGGACATTTTCCTGATGCCTTCGGTTAGCGAGCCCTGTGGCTTGGCTCAAATGATAGCGTCGAAATACGGAACCATAGCCGTCGTAAGGGAAACGGGCGGGCTCAAGGACAGCATTACGCCGTACAACCCTGAGACCGGCCAAGGCAACGGCGTTACTTTCAAGCAGATAAACGCCCACGACATGCTGGGGGCGGTGAAGAGGGCGATTTGGCTTCTCGGTGATGAAGACAACAGGATGAAACTGATTACAAACGCGATTAAAAGCGATTTCTCTTGGAAAAAGGGCGCCAAACAGTACGCCAAGGTGTACAAGGAATTGGAGGGTTAGCAAATGAAAAAAAAGTATTCGTCCGACGAGTTGAAAGAGTGGCTGGAGAGGATACTTAGGAATTTCGGAAAGGACCCCGGCAGTGCGACGAAGCACCAGTACTACATAGTGGCGTGCCTGATGGTTAGGGACATCATGTCAAAGATGCGCACTGAAAACCAAGAGTCCCGCGAACTGCAAAAACAGAAAAAAGTCTACTACCTGTCGATGGAATTCCTGCCAGGGCCTTCGCTGCGCAACAACGTTTTCAATTTGGGGCTGGACGAACCCTTCAAAGAAGCAGTGCTTTCCCACGGCCAGAAACCCGATGAACTGTTTGAGATGGATCCGGACGCCGGGCTTGGGAACGGGGGCCTTGGGCGCCTCGCTTCCTGCTACCTAGACGCCATCGCAAGCCAGAACATGGTCGGAAACGGTTCGTCAATATGCTACGAATACGGGATATTCAAGCAAAAGATAGAGAACTTCATGCAGGTTGAAGAACCTGATGATTGGATGAAGAACGGGCTTTACTGGCTGATCGGCAAAGACGACGAGACCGAGGAAGTCCACTTTGGCGGCAAGCTGGAGGAGGAATGGGACGCAAACGGCAACATGAAGATCATCCACAAGGACTACTCTACGGTTCTTGCAGTCCCGTCTGACATGCTGGTTTCAGGTTACGACAGCGACGTGGTGAACTCCCTCAGGCTTTGGCAGTCCCAGTCCCCGATAAGCATTGACATGAAGCTGTTCGCTGAGGGGCAGTACTTGAAATCGATGGAGGAAAAGCACCGGGCAGAGGTTATATCAAAAATCCTGTATCCTGAAGACGCGCATAGGGAAGGGAAGCAGCTGCGGCTTATGCAGCAGTACTTCTTCATTTCAGCGTCAATGCAGGGCCTGACCCGGGAGCATTTCGAAAGGTACGGAAACCTTGACAACCTGCACAACAAGGTGGCGATTCACATAAACGACACGCATCCAACCATGGCCATCCCTGAGCTGATGAGGATACTCATGGACACGTACAACTACCCATGGGAAGAAGCTTGGGACATTGTGTGCCAGACTGTGTCGTACACCAACCACACCGTCATGCCGGAAGCGCTTGAGCAGTGGCCGGAGAACCTCTTTGCTGAGCTGCTTCCGAGGGTGCATTCCATCATAGCTGAAATAAACAGGCGGTTCAACGACGAGCTGTCGCACCGGGTTGCGGACCAGGATTTTTTGAGGAAGGAAATGTCGGTCATACTCGACAGCAAAATAAGGATGGCGAACCTGTGCGTTCTGGCTTCCCACAAGGTGAACGGCGTTTCGTCCCTGCACAGCGAAATCATAAAGGACAAGCTGTTCAGCGGCTTCAATACCATCACGCCTGACAAATTCACCAACGTCACCAACGGGATAGCTTACAGGAGGTGGCTGTGCCAAGCGAACCCGAAACTGTCCGCGCTGATCGAAACCCTGTGCGGCAGCGGTTTCAAGAAGGACGCCCGTGAGCTGGAAGTCTTCATGAATTATGCAGACAACGACGAGATATTGCGGCGGGTCGCGGAAATCAAGAGGCACAACAAGGAAAGGCTGGCAAAATACATTAAGGACCACAACAATATTGTAGTAAACCCGGATTCGATATTCGACGTTCAGGTGAAGAGGCTGCACGAATACAAGCGGCAGACGCTGAACCTGCTCCATATTATTGACCTGTTCAACACGATCAGGGAAAACCGCAACGCTGACATTGAGCCGCGGACGTTCATCTTCGGCGCAAAAGCGGCGGCAGGCTACAGCATGGCCAAGCAGATAATACGCCTTGCGTGCAACCTTTCCGAGGAAATAGAAAAATACCCGACGGCAAGGGACGCGATCAAAGTTGTGTTCCTGGAAAACTACTCGGTAAGCCTTTCGGAGCTGGTAATGCCTGCTGCTGAGGTTTCAGAGCAGATTTCGCTGGCCGGCAAGGAGGCGTCTGGGACCGGGAACATGAAGCTGATGATCAACGGGGCGGTGACCGTCGGCACGGAGGATGGGGCGAATGTCGAGATTCACCAGGTTGTGGGCGACGACAACATATTCATTTTTGGCCATGACGTTTCCGAGGTCGAGGCCCTGAGGCAGTCAGGGGCGTACAACCCTTGGTCGCTCTGCCACAACAGCCCTTCCCTTGAAAGGATTTTCAACAGGCTTACCTCTGGAATCAACGGTGTTTCCTTCGGGGACATCGCAAATTCCCTTACAACCGGGTACAACGGCATAGCGGATCCGTATTTCGTGCTGGCTGACTTTGAGGACTACAAGCGGGCACAGAAAGAAATCCAGGAGGCGTACAGGGACAAGAAGCGCTGGAACCGGATGTCCATCGTCAATATCGCTAAGGCCGGGCTTTTTTCTGCGGACAGGGCAGTCAAGGAGTATGCGGACAATATTTGGGGGATAAAACCGTTTAATGATTTACTATAATTCCAAGGACATAAAGAACAAATCGCCCTACGGCGCAGTGGAAGAAGGCGCTACAGTGTCTTTCAGCGTCAGCGTGCAGGAAGAAAACTGCCTAGGGGTGGATCTTGTCATAGCAAGGGAGGGCTGCGAGCCGGAGACGGTGGTCGGCGCCAGGGATGGCAGCGTGTTTGCGTTTGAGTGGCGCTGTGCATCTGCTGGACTGTATTTCTATTACTTTCAGGCGCTGTACGAATGGGACAGGGACGAAAGGACGGAAAGCTGCCAGCTGACTGTGTTTGAGCATGAGGAAGACAGGCCTGAGTGGCTGTCTTCTGGTGTGATGTATCAGATATTCCCAGACCGTTTTGCCAAGAGCGACAGGTATTCTGCGCCTTTTCAGATCAAAAACCACAAGGTTCACGAGCGATGGGGGGAGCCCCCGGTCAGCACCCCTGACGAAAACGGGGTAACGCTGAACAACGATTTCTTCGGCGGCAACCTTGCGGGCATCCTTGACAAGCTTGATTACCTTGAAGAGCTGGGCGTAACCGTCATTTACCTCAACCCGGTGTTCGAGGCTTTTTCGAACCATAGGTACGACACTGGGGACTACCACAAGATCGACCCTATGCTGGGTACAGAAAAAGACTTTTCGGAGCTCTGCAGCGAAACCATGAAACGGGGGATCAGGGTGGTTTTCGACGGTGTTTTCAACCATACCGGAGCTGACAGCCTTTATTTCAACAAATATGCCAACTATACAAGCGTGGGGGCTTGCCAAGGCGAGGATTCGCCGTATTTCAACTGGTACAGTTTCATATTTTTCCCGGAGGTGTACGAGAGCTGGTGGGGCATAGACACGCTGCCTGCCGTTAACGAGAAGGTTGGCTCCTATCTTGATTTCATCATACGCAGCAAGGATTCCGTCATAAGGCACTGGCTACGCATGGGCGCAAGCGGTGTGCGGCTTGACGTGGTGGACGAGCTTCCCGATGTTTTCCTCGACGAGCTCAGGGTTGCCGTTAAAGAGGAGAAGAATGATGCGATTATAATAGGCGAGGTGTGGGAAGACGCTTCAAACAAAGAGGCATACGGTGAAAGGCGGAGGTATTTCCAAGGCAAGCAGCTGGACAGCGTGATGAACTACCCGCTGAAGGACGCTATCATCAAGTACCTGGGGTACGACCACAACGCAAAGTGGTTTTCGGACACTGTTGAGGGCCTGCGCGAGAACTACCCTGCACACACCTTCAATTCGCTCATGAACATACTCGGGACCCACGACACCAAAAGGATTTTGACCGTGTTTATGGAGTCGAGCTGGACCTACGAAGAAGCAAGGCAGAAATTGTACTCGGCGCTGTTGATATGGGCACTGATGCCGGGTATACCTTGCATATACTACGGCGATGAAATAGGGATGCAGGGCGACAAGGACCCGATGAACAGGCAGTGCTTCTGCCCGGACAGGAAAAACGGCGAAATATCGATGTATTTCAGGAGGCTGATCAATTTCCGGAAGAGCATCAAGGGCATCAACAGAATGGAGTACGTCCCGGGGGATGCGGAAGGCGGGCATTTTTCCTTTAAAAGGGTAGGGGACTCGTGCTGCGTCCATGTTTCGATCAACGACCAGAACGAGAACAGGAGGATTTCCTTTCCGGGGGCCGACATAGTGGATTTCGTGATAAGCGGCAGGGTCGACTACATCGGGGACAAAACTTTTGAAATGTACGGGAAATCGGGCATTGCCGTATTGACAAGCAGATAGAATTGCTCTAAAATAAGTAATGGAAGATTTGGGCGATTGGCGCAGCTGGGAGCGCGCCGCGTTCGCAATGCGGAGGTCAGGGGTTCGATCCCCCTATCGTCCACCAAAAACGCAAACCCCTGCAACCATGGAGTTGAGAGGGGTT
>WRJK01000150.1 GCA_009782285.1 Clostridiales bacterium
CTTGATTGACAATCACGGGAGGAAAGGGTAGTCGGCTATGCTTGGCACTGTTTTTTATTTCATCTTGAACATGAGCGTCGCGTCATGCTTTGTAATAGCCGCGCTGCTCCTTGTAAGGCAGGTGCGGAGGCTGCCGAGGCGGGTTGTCTACCCATTGTGGTCACTTGCGTTCTTCAGGCTCCTCGTGCCGTTTTCATTGTCCACAGGATGGAGCTTGTTCAACTTCACAGGCAATTTGGTGAAACGGCTCATTACAGTGGAGCCAAGCAGCATGCCCCTTGCAGAGCCATTCCGCATGTCGGCGATGAACTCTATCGGAGCAGCCGAGCAATATGTCCCGATTGAATACAAGACGGAGACCCTTCGGCAAATCTTCACGGCAGCTTCCGCAGTTTGGGCGACAACTGCCGCAGCCATTCTCTTGGCAGCTGCGATTCTTTATATGCTGACAAAAAGCGAACTTAAGAAAGCGGTTCGCGTCGAAGGAAACATTTACCGTTCAGAAATGCTGCTCTCCCCGGTATTGTCAGGCTTGCTGCACCCGAAGATCATCTTGCCGGATTCCCTCGGCCTTGGCACTGCGGAAGGCCAAATGATCCTGGCCCACGAAAAGATTCACATGAAGCGGCACGACAACCTTTGGCGCCTTCTTGGCATCGCCGCAGCCTGCCTGCATTGGTTCAACCCCTTTGCTTGGATCATGCTCAAATCGTTTTTTACAGACATGGAGCTCTCCTGCGACGAGTCAGTGGTCAAAAAATACAGCACGGAAGAGCGAAAAACTTATGCTAGCGCATTGCTGCGGTTTGCTGAAGACAAGCGGGTCCTCGTATCCTCAGCTTTTGGGCAGGGGCGCGTCAAGGTGCGGATTGTAAATGCGCTAAACTACAGGAAACTGACGCTTTTCGGCGTTGTTGCGTCGTCTATTTTCGTTTTTGCAGTTGCTTTGGTGTTGGTGACAAATCCGCAGATTGGGGGATGAAGATATGAATACTGAAAAAAACAAACGTTATTACATAATTTCACTTGCAGTTCTTGCGGCGCTTTCCGCATACCCTGTGGCAAACGGTATCCGCATAGCATTCCTCAATTTTGCAAATGGTGCAATTGAGCCTGGACAATACGCGAAATACGTGGTGCCTTATGCCGCCGTCTGTGCTTCGCTTCTGCTGTTTGCCGCTCTTCTGCCTTTGTTTCTGAAACTGAAGCGGCTCGCGTTCCCGGCAGGGCTTGCTTTTGCTTTTGGCGTCTTCTTTGCTGTTGAGCGTTTTTTTGAAAAAATTAAAATTCATGTGGACGGGTTGACTCTTATTCTGGCGCCGCAGCCTGCGGCAGGGGCCGGAAGCCAAGCGGCCACGATGGACATGTGGCAGGCCGCCCAGTGCGCCATATCGCCTGTCATGCTTGATCAGTCGTCCCTCACATATGCGTTTCAGGACAGGTTTTTTTATGTCCTTGAGGACGGCACATACAAGATCCACTACTACCTGATCTCACTGGCTCTGATTACTATGGTGTGCGGGCTTTTGTACGGCGCCGCCCGGATGCTTTTAGGCAACGGCAAGCCCAGCTCAAAAGCCATCTTCCTGCGGGCTGCGTCAACTGGGCTGCTTGTCGCAATGTGCGTATTCGCTAACATGACGGCATTTTTTCGGGGGCCTTTGGCAATTCAGACGCCGCTAGCCTCTGCGCTCACATGCCTGTTTTTTATAGTGCTTGGCACGTCCATTGGCGTTTACGCCGGGAGCTTTTTGCTTGACAAGGGGCGGTGGCTGGGCCTTTTGGCGCCGGCGGCGGTTTCCTTATGCGCCGTGTCCCTTATGTATGCCGGCGAAGCAGCTATGATGAATGGAAATCTTTACCGCTTTGGCACAGGCTGGTTTTTTGACGCCTTGCCAGGGTTGGCTCCTGCGCCTGTTGACATTTTTGTTGCCCTGCTGCCCTGCGTGGCTTCTTGGCTGATCCTTTACGCTGCGCGAAGGCGCGAAGGCCCCTTTGGCAAAAGGGCGGTTGTCTTTGCATCTGCCCTCTGTCTTGCGATCGTTGCCACAGGGCTGCTATGTTCAGTGCCCGCGCCAAAATATGCTGACGGCGACGTGCTCGGATGCTATGTGTTCGACGAAAACATTTACACGAACCCCCTCAGTTCGTACGTGGCTTTTGGTGGGACTCCCTATGTTTATGGGTTTGACGAAAGCGCCTTCATCAGAGCCGACTTTGAAAGTGGGGATGTGCTGACATGTTCCGTTGAATACTGCAACACACCTGTTGGAGTTGACGAGTTTTCAAAGGTGGCAGACGGCTTGTTCTCTGATTGGCTGCCAAATCTAGCTCTTTTCAAAGAGCGTTTCCTAGTTGCCGTCACCAATTCCGAGAGCGGGCAAAAGTCCGGGCTGTACCGGATGGATGGCAAGCTTTGGCTGGTTGAATTCAGCGGCGCCGGAATATGGAGCATATACAGGCTGAAAAAAACAACTGAAACGACAATTGCCGATTTGAAACGCGCCGCCACGCATTTTCAAGAAAACCCGCAGCTTATTTGGCCGGACGGCTCTTATGAAAATCAAATGAAGCTGTCTGACGTCTTTGCGCTGGCCCGCAAGGGAAAGGCCCTTGGGCTTGACGACTTTGACACATTCCCCTATCAGTTGAGCGGGCCTGGCTTCACAGTGCGCAGGTACGACGTCGTCGGCGCAAATAAAGTGCTTGTCCGAACAAACGGAAATGGGCTCGAGTCTGCCCTGCTGCATTCGGGGCGGACATTGGACCCTGCGAAGGCTATTGACTTGCGGGAAGGGTTTGAGGCCGTCGCCCGGTACTTGAACCCCCTCAATTCCTTTGACGGCATTGCGATTGAAGGCATGAAAAACCTTAACAGGGCCGAAGGCAAAAAGACTCTAATTTACGATTACGATTACGACGAATGCAGGTATTACCTGAATGCAGAGCATGCAAAAGACCTCTATGTCACTTTTGACGGCGGCGAAAGGCTGCAACTTAAGCAGGCGCTAGAAGCGCGCAGGACCACAGTTGAAGACGTAGCCGCAAACGGGCTTTACAACATTTCCATGGTCCCGGTAGAAAACCCCCTTGGCGGCGAGTTCACAGTGCTGCACCATAAGCACACTTTTGAATTGAACGGCGAAGCGTTCTACCCGTCTAAATCTTTCATGTACGTCGCAGGAAATGGCAACAAAGACGTATACTACGACATTGACGAACTGGCTGAAATACTAGAGCAGTACGGGCACGGAGACGAAGCGGCAACGCTACGAAAAAGGGCGAGCGCAGCCGGTTTGACTGCTATTGCCCGGGGGGACTATATAAGGGATACAGCTCTTGCCGAAATCGGGGCAGAAACTGAAGTGGGCTGGGAATTCAGCTCCCATACCCCTGTGCTGTTTTGGCTATTGGAATGAAAGAGGCTACACTTTGACATATTTTTGATTGCAGCTGTTTGGCTTGTCAGGTATTGTCATCATTAATCGTTCAGATTCCAAAAGCGGCTTCAATATTTTCTTGCGAAAGTATTCCCTTGTCGCAATGCCGTAGCGCTGTTGTATTTCTTCTCGGGTTCGTGGCACGGCGCAATATTCCAATAATGACGAAATTCGTTCGGCTTGCGTACTGGCTTGCGTAGCGTCAGTACGCAAGTCCGCAGTGTTTTTCCCTTCTGCTTTCAGCGGAATTATGGTTTTGAAAACATCACCCTCAATTAGCGAAGGCTCACTGCCCGTATATATCTTCGAATACTTGTAGAGGTTACGAATGCCAGAACCCATCCAATCCGCACGTCCGATATTCACGAAGAACCATGCAAGGAGAGGGTTTTTTGCCTCCGGCGTGAAATTGTCTGGATCAATGCGCCCGTGGCGGTTTGATCGGTTCCAGTTTTCGGCATAGAGCTTGTCTTTTCCGATAATGACTTTCGCCATGAAGCCTTTTGAGTATTCGCGGTGAACAAGGATGTTGCTCACCACCTCCCGGGCAATCCACGAACGGACGCTCACACGCTGGTCGTTTATGAGGAAAAACCTGTCCAGAGTGTGCCGTGTGATAAAATCAATAAGCTTGTCATATGCTTCGATCAGATTTGTTCCAACCATAAGCCTGTCATCATAGCGATCAACGTTCTCTTTCCGCAGCAACGCATCCGTCATGTAGCCGGGCGCACAGGAACGGATCACGTCGTCACGTCCAAACAGCAGGATAGCGGCAAGATTGAACCCCTTCTTTCCCGACCGCCAGTCGTCCTCGTAAAGCCCCGAACTGCGGAGCAGCTCAATTGGCGTCAAACCTTTCCAAGGATGGTCGGCATCAAGGCTGGTTGCCATTTTTTTCGCCCTTTCAATAAGGTCGAAGCGGAGCTCGTTTTCTGTAACATATGGGAAAATCTCACGCTCAGTGTATGCTGAGGACTTGCGTATGGCAAGCTGCGCCACAAGATCAGCAGAGTTTGTTATGTCGAAGTCACCGTCTACGTTGCGGTCGTATATTCTTCCTGAACAGGATTGAATCTGCGAACTCACTGAAACATAGGCATAGAGTAGCAATCTGCCGTCCAGCTCCACTTCTTCAAGGTTTATGAACAGCGAAGGAGCCGTCTTTTGTGGGTTGTTCAGCATATTGGCGAAATCTTTTTTCATCTGCGGGGCAGATCGCGGATTTACCCCCATT
>WRJK01000151.1 GCA_009782285.1 Clostridiales bacterium
TTTTAAGCCGCCCACGTTAAAAGCCCGCGAAGCCTCTTCCCATTCGCCGTTCTCGACGGCGCTTGCCGGCCCCTCAAAGAGCCTCCATTCGCCTCGCCTCGTTATGCCGATACAGATGATTTCGTATTTATCGTGGTCAATGGCGCCTATCACCGACGCTGCAGACATCAGCGAAACCGCATGTTAACCCGAGCGCCCGCCGAAAATTATTCCCAACCTTGTCATCGCCGCCTCGCTTTCCAAACCATTATATTATATCATAGACCTGATTTCCTTTTCAAGGGATTCAACCTCGGCCTCCGCAAGCTGCCGCGTGGCCCCCTTGCATGACAGGTATATCTTGAGCTTCGGCTCCGTCCCCGATGGCCGCACGATAAAGCAGGACCCGTTTTCCAAAATGAATTCCAGCACGTCCGCCTGTGGCAAATCACGCTGCGTTTTGTAGTCCACCATCTGCGCAAGCTTTTTCCCTGCAATTTCCCGAGGTGGCTTTTTTCTAAGCATGGCCATGATTCCGTTCATCTCATGCATCCCTTTTTCGCCCTCAAAGGTGAATTCAAGCAGGTTGTTTATGAAATACCCGTACTTTTCGTATAATTCGCCCAGCCTGCCCGCCAAGGTCTTCCCCTGCCTTTTGTAGCAGGCCGCCATCTGGCATATGAGCATCGCTGCGTTCACCGCGTCCTTGTCCCTGACATAGGTGCCTGACAGGTAGCCGTAGCTTTCTTCGAACCCGAAGATGTAGCTCTTTTCACGCCCGGCGCGCTCAAGCTCTGCTATGTATTCGCCGATGTATTTGAAGCCGGTCAACGTGGTTTTTATGGCGACGCCATAGTCCTCTGCAATCAAATCGGGCATTTTGCTGCTCACGATTGTCCTCACTGCAACGGGGTTTTCAGGCATCGCCCCATAAGCCGCGCGCGCGCCGCAGATGAAATCCAAAAGCAGTATGCCCACTTCGTTCCCAGTCAGCAATGCCGCGCTTCCCGAATCGCCCACTGCAACGCCCACCCTGTCGCTGTCTGGGTCTGTTGCAAGCAGCAAATCCGGTGCAACCTCCTCAAAGAGTTCAAGCCCCTTTTGCAAGGCTTCCCTCTTCTCTGGGTTCGGATAGGGGCATGTGGGGAAATTCCCGTCTGGGAGCTCTTGTTCTGCAACCACGCGGACATTCCCGACGCCGATCCTTTTTAGGACTTCCCTTACAGGGATGTTTCCCGCCCCGTTGAGCGGCGTGTACACCACGGACAAAGCGCCAAGGGCTTCCCGCATTTCCTCTTCGCTGCCCCAAACCATCTTCTCTGAAATAACAGCTTCGTAATAAGCGTTTTTTGTCTCGTCCCCCATGATTGTCAGTTTCGCGGCAGCCCCTCCGATCTTTGCAAAAATGTCAGTTTCCATGATGTTTTTCAGCATTTCCCCGGCAGCAGAGGCGGTCACTTGGCAGCCTTCCTCGTTATACACCTTGTAGCCATTGTATTTGCATGGGTTGTGGCTTGCGGTTATCATAATGCCGACTGCGCACTTGTGGAACCTCGTCGCAAAAGAAAGGGCAGGCGCGGGCATCAGCGCGTCGTATATGTAGACGTCTATGCCGCAAGCGAGAAACACGTCAGCTGCCGTTTTCGCAAAAAGCTCAGAATTGATCCTGCTGTCGTAGCTAATAGCCGCAGAGGGCCTGTCAAAATGGCTGTTTACGTACTTCGCAACCCCCAAGGTCGCCTGCCTCACGGTATGGACGTTCATCCTGTTCGTGCCCGCCCCAAGCACGCCCCTGAGCCCGCCTGTGCCAAACTCAAGTTCCTTGTAAAAACGGTCGTTTATTTCCTCAAATGCTGCTTCCCGCGTCGCCGCGTCGCCGCTCCCCGCATTGTCCGCGAGCTGCTCAAGCTCCGCACGCAAACAACTGTCAAGCTTGTCGTTTGAAATCCAACTTTCAATTTTCTCAAGATCTTCACTCATTATAAAACCCTCCGTTTACATAGCCTATTTTACCACAAAACAACATATTTTCCACACAAAATCTTCACATTTTTTGATATAATTATAAATAGGCAAGACAAACACGAAAGAGAGGAACATGAAATGAGAGAATATGAAAATGACTTCAGAAGTGATTTTTTCAACGAACGCATCGAAAGCGCGGCAAGCGGCCCGCAATATGTGCAGCCTGCCAACCCGGCAGCAGTTTCGACAGCAAGCAAGCAAACCGACAAGCAAATCAGGATGACAAAAAAGGGAATTGCGGGTTTGATTACAATTTGTGTAATTATTTCTGGAATCTTTGGAACCGGAGGCGCATTTATTACGTCTAAGGCATTAGGAGGGGATTCTTTCACCTCGTGGCAGCTTGAACGGCCGGTTGCCGAGGCCACTCCGCAGGCTGCGGGGCTACTGCAAAGGCCCGGGGAAAAGCTCAGCGTTCAGCAGGTTGTCGACCTCGCCGCTGGCGCCGTGGTGGAAATTACCACCGAAAGAGTCACAAACGACATGTGGATGAGGCAATACGTCACACAGGGCGCAGGCAGCGGAGTAATCGTCTCAAGCGACGGCTACATCATGACGAACAACCATGTTATCAGGGGCTCAGGGAAGATAACGGTCACCCTCAAAGACGGCACGTCCTACGAGGCCAAGGTCATCGGCACGGACACGCAGACAGACGTAGCCGTGATAAAGGTTGAAGCAGACGGCCTTACCCCCGCTGTTTTCGGCGACAGCAGCAATATCGAGATAGGGGAGCTCGCGGTAGCTATAGGAAACCCCTTGGGCCAGCTTGGAGGGACGGTAACGGCAGGCATCATCAGTTCCCTCGACAGGGAGCTCACCATAGAGAATAAGACGATGACGCTCCTTCAGACGGACGCTTCAATAAACCCCGGAAACTCCGGCGGCGGGCTGTTCAACCAGTACGGCGAGATGATAGGCCTCGTCGTGGCGAAGTCCGAAGGCTCGGGCGTTGAAGGCCTTGGGTTTGCGATACCGATAAACACAGCTAAGACTGTGGCCGCCCAACTTATGGAAAGCGGCTACGTCAAGGGCAGGCCTCAGATAGGCATCGTGATGCTTGATCTTTCCACAGTGCAAGACGCCATCGAATACGGGGTACGGCAGCTTGGCGTGTACATTGACAGCGTGATTTCAGAAGGCGCAAAAAAAGCTGGCTTTCAGAAATGGGACATGCTGTACTACATCGAAGAGACCCGCATAGAAAAACCTTCCGACCTCACGGACGCCCTGCAAAAGTACCAGGTCGGGGATACTGTAAAGTTGACTGTAGTCCGGAGCAACGAGCTTGTTGAGCTCACCGTGGTCCTCGGGGAACAGAGGGCCGATCAATAGAGTACAAGAGAATGCATTATTAGTTTACCTCCTTGGTTTGATTAACGCCTTGAAATAATGATGCGCAGGCAACGCGTCGTTATTTCAAGGAGTTACATCAGCCACACAGGAAAATGCCTTTCATCTCTTTAAATATATTTCACAAAAGGCTCGCCTAGCCAAAAGGCGGGTTTTTTTGTGGCTTCGCGGCTTCAGATGTGCTTTCCCAAATAAGCAATATATGGTATAATAATAACAGTATTAGAGCGAAAGCCACCGTCCCTTGGTTTCATGAAACCTCCGGCGCTTTTCGCAGAAAGGTGGATTATTACCATGAAAAAAATTATTATTTCTATCGTCCTTGTCTTGGCATTGCTTGTCTCTTTCCCCGCAGTCCCCGCTTTTTCCTATAGCGCGCCCGCAGTGTATGTCGATTGGAACATTGGGGGCACTGCTGATGTGTTGTCAGTCGACTGGCGCTGTACGACCGACAGCGTGAGCACCTATTGGGCGGTCTCCCAATTCGATGATGGCTACGCCGGTTTTCAAACCCTTGGGAACGGGCAGCACGTTATTATCATGTCCCTTTGGAACCTGAACAACAACACAACCAAACCGACCGTCGAGTATGCAAAAGACAACAACGGCGCTGACTTTGGCGGCGAGGGCGAAGGCAAAAAAGTCATCACCAGCTACAATTGGAAGGTCGGCACATGGTACACCATGCGGATCCAGCTTCGGAGGGAGGGCGGAAAATCCTATTATGAGCAATGGGTCCGCGAGGGGAACGGCCCATGGGAAATAACGGCCGTTATCAGCTATCCTGTTTCAAACCGCACATTCCGGTATGTGTTGGCTTTCCAGGAGGACTTTTGGGACAGCGGCCCGAACAAACGCAGCGCCGAGGTGAAAAATGCGTACGCCCGTATGATCAACACCGGGGCGTGGAAATCTTTAAATAGATACGAGCTTTCGAATTATGGGTCTGCCCTCAACAGAAATACCTACTGGGCACTGGTCTCAAACGGCACCGCTGTTTCCTTCGCGGCAGGCGGCAACACTACCCCGGCGTCCGGGCAGACCAACCCTCAGTTTTTCACGGTGAACCAGCCTGCCAGCCCGGCTGAAACCAGCTGGCTGCCTAAACTGCCGCCTGGCGGCGTGCCGATATCCCGTGTGCGCGTCAACAGCTGGGAAACCTCGTCTCCAGACAAATACACGGCAAGATGCCTTTTCGACGGCAACGAAAACACGTTCTGGCACGCCAAGTGGTCCCAAGGCAGCGGCTCAATCGGAAAAGGCGAAGCATTCGTAGACATAGACCTTGGCAGCGTCAAGACG
>WRJK01000152.1 GCA_009782285.1 Clostridiales bacterium
GTCATCGCCATAGAAATCACAGTCTTTACCGAGGCGTTTTCAAAATCGCCCACCGCCGACTTTTTCCGTATTGCCTCCTTGCCATCGAGCCCAATAACCAGATCAACAAATCCGGCAGGTGCATATTCGGCGTAAAAACTTATACGGTGCGTTTCCCCCTGCTCTATGGAAATGTTGCTGCCCCAATTCCACTCGCTCCCCTGCCTCATGAACACCGTCCACTTGTTGTAGAGGGGATGCGCCGGATCTTCGATATACTGAAATCCGCCCTCGACGTTGCCCTTGTCCCCTTCCCAGTCGAAGCCAAAGTAGACGTATGGGCAGTCGCCCTTTTCCAGCTCCGTGACAAAAGGAAGGGTAACCTCGGCACTGATGCCGTCAAAGCCTGCGAAGTGAAGCTGTTTCCGCTGAAACACCCCAGTGGTGCCCCCGTTGATGTTAAGCGCCGTAAGCTCAGGGCCTGTGGTGGTTGAAACTGCGTACACTGTTTTTCCCGCTTCGCTGTACGAAACGTCGTAGCCAAACGCTTCTAGAACCGGACGTGCAGGCAGGTAGGTCCGACCGTCTTTTATGATGGCAACCGTGTCCATTGCCCGGCTTTCACCGTTTACCGAATACCTGCTGCTGCCGATGTTGATCGTGACAAGGATGCCTGAGCGCTCCGCGCTGACCGACGTGACGAGCCCTTTCTCGCCTGTCTCGTAGCTTACGGACGCGCCAATAGACTCAAGCAATTTGCGCACCGGCACGAGAGTCCTGCTGTTTTCGTCGATAAACGGCGTCCCCATCCCGTCCTTTGCCGTGTAAGCAACAGCATGGTTGTCCGCAACCACCCATATGTAGTCGTTGATTTCCTTGTCGCTCAACACGTCCATAGCCCTTACGGTGTCATAGATCATGGAAACAGCAGAAGTTTCGTCGTATGTGTCCTCGTTGACGTCAAAGAGCATAACTCCGCCCGCTTTCCTGAAGGCTATCATCGTCTTCTCGCGGAGCGTGTTCAGCCCGTTGTAACTTGAGCCGAGGGGCTTTGTATCTACGTAGTCCAGGTATGCATTCCCCTTGTCCATGTCCACCAAAAACCTGTACTGCTCCCAACTTGGCCGGGCGTACAAAGGCATCCCCAGTATCAGTTTATCTGCCGGTACGTTTTTGAAGTTTTTCATGTAGTTTATGGAAGTGACAGAAAACCAGACCGGGCTGTGGTTCGGGTCGCTTTTCAAATCGTAGCACATCAGGTTTATAATATCGAAGCAGCTTAAGGCCTTCTCGGTGACAGCCGCAAGCCCTTCCCACACGTTTTGCCCGTCCGTGCTGCCTGTGCCGGGCAGTGCTGTTGACAGCCCTTTCCCCAGCGGGTGCAAAGCATCAGCCAGTCTTAAAACCATCTTCTCATAGTCGCTGCCCGTAGCGTAGCTCGGGTATTCCCAGTCGATTTCCACACCGTCAAAGCCATACTGGTTCACAGTATCCATTACGTTGCCTATGAAACTGTCCAGCAATTTGTCGTCAGAAGCTATTTTTTCAAACACGCTTACCAGCGGCGAGCCGCTCTTGTCCGAATACCCACCCACGGAGACGTAGACCAAGGTGCCTGCGCCGTGGCATTTTCCGATAAGCTGCTTGAGCTCGCCAGGCTCCAGAAACGGCAAAAAGCCGCCGTCTGCAGTAGGTATCAAAAACCCGTATATGACGTGGGTCAGTTTTTCAGCTTGGAGCTTTTCTACAGGGACGTCAAACCATTCGCCGCAGTAATAGCCGATGACTTTAAAATCATCTGCCCGGCTATCTGCCTTGCTCCCAGCGGCAAGGTCGGCGGCATAGCTGGCCGACAGGCCTGCAACGGCAACCAGCAAGGCAACGGTGAAAACAGCGATCACTATTTTTGTACGGTTGCTTGACATATTGAACCTCCCATTCCGCCAGCGTCTTAAAATTCCGATATCTCGCTTGACAACGCCGCGATAAGCAATTCGTCATTTGCTTTGGTGAATTCCAGTTTTTCGTAATCGCCCTGCGGCAGTATTCTTTTCAGATGCGGCAAACATTCCGCCAAATCGTTCTTTCGGTACCCAACCACTGGGTCGGTTATTAGCTTGAACCCAAAATCTGAATACAGCTTAACTGCCCTTGCCGATGTTGGCTGCGTGTGCAGATACATGGGAAACTGCGCGTTTTTCAGAATTTCGCTGAGCAGTGCCCGTCCCAATCCCATGCCTTCATATTCGGGCAATACGCGAAACCATTCGACTGTGTTTACCAAGCCATACGAGTGCCATATGAAGGCAGATGCAACCGGCTTGTTTTCATCGTCGCAAATAAACATGCAGCGGCTAAAGAACTCTTCTTCATGCTTTGCGTAGATTTTATCGTAGAAATCAATTACATAATCTACATACGCCGCTTCGGCTGCAACTCTTTTCCAAATTTCCAGCTCGCTGGGCATGCAATGCCTGATCAGGTACCCTGCATGCAGCATTTTAAAGGCGTCTTTGTTTGGCGCACTGCATTGCATAAACAAGTTAAGGCTGCCAATGGTTTCATAAAGGCCGGCCATCCCTTTCCGGCAAAACTCTTCGTGGTCTTT
This sequence comes from Clostridiales bacterium, assembly GCA_009782285.1. Taxonomy (GTDB): domain Bacteria; phylum Bacillota; class Clostridia; order Peptostreptococcales; family Anaerovoracaceae; genus WRJK01. The sequence goes on from WRJK01000152.1 coordinate 2,588, forward strand.
GCTCCTGTACATGTATATTTCCTTTTATCGTGTTTTCCTCGCATTGCTCACTCCCTAAATCTTGATCTCCATGAGACCCTACCCATTCAAATGAGCAACTTTGTCAGCTGGCTGAAGGTCTTGACTCGCAGCCCTTGATAACCATGCCCTATCAACGCACAACCGCATCTGAATTCTCAAGACGCTCCTTTAATGCTTCTTGAAGGACTTTTGAAAAGTTAATATGGGCTTTTTCCGCAGCCGCATTTAGCCAAAACTGTATTGACAGTGTTTTTTTGACAAAACGAGTTTGGCTTTTCATTCTCTCGACATCTGCAACGATCAACATGACTCTGCCACCGTAAAGAGAGTCGATGCTAGAAGGAGTTGGAAGCTCTTCACCATCTTCCAACGCTATTTCAATTCTGCCTTCAAGAACATCCTTTGCCATAACAGCCGCTTCCTCAAGAGTTGCCCCTTCTGTATAGCAAGGCTTAATGTCTGGAAAATTCACGAAGTAACCGTTTTCGTCTTCTTTAAATATAGCCGGATACACATATTTTGTTTTCATTTAGCATTTGCCCCCTTTTTTATCAGCCCAGCGTCAACAAGCAAAGGCGCATACATCATTATTGCATGGTTTTCGACTACATATTCATCTTCGATGAAACACCCGTCAAGGCCGCATTTTTTTCTGTGGATAAGATTGTGGCGAGTATAGCCGCCCCAAGTTTCGTGCCGGATGATATGGTCTTTCTCATAAACTTCGTATTTGCACTCCGGGGGAGAGTCAGATTTCCAACTCCCAAGCAGGTGCGTTTCCGACAGGTTAAGCGCAAGTTGGAAACTGGAGCCGGTGTTGTTTTTTATCACCAAATCCCCATAGTTGTAAAAGCATGTTGCCCCGCTTCCAAACGGCTGCGTCCTGTCAGAATCAGGAAAGACGTCGTAGCCATGGCGGTGCCTTTCTAAAACAGTAAGCGGCGTGTGCACAGTCATCCAGTATATCAGGTTTGACAACTGGCAAAGCCCTCCACCTGTCCTCGACGTGATTTTGCCGTTTTGAAGCACCATCCCCTTCAGGTAGCCCTTGCGGATGGATGGCTTTCCTATCATCTTCCAAAACGAGAACGTTTCGCCGGGGGCAATAGTGGCATAGTTGATTTTTTCAACTGCTATTGTCAAATTTGTTATTTTATTGAACTGCATATGCATGTCAACATCTTTCAAATTTCGCAACAGAGGGGTTTGATGCGAAATGAACTCGTATTTCAATTCGTTTTCTGCCTTGAATGCAAATTTGTCGCCAGCGAATGCCCAAAGCGCATATCTTTTTAACGTGTAGTAAGTTTTGCCAAGCACCAGCCTAAGTTGGCTTCTGTACCGTGGCTTTTCAACATATCCTCGCATTGTTTCAACCTCGCGCAAAAAGATGGGGCTCGGCTCAATCTTTTTCAATCGCTACGCACTCGTAACGAAAACAGCTTACCAGATGGTCGTTCACTATTCCTACAGCTTGCAGGAAAGCGTATATGATTGTCGTGCCTACAAAGCGGAACCCGCGTTTTTTCAAATCCTTGCTGATTATGTCGGAAAGCGGCGTCGATGCCGGGATTTCATCAAGGGTTTGCCAAGCGTTTCTGACAGTTTCGCCATTCGTGAAGCCCCACAAGTAAGCGTCAAAGCTGCCGAACTCCTTTTGCACTTCCAGCACTCGCGCCGCATTATTGATAATGGCACGGATTTTCAGTTTGTTTCGCACAATTCCGGCATCTTGCATCAGTTTCTCGTATTTCGCTTCATCGTATCCCGCGACAGCCTCAATGCTGAAGTCGTCAAACGCTTTCTCAAAATTCTCCTGTTTGTGTAGAATCGTGCGCCACATAAGCCCTGCCTGCATCAAATCCAAGCTGAGTTTGGCAAAGAGCTTCTGGTCGTCATGCACGGGAACACCCCAAACCTCATCGTGATACTGAGACATTTTCAAATCGC
>WRJK01000153.1 GCA_009782285.1 Clostridiales bacterium
ATAGGTACTTAAAGCGTCTTGTCGCAGTGGAAGTAAAATATGGACGCTTCGATGCCCGCGATGCAGGGTATGGAAAGCGGGGCGTTATGGAAAGAGCAGCGTAACTTATTGGGTTTATCAAAGCAGTGTCCTCCTTTTTCTTAACATAACACCCCACACATACTATCTTCCGAGGCTTTGAAGCCAGCTTAACAGCTCGCCGTCCTGTTGCCACAATGGGATAACATTTGACGTATAGTGATAAAGAAGTAGTCTCTACTTCAATATCACGAATGCGGCCAACCCGCTTGTAGTAAGGGTTTTGCGCCATTTCGTGAGCAACGGAGGTGGTGCAAAATTGTTTTATGCGGCGCTGTCACGGGCATTTTCGCTCCGTGGCAGCCGGGTATGACGGCATAAAACATGCCGCCGTCACGACATGCGGCTTGCCCGCAGGAAAGGAGCGACCAAACGATGATCAGTAAAGAGCGTTTAGAAGAAATAAGTTCATACTTCAATGATGAAACCAACGACGAAGAAACGCAGGAGTGGCGCGACGACCTAACATCGGAGGAATGCGAGTTGATTACTGAGTGGGACGATAATTACGCAAAAGGCGTGTACAGGCTATGCAAAGCAATAATCGAAGCACAGGCGAGGAACAGCCTGTCAGCCAGGTTAAGCCTGTGAGAATAACTTACACTGCCGTTAGAGGCTTCCTCCTGCCTGACATACGGCTTAGCGAACCTCCGGGGGACTTGACAAAACCGTTGGGCATGTATGGACATATGCAAAAGAGTTATCTTTGCGAACACAAACCGATCACATACAGCCGCCTTCTTCTGTCGGAACGCTTGTACCCGATTTGCCGCGAAACCGATGAAGCTGCGACTGCACGGCTGGCAACAATACCTGACCGCGAGATAGCTCGTGATGTCATACTCGCCGAACTGGTCTACGATTAGCATACTATATTACTGGCAGGGCGTCGTTGAATCGGCGTCCTGTTTATATTTTTTTGGCTATCAACATCTTGAAAAATTTCATAAACCTTGTTAGAATCTACACAAAATGGAGGGGCGATCAAAATGCGTGTATCAGTTGAAGAAGCGATTCGTAATGCAGAAGCATCTTTGCGAATGGAAGGGATGCAGCCTTCGGCGGAAGTATTGCACGAATGCAGGCAAGTCCTAGTTGGCGAGGTTTCGCACGAACAGTACATAGAGAATCTGCGGAAGCGGTTCATGGAGGCGGAGAATGGCGATGTACAGCCTTGATCCGATCAATGCGAACTGTTACGAAGGGACTACAGTGCTAATTAACAAGTTCGACATTCATGATGAAGAAAAACTGCTTCAAGCAGAAATTGCGATCACACAGGAAGCTGCTGCAAGTTGGGATCGGTCGCCAAAGTGCGATTCGTTCGATTTTGAACACTTCCGGGCGATTCATGAGCATCTGTTTCATGACCTTTACGATTGGTCAGGTCAGGTACGCACCGTCAATATATCCAAGAAAGGCACTAATTTCTGCCCCCATTACGAAATTGAAGGTCATGCAGAACGCATTTTTACAAGGCTTCGTGAGGCTGATTCTTTGTGTGGGTTGGCAAAAGAAGTATTTATTGACGAGTTTGTTGACATGTATGTTTCGACGAATTATTTACATCCATTCAGGGAAGGCAACGGCAGGACGCAACGGCTATTCTTATCGCAGCTTGCAAGAAATGCAGGATTCCGCTTAAGCTTTGCTGAGATAGATATTGACATGCTTATGATTGCAACGATCCAATCTGCACATGGCGTGGTAGATGGACTGAAGGAAATATTTTCAAAGGCGATAAGCAGGCTGCCAAAGGTATCTTTAGACCAGCAACCTGAAAAAAAGATGATGGAAAAGCTGCAAAAATCACGGGAACGCGCTGAAAATGCGAAATCATCTATACCCGCCGCAAAGAAGAAATCAAAGAGCCCGGAGCGATAACTGTGTTATCAGGTTTATGAATATCTCAACAATCTTATGGCAGGGTGCTGATCAGTCATCGGCGTCCTGTTTCTTTTTTCCCCGGCTTTTATACACATTATATTTGTTCTTACACTCCGCGCTGCAAAAAGCCGCGCCCGGATGCCCCGCGATAAACGCCTGGTTGCAGTGTTTGCACAGGCGCAGTGGCCTCGCCTCGTCCGTCAGCGCGAAGCCGAACATTGTCTGTATGGTCAGCAGCAGCGAGTGGAAGTCCCACACTATTTTCGGCCTGTCGTCATACATTGCGACGTGGTACGTCGGCGCCCTGCTACCGAAAGCCGATACGCCTTTCCTGTATATATCAAGCGTGAACTCGTCGAGCTTGTCCTTGTCCTCGTAAAACAGGAACGCCGACACAAGCATGGAGCCCCAATCCCGGAACTGCTCCGTCAGCCAATCGTAGCGCTCCGCATAGTTCGGCATCAAGCTCGCGCCCACGGCTATAGGCTCTGAAAAAAACGTCTGCGCGACCGCAAGCACCGACATATCCTTGTATTCATCGCTGCTGACGTTCCACTGCACCTTCTCCTTGTCCTTGTATATATCCGGCTTCCCGAATGGGTAGTACAGCGACAGGTAATCCTTTGTCGCCACCGTTTCATCCCTGATGAAATGGTTTTTCGGGAGGTACACGGCGTCATAGTTCAAAAACTCAACCGTCGTGGGCAGCGCTGTCATAAAACCAAGCAGGCCGTATTTCGTTACAAAACCAAGGACCGCCTTTTGAAGCGCCTTTTCGCCGCCGCCCTGCTTCATGGCAAGCCGCCCCACATTAAGGGCGTCCACGACAAGCGCCCCGGCGTCCTTCATCGGGTCATATACAGACGGCTTTGCCCCAGACGCAGGTAATATGTACAGGTTTCCGTCATCGCCGCTCCTGTACTCGTACCCGCTGTATTTCACCCAATATGCATTCGTATTCTGAAATAACCTGTCCATGTCAAAACCCCTGCCGACGATGCTGCTACTTAAATATTATTTAGCATCAAATACGCCCGTCATTTACGCGGGCGTTTTTTATTCCTGTGCTTCTCGCCGACGCTTCCTTTCTGCTCTCCAGCTCCGCTCCAATTCCTCAACCTTCCTCAAAACCTTGCCCTGCCTGTCATCGTCAAGCTGCCATAGATAATCATTGCAGAAATTGCGCTGCTCAAGCGTCAGCGGGAGGTTGCACCTGTACCTTGGGTACAGCCTCAAATACATCTTCTCCCGGAGGTTGTCAATCATCCTGTTGTACACCTTGCGGATGTTGCGGTCGGTCTGCCCCCTGTAGGCAGCTATCATCTGCGGCGTCCAGTAGCGTATCGCCCAATAATATAGTATCTCCTTATGGTCGCCGTCAAGCTCCATCATGAAGTCGTAGACAGGGCTGCTGGATGTCATTTCTTGCAGCTCATGGGGGCAGTCGTGGATATAGTCGAGAAAATTGCCGCCAAGCAACTGCCGCCAGTATGCATGGTCAAAGGGCTTCGGTATCACAGCCTGTTCCGTGCCGACCTCGTAATCGAGGTAATCGGGGTTGTCCGGCAGCTCGTCCGTGAAGTTGAACTCATGTTTACCGAGCCGCCACTGCTCAATGGCATCCGCCGCGTCCCATATGGCTATGACGTCCCTGAAGTCAGCCTCGGTCCTGGCTGCGTCCTCAATGATGCGCAGGGAAACGGCCCTCGCCTCCTTCATCAGCATCCGCCTGCTGCCGTCGGATGACTCCCTGATCGACTTGGCAGAGGCTTTCCAGCCCGCAATCAGCTTGCGGCGGCGCTGGCGCTCGCTGCGCTTTTCGTCACTACCAGTATCTATTTTTATCTCGTTCATAATTTGTTCACAAATAGCGGTTCCGAAATTACCACTGTAATTTCCATATATATAGAAGGGGGTATGCGTATATGTAAGATGATACCAAAATCATCACAGAAAGGAAGTGTTGGCTGACACCAATTACATCAAACGGAAACTAAATCATTTTTTTCAAACATTATATTCTAAAGGGAGGAGCCGGTCAAATATGAATAATCTTAGAAATACGACGACAACACCGGGACCGTTCAAACTGCGCAGGAAGATCGGTTCCACCACATATGTTGTGGGCATCCACTTCGACCTCAAAGCGAGGGAATCGCTGGACGAAAAAATCCTGCGGCTGCTCAAAAATGACTTGCAATCAGCGCCGGGAAATGCTAAAGTGGAGCCACTACAAGCGGGTTGGCTGCCTGAAAGGGGTTCATTATGAACAGGCAGCCTATTGTTGTGCCTAAAAACGGCGATACAGCCGCTTATCTGAGGCTCAGCAAGGACGACGAGAATCAGGGGCCCTCCAACAGCATAGTCAACCAGAAAAAGCTGCTGGAGGACCACGCAAAACTTCTGGGACTGAAAAGCCTCCGGTTTTATACGGACGACGGCGAGTCCGGGCGCTTCTTAGTAAGGGTTAGATAACGATACTTTTTACATAGCGCATTTCGCG
>WRJK01000154.1 GCA_009782285.1 Clostridiales bacterium
TAGGCCCCTGCTACGACAGCCTTCACTGCGCTAACTTCAGCAAGGGCGTTTACCACTGCCCAATTCACTACGCCTGCCTCAAGGTTTACAAGTTCGCCGGCGGCCCGGTAAAGGCCCGCCCTCGTATTTGAAAATGACGGCATCATAGAAGTTTGCTTGGAAAAATCCCATATTATGCCTGCGGTCCCGGTCCCGCCGCCTACGTATTCGACTATTACTTCTTTTGGGAGCTGCGCCGAAAGCTGGCCAATAGACGTCCCGACAGGGATTAGCACCGGGTTTGGCAGGTTTGCTGACGCTATCTGCACCGGCCTAGTTTGAGAATTTTTGAAAAAGACGGCGTCCACATGGTCAAGGGCGGTGGCGGTGTCTTTCTGAATAGCCCTTACGGCTTCGTTTTCCTTGTCTTTTAGGGCGCCGCTCAATTTATACGGCATGCCAATATTTGAACCTACCATGTATTTGCCTGCGGACCGCACGGCTTCGATGTACCAGCGGCTCCAGTCGCCGATGGCTTTGAGTTCCCTGTTATAAGTGTCGTCATATTCCGCAGGGTTTGCGTTTGGGCTTGTCATCTGCCAGTTGTAATGGCCGCCAGTATTTGCCATTTCAAATTCAATCCGGTCCTTCCACCCTTTCATGACATAGTCGATGGCGTCTGCCGCTTCGTATTCGCCGGCGTTGGCCATCTGGTATATGGTAGCTGCGGACGTCGTCCCCACGTCGTGAAATTCGCGTATGCTCAGCTTGTCCAAGGTGTCGCAGATCGAATGGTAAACATAGTCCGGGAAGTGGTTTGTCAGCAGCGCCGGGATCGGGGCACCGTATGTGCTAGTCGCATCCACAAAGGGGTCGTTGTCGGAGCCGCCCTCGTGAATGCACAGGATCTGGTCAAAATCCGGGCTTTTTTCTTCAACTAGGAACCCTGCCTGAGAATACATGTCGTTAAGATAAAGGCCGGGATAGTTGTTGAAAGGAAGGGAATTGTAGGTCGACGTCCAGACCGAGAACACATCGGGGGTGCGGATGTAGTCTGTGCGCCCTGCCAAAGGCGGTTGCCCAGGGTAGGTCTGGTTTCCGTACCGGTAAATGAATTTGGGCTCTATGCCATATGGCCGTGATGTTGCGTTGTAAGTCAGCGCCACCATGGAGGGGTCAGGCGTCTTGTCCACTGTCATAATCCCGCCGGTGAGGTATGGGTCCTCGCCGACCATGTCAAGGTTTATCATGCCCTTCATAGTGCTGAATTCGTCCCTGTATTTGGCAAGCCACCGCCGCATCATCTGAATTTCATCGCCCCAGACGAAGGTGATGGTACGTTCGGGCCTCGCGAGCTCCCCACTGTCGATCATACGTTTCATGGTGGTGATTATCTCGTGGCTCATGGCTACCCCAGATGCGTTGTCGCATGCGCCGGGTTCGTTGATGTGGGCAGGGACAAGGATCCTTTCTTCGGGCTTCACCGAACCTTGGATTTCTGCAACAAGGCAGCGTATGGGCTGGTTCGTGTCATAGGTGCCGAGGGCGGCTATTTCAAGGAAAACGTCCCCTTCAGAAAGCAGCGACGTAAGCGCGGCGAACTGGTCAAGGGAGAAGTGCAGAGGCACGGCGCTGGTGCCAGGCGCGGCATAGCTGCCTGCGCCTGCGTAGGGCACATAGTTGGTGTACCATCTTTCCCCGTCTATCACCGGCATGCGGTAGTTGGCTGCATCTGAGACGCGGCCAAGGGCTGCTATGGCGCCAACATTTGTGGCGTATGTCCTCGCGTTTGTGGCGGTGGTGGTGCTGAGGATTATTTTGCCTGCGAGGTCAGCAGCAGGCACGCCTTCAGAGTTTGTCATGTTTGCGCCTGAACCTGAGATGGCGCCCACGTAAACGACTTGTGCAGACCTTGTTCCTGCTGCTATGTTTTCCTCAGCAGTTTTATCAGGATCCGTCAGCGCGAAAAAAGGCGCATTGGTAGGCAGGTGCACCCGCTGGTTCACTTGCTGCATTTTCAGGTAGGCAGGGTCGCCTTCGCCTTTGTTTAACGCTTCGACCAGCCATTCTGCCGTGATGTGCGGGGGGTAGTACATTGAGGTCGGGTCAATGCAGTCCGCCACGAATTCAATGGTTTTAACTCGAGGGTCTTCTGCCGACGCTTTTGATTGGGAGATTTTCAGCGACACGTACTGCGGGTTCCATGTACTGGTTGTGCCGTCGTACTGGAACCAGACGCTGTCACCATGGTTGTTTTCAGTGGTGCGCTCGCTGTCAGAAAAGCCCAGTGCCACGAACCTGCTGTGCAGGTCGACCATCACAGCGTCAAGCCAGTGGCCTGAAGACGTCCGCCAACCCCGGTAAACAAAGGCGTCGTAGTCAAGCATCCTCTCGCCGCTAAGGTTTTCCCAAAACAGATCGGTGATGCTGCTGAGCGTGTAGTGGCCGGGTTCGCCTGCGGGTTCGCCGCTTGAAGCGCCGGCGCCGGAAACAGGCATCGCAAAAGAGAGCGCAAGGGTTAGCACAAGCGCCAAAGACATTAGTTTTCTCATGTTTTTTCACCTCCAACTTTCTAAAAAAGATAAAATAGGTCTACTTTTTATTAATTATACTATGGGACTCCATGCCGGGCAAGGCAAATCGCTGCATTGCTGTGTTTACGCCAATAAAATAAGCCTTTTATGGCCTTGAAACATGAAAAAAGGGCTGCGCCAGCTTTTGGCGCAGCCCCCAGTTATATAGTATTGCGAAATTTATCTAGTAACTTCCGGCAGAGGGAAGTACGTTTCAGTGCCACCCGGTGTCTGGAAGCTCAGTCCGAAGCTGGAGTTGCCGTTGGCAGAATCAATTACCGCCTTCACAGTGCATTTGCCTGCCGGAGCTTGGAAGCTTATAGTTGCGTTTGCTGCAAAGGATTCTTTATGCAGTTCGTTTCCTGCGGGGCCTGTCACCGTAACAGTCACATTGGTTTTATTCAGCCCGGAAATCGCCTGCGAAACGCTCCCCGCTACAGCCACGTCAAAATCGTAAGTGAAGCTTTCGCCTTGCTTGCCCTTTGGCGAAAAGTTGTACGTTTTGCTAGGAGCTTGCCTGGTTTCAGATGATATCACTTGAATGCTGCGCGTCATGCTTGTGGATAGCCCGGCAGAGTTTGTTACAGTGTACTTAACAGTGTAGTTCCCTGCTTGCGAAGTGTCCACGTTACTTTCAAGCTCAGCGGTTCCGCCGATTTCGCCGTCAACCGTGTCCATAGCCCTGACACCTTGCTCCACGTAGGGCGAACCGCCAAGGTGCAGTACGATCTGGCTTGACCCGACCAGAGTCACAGAAGGCGCGGTGCGTGGCATAGGCAAGCCGTCATTGACTATAACAACATCAAGGCCCACCGAAGCGTTGCCGTTGGCGCTGTCAATTCTTACCGTTGCCGTGTAACTCCCCGCCGCAAGCCTGACTTCTTTTGACCCATTGGAAGTAAAAGTGTTCTTCAGTATTTCGGCGCCTGCTGAGTTTTTAACGGTAAGGGTTGCTGTCGTACTGTTGCCCAGCCCTGACATGGTAAAAATCGCGTTTCCACCAAAGGCCGCAGTAAAGCTGTTGTCGAAGCTGGTGCCTGCCTTGCCTTTGTTGCTGAAGTTGAAGTTGGCACGAGGCGCCGCAACTGTAACTGTCCGCGTCGCGCTCCCCACGTTGCCTGCGTTGTCAGACACCGTGTAAGTAAGCGTGTAAGTCCCCGCAACGGCTGTATTCACGGTGCCGGTGACCATGACTCTGTCTGTCACGTCCCCGCCCGTATTGTCGACAGCCCGGAAGCCCGGTTCAACAAAGGCGCTTCCCAAGTTGACGCTTATCGACGTGCCGCCGATTAGCGTAATTACCGGGGGTGTGGTGTCCGGCACCGTTACAGTGCATGTAGCCGTCAGGTTGTTAACAGTTTTTGCAGTTATTACCGCAGTCCCTGCATCTTTCGCTGTAACAAGGCCTGCCGCCGAAACGGTTGCCACCCCAGTGTTGCTGCTCGACCATGTGATTTCGTTACTTGCGTTTGCCGGCGCAACTGCCGCAGTGAGCTGGCGTGTCGTGTTCGCAACCAGCACCGTTTCGTTTGGCGAAACGGAAACGCTTTCCGGCAAAGGCACGACGACCATTACTGTCCGCGTCGCACTCCCCACATTGCCTGCATTGTCAGACACCGTGTAAGTCAGCGTGTAAGTCCCCGCAACGGCTGTATTCACGGTGCCTGTGACGACAACCCTGTCCGTCACGTCCCCGCCCGCGTTGTCGAAAGCACTGTAACCCGGCTCGACAAAGGCGCTTCCCAAGTTGACGCTTATCGACGTGCCGCCGATGAGTGTAATCACCGGGGGCGTTGTGTCTGGCACCGTTACAGTGCATGTAGCCGTCAGGTTGTTAACAGTTTTTGCAGTTATTACCGCAGTCCCTCTATCT
>WRJK01000155.1 GCA_009782285.1 Clostridiales bacterium
AACTCTTGTATCGTGGTCATGTTCAGCGTCTTGCCGAAGCGCCTGGGCCTCATTACAAGTGCGGCTTTGTCGCCGCGCTTAATAAAGTCGCGGATTATCAGCGTCTTGTCCACGTAGTACCTGCCTGTTTCCCGTATTTCCCTGAAGCTGTCTATGCCTATCGGCAATCGTTTTTCCATTTCGTCCGTACCCCCCTGATCTATGCCTGCACTAATTGGCGCGCGGCTGCGCACCGCTTTTTATCATGTGCTATGCCTATACAAAGGCACTCCCCGGAAAGCCCCGCGAAGTACCTGTTTTCCATTATCTGAGCCAGAGCTTCTTCCTTGAGCCCGTCAATGTCTTCCCCCTGCTTGAATTCGATGACAATGTGCGGCCTTTTGAGGGACAGGGATTCCATCCTGATGTCGCTCCTGCCGAGCCCTGCCTCCATGTTGCTTGTGATTTTATATAGATCTGAAAGCGATATGCACATGCCCAAAAACAGCATGCGGTACGCGTTTTCCTGCTCGTCAAAATAGCCGGTGCAGGATTGCACGATCTCTTGATACACGTCCACGAAGCCTTCCGTGTCCCAATTGAGCGAGCATTGAAGCATTGATTGCAAATCAACGCTTTCAACGCCTGTGTAATCCGCCACGACCTTCATGAATTCTGCCTTGGTTTCCCCGCTCGGTATCCTCACAGTCATGGCAGTTGAGCCCACTTCCCTGGAGACGACCGTCAAGTATCCGGCATTTACAAGAAGCCCCCACAGGGTATCTGCGTGCGCAAACTCGAAAAACGAGCATCTAAGGTCGGCGCCGATTTCTGCCACGCCTTCTGCAATCAGCTTTTCGAAACCCTTTTTGAACAGGCGGTCTGCTTCTTTGACAAGTTTTCCAATCAGAAAACTGCCGGGCGTGCCGATCCAGTAATTTCCAAGCTCCCCTGTGTCTGCGTAATGCAGTATAGAACAAGGGTTGTACGCCTCCGTGCCGCCAAACCGGTGCCCGTTGTATTTTTGTTTCACTTCATCACAAAGTTCAATGCCGTATTGGGAAAGGAGTTCCCCTGTTTCACCTGCTGTCAGGCCAAAATACTGCGAATACGGCTCGTCTATTGCAGTGTATTCCATGATGTTGTTCAGACCTGAGAAAATGCTCTCTTTTGCCATCCGCTGCATCCCCGTGAGCAGCGCTTGGTGGAGGCTGTCTTGGCCTTTCAGCGCACTTCCGTAAAACCCGGAGAAAAATGCCGAGAGTTCATTTTGGTAACCGTGCTCCGCAGCGCTCAGCATGGGCGTGTCGTACTCGTCGATCAGGACAATGGGATCTATTTTGTAATAATCGCACACCGCCTTTTCAAGGTCGGAAATGGATATTTGCAGAAAAAACTTGCTCGCGCTACGGTCAAGAAGCTTTTCGTATATCTGGTAAAACGAACGGTAGCACCTTTTCGACCTGTCGACTGTGCCGTTGAAAACATGGTGGTATTTCGCATATTCGGCCGCAACAGCCTCTGCAATATGAAGCAGCAGCTCTTCCGCAGTGCCTGCCTTGCAGCCCGAAAAGGAGAAAAAAAGCACCGGGCGGGAATTGATCTGATCCGAATACTCCGTGCCCATGATGGCGAGCCCCTCGAAGATGCCCTTGCTGTCTTTAGTTATGTCGAAGAACTCTTGTATCGTGGTCATGTTCAGCGTCTTGCCGAAGCACCTAGGCCGCATTACAAGTGCGGCTTTGTCGCCGCGCTTAATAAAGTCGCGGATTATCAGCGTCTTGTCCACGTAGTACCTGCCCGTTTCCCGTATTTCCCTGAAGCTGTCTATGCCTATCGGCAATAGTTTTTTCATTTCGTCCGCACCTCCTTGCCAAGCCTCCTGCGCTAGTTCAGTATCAGTATATACGATTGCGAGGGCAAATGCAATGAAAATTCAATGCCTTGGCTTCCACGCGAAAGAGTTGCGCCCATTATGTCGCTTGCTTTCTTCGAGCCAGCCGCTTGTGTGCTTCGTAAGCAAAGAATTGAACTGGACGCACAGGACGGTGCAGCATCAGGCTGAAAACAAAAGGCCGGGTTGGCTGTTTAGGCACTGTTGAGGCAGTGCAAATTTTTGCAAACGGTCATTTTGACCGTTTGCAAAAATCCCTCTGTTTTCAATGATTTTGGCATGGCATTTGACGGCTCAGCCCCCACAGTGCATTAATTGGTGCGCGGCGGCGCACCTTTTCTTGTCATGAGCTATACCTATGCAAAGGCACTCTCCAGAAAGCCCGGCATAGTACCTGTTTTCCATTATCTGCGCAAGAGCTGCGTCCTTGAGCCCGTCAATGTCTTCCCCCTGCTTGAATTCAATGACAATATGCGGCCTAGCTGCAGAAAGGGACTCCATCCTGATGTCGCTCCTGCCGTGGCCTGCCTCTATGTTGCTTGTGATTCTATAAAGACCTGTAAGCGTAATGCACATGCCGAGGAACAGCATGTGGTACGCGTTTTCCTTGGCACCTGCGAAGCTCGTGCATGTGAGCACGATCTCCTGGTATATTCTCATGAAACCTTCCAAGTCCCGCGCAAGCAGGAACCGGAACATTTTGTCGAGCTGCTTGCTGCCGACGCCCGACCAGCCTGCTATGATTTTTAAGAACTCGAACCTGACCTCCCCATTGGGTATCCGCACAGTCATGGCGGTTGAGCCCACTTCCCTGGAGACGACTGTCAAGTAGCCGGAATTTATCAAAAGGCCCCACAGAGTGTCGTCGTTTGCAAGCTCGATGAACGAGCACGTAAGGTCGGTGTCGATTTCCCAGGCCCCTTCTGCCACCAGCTTGTCGAAGCCCTCGCGGAACATGCTGCCCGCTTCAGAGATGGACTTCCTTATCAGGAAATTGGTTGACGTGTTTACCCAGTAGTTCTCAAGCGCCCCAGTCTCGGCATAGTACAGTATCGACCATGGGTTGTACATCTCTTCTTTGCCGAAAATGTACCCATCGTACTTCATCTTCACTGCATCGCCAAGCCCAAGCCCGAAATGGGAAAGGAGCTCGCCGGCTTCGCCTTTAGTCAATCCGAAATGCTGCGAATAGCGCGTGTCGCAGACAGTGTACACCTTAACGTTGTTTAATTGGGAGAAGATGCTTTCTTTTGCAACCCGCTGGATGCCCGTCAGAAGCGCCTGGTGGAGGCTGGCTTGGCCTTTCAGCGCACCGCCGTAAAACCCTGAGAAGAAATCTTTGAGTTCGTCATGGTATCCGTGCTCCACCGAGCTCAGTATGGGCTGGTCGTACTCGTCAATCAAAACTATAGGCTTTGTTTTGTAGTGCTCGCACACTGCCCGCATTAGCTCCTTGATTGATATTGCCAGAAAGTCTACGTTTATGTCACGGTGCCTCAGTTTCTTGTGTATTAAGCTAAAAGAGCAAAAAATATCGTTCGACAAGTCAATTTGGCCTTCAAACACTTTGCTGTACTTCGTGTACTCCGTTGCGACAACATCAGCTATTTGAAACAACAGAGACTCGGCGGTTCTCGCCTTGCAGTCTTTAAAGGAAAAGAAAAGCACCGGGCGGGAATTGATCAGATCTGAATATTCCGTGCCCATGATGGCAAGCCCCTCGAATAAGCCTTTGCTGTCTGCTGTGACGTCGAAGAACTCCATTACCGTCGTCATGTTGAGCGTCTTGCCGAAGCGCCTGGGCCTTGTTATCAGGGCGACTTTGTCGCCGAATTCAAAGAAATCGCGGATAACCAGCGTCTTGTCCACGTAGTACCTGTCCGTTTCCCGTATTTCCCTGAAGCTGTCTATGCCTATAGGTAGTAGCTTTTTCATTTCGTCCGCACCTCCCAGTTAAACTCCTGTGCGCCAGTTTAGTATCAGTATATACGATTGATGGGGCAAATGCAATGAAAATGAAAAGTTGCAATGGTAATCCTCATCGAGTTTTGATATAATTAACCTTGCCGGACGCAAATTGATGCCACGTTGAAAAAATATCTAGGGGGAACAAAAAATGCAACCACAACTAAAGAGTGACGAGCGCTACACATATTCGGATTACGCAAGCTGGGATGACGGAAAAAGGTACGAGCTGATAGACGGAGCAATATACCTGATGTCCCCTGCGCCAACGCCAGCTCATCAAACAATATGTGGGGAGCTGCATGCTCAACTGCACAGCTTCTTGAGAGGGAAACCCTGCAAAGTATTCATAGCGCCGCTCGACGTGCGGCTTGATGCTGCCAGCGGCGACAACACTGTGGTTCAGCCCGATATTCTTGTGGTTTGCGATCAAGCTAAAGTCAAGGGCAAGAACTGCAAGGGTGTGCCGGACATGGTGATAGAGGTGCTCTCACTATCAACATTGGGCAGGGACAAAGTGGTGAAATTCAACAAATACTTGCAGGCAGGAGTCCGCGAATACTGGATAGTCGA
>WRJK01000156.1 GCA_009782285.1 Clostridiales bacterium
TTGACGGGCAGAGTGAATAGGTTGGTGCCAGAAAATGAGCGGTTGCGAGGTGTTGAGCGTGATTATTATCGCATCCGGCAACATTTGGGAGGGGAACGCACGGACGAGATAATAAGCTCGGTCAGGGTACGAGAAATCGTGGAAGAACAAGAACAGCAGCAACAGAAACGAGAAGTTAGACGTAGACGAAATAGTTACGCACGATGAATGGGAAGAAATACGTGATTGACAAATCTGCCGGCGTACGCTATGATGTACATGAGTGGACTTGTAAGCGACAATTGATTTAAGAAACGAGGTGACTGTTGTGCTGAACACAAATGCAACAAGTTTCAGAAAAGATATGTTCAGAATCTTAGAACAAACCATAAAATGGGGCGAGCCTGTCAACATTAGCACAAAGGATGGTAACGCCGTTGTAATCAGTGAAGATGACTATAACGGACTGATGGAAACGCTGTATTTATCATCCATGCCTGATGTGAAAAATGCCATTATCGAAGGACTGAATACACCTATATCCGAGTGCATCCCAGAAAATGATGTTCAGTGGTGATGTATTCTATTGTTTACACTAAGAGAGCGAAAAGCGATATAATTAAGCTCAAAGAAACAGGCTTGGATAAGAAGGCGAGAAGTCTCATCGACCTATTGAGAGAAAACCCTTTCGTGTCGCCACCGACTTTTGAAAAGCTCAAGGGAGATTTAAGCGGCGCATATACTCGTCGGATAAATATAAAGCACCGGCTTGTGTATCAGGTAGATGAAAACAAGAAAACTGTCAAAATTATTATGATGTGGACGCATTACGAGTAGACCGCATCCACGTCTTTGGCTCAACCGACGTTCTACGAATGAGGTCTACAATTTCAAAACCAAGGACTTACGTAAAAAAGAAGATGTTGTGCGGATCATTTCAGCGATATTCCGGAAATCACGGACATATCAACGGCGCGTAGAATCTGCGAGGGCTTAGTCAGTGGGAGTTGAGAGCCAAGATCGAAGCGGGGATTCTCATCCCCGCTTATCACCGCACTACGAACAAGAATATTGATTGAGCCACGAAAGGGCTTTCATTTCTTCGCTATAGGCACTTGCAGCTCCGTCATCCATTTGTTAGGGTCTTTTTCATCATCTGGCGATGTGATGACATGACCTCGCAAGTTTCCGGCAAACGCATAGTCGTTGCTTTCCAACCAATCCGCCAGTTTTTCAGATGCTGCGTCGTACCCGCCATCAAAAGAGCCGGAGAAGCGAACTGTTGCAGCTAAGGGGATTTCTTCATATTCCTTATAAACCTAATTCCCCACTTGGTGTAACTATGTTTCGAGGGAAACACCGAACGCTTCCATGATCGTGCGCTGCAGCGGGTCGGTTTCAGTTACGATTTTACCGTACTTGCCGGAGTACTTCACTTCCACGATTGCCTCCATCGCTTCCATTATCTCACGCACCGTCTTCTTTTTCAAGCCGGGCCGCATTGCTTTTTTATTTTCCTGAGCTGGCTGAGGAGGATCAGCGACAGGAACTGGATGAACAGGCGCGAGTCCATCGCCTGCGAAGAATGTATCCTTAGCCTGTTCATGTCAAGCGAGTTCTTGAGGTCGTCGAAGCAGCATTCAACCGACTCTTTGCGCCTGTAAGCCTCAAGCGCCTCCACCGCGTCCATCTTCTTGGTGGTCATGATGCTGAAGAAGCCGCTGTACTTGTTCCTCGCCGCCTCCACGGCCTCCTCGTTTTCAACGACTTTCCTCCCGCGCTTTGGCAGGTCCTTGACAGTGAAGTATTTTTTGTAGTGCTTGACGTTGCCGGGGTCTTCGTTGCCGGACGCAAGCTCTTCCCTCCAGCGGACCAGCTTGAGGTCGAAAGCGTCCGCCTCGGCGGCTGCGGCGAAATTGTTGTAGTAGACATGCACGTAGCACCGCCGCCCGCCCCAGCTGTGGAGGCGCGTCAAAACGTAGAGGGTTTCGTTTTCCCTAGTTTCCCTCCGGTTCCACGGGCTGAAGATTTCGTCGCGGCACTGGCCGTAAATGGCGTCGGTCCAGACGCGGTGGGGGAGCCCCAGCACGAAGCCCATCTTCGCCTCGAACAGCGCGTCCAAATTCGTTTCGCTGTAAAACCCCCTGTCCATGACGAAGGTCAGCTTGTTTTGCCCGATGAAATCAAGCGACTTGATTGTTTTTTTGAGCGCGGACACGTCGCCTATGGAACCAGGGAGCCTCCTGTAGTACACTGGGAGCCCGCTTGCCTGCCCGTACAGCATCCCGAGGTTGACCTGAGGAAGCTTCTCGCCGTCCCTGTTGTGCCCCCATTTCACGTATTCGTTCAGTTCAGAGTACGAGCTCACGCTCGTCAAGTCGTAGAAGAAGCAGTCTTTTCCCGCTGCGGCCTTCATCCACTTCTTGAAAAATTCCTGGCGCCCGCCTTCGTCCAGCGAAACCAGCAGGTCGGACACGCGCTGGCTCGGGATCGCTTCCCCGTAAGCTGCGCGTTGAGCGCGCTCCACTGCTCGCACCGCGAAAGCGGCAGCCCTTTTTGCACCAGGAAAAACGCAAGGCTCAGAATGTGCTCGTGCCGCCCCGGGAAGCAGCTTTTCAAAACCTGCGTCAGCCCTATGCCGTCCGATATCTTTTTAAGGATGAGGCACGGCCCCACGATCCGGCTCCGCGCTGTAACTTCTGGCGCCTGCGAAGCACGCTTCGCCGTGCGCTTCTTCCGATTCGACGGGACGGCCTCGCCCGTCTCCTCGTCGAGCCGCCCAAGGCACACCTGACGGTTTCTGGCTTGTTTTTTGTCTTTGTCCCAATAGCTTTCCACGGAATACAGGTATTTTGCCCCGTTCTTTTTCTTATGTACGGTAGTTGAACTCATGACTGCCTCCTTGCATAGTTATATTATACTTATTATAACTATGTTTCGGGCAAATGTCAAGCGTTTTCGTCAAGAAAACGCTTGATTTTTCAATATTTGCTATGGTAACATAGTTACATAGCTCGGGAAATTAGGATATATTTATATCAAGTATTGGGGGAAAAGAATATGAAAATGAGTCAGGGGAAAAATGAAAGGATAACGTTCAAGCTTAATGGTAAGCAATATGAAGTTGAAGCAAGAAAAAACGAAACCCACGACGAGCTCGTGGCCCGCGCCGCGCTGAAGCGCAAAGAAATCGAAGACGGCGCCATGACAGTGAACCAAGGCACGCAGTTTGGGGCGTACGCAAAGAAATACCTTGAGACGTACAAGAGGAACGACGTGGGCGAAGCCATGTACGCGCTGTACGAAAGCAACCTGCGCAACCACATACTGCCGTACATCGGGCACCTCAAAATCAAAGACATAAAACCTATCAACTGCAAAGAAATAATAAACGCCCGCGCCGGGCACAGCAAGTCGCACATCTCGAAAATCGTCCAGCTGCTCAACCAAGTGTTCGAAGCCGCCATGGACGACGACATAATAATAAAAAACCCGGCAAGGAACCTGCAGCTCCCGGCCAAAGCGAAAGACGGCACGGGGAGGGCGATCACCGACCACGAACGGGAATACTCCCTGAAAGTCGCTGAAACCCACAAAGCTGGCGTATGGGTGAAAACGATGCTCTACACCGGCATGAGGCCCGGCGAAACCGCCGCCCTCCAGTTCCGCCACATCGACTTCAAAGCGAGGACGATCACAGTGGAGCAGGCGAGGGAATCAAAGACGGACAACATTGCCGGCCCCAAATCGATGGCGGGGAAAAGGGTCCTCCCCATCAGGGAAATACTCCTGCCGGACCTTTTTTCGCACTGCGAGGGGAAAAACGGCGACCCGTGGGGCTACGTGTTCACGCAAGAGACCACTGGGAACCGGCACACCAAGACGTCGATGTACCACCTATGGTGCAGCTTCAAGCGCGAGCTCAACATAGCCATGGGGTGCAGGGTCTACCGGAGCCAGCTGATACCGCCCTTCCCCGTGGCCGAAGACCTGATCGCGTACTGCTTCAGGCACACCTTCGCCAGCGACATGGCGGCTGCCGGGGTGCCCGTAGCCGCCATGAAAATGCTGATGGGGCACGAAGACGTCTCCACCACGATGAGGTACACGCACAAGACCGACGAGCTGTTCGAAAACGCAAGAGGCTTGCTGGACAAGTTCAGCAGGCCCGGCAAACAAATGGGCAAAAACGAAGAAGGCAAGTTCAACATGTTCATCCAGAACTGAAAATAAACGCAAAAGGAGCTGCCACATGGAAAAAAAAGAACCCATGGACGGAATCGAAACACAGCTTGTAATGCTCAGGCGTGGCCGGGCTGTCCTAGAA
>WRJK01000157.1 GCA_009782285.1 Clostridiales bacterium
CCCTTCCTGGGCAAGCAAGTCAAGAGTCGCCGCGTGGATCATGTCCATCGAGGCGTTGTCAAATATATTAAGGCCGAAGCCGTTAACCTTCTCGTCGCCTGCCCAAAGTGATCTTCTTGCCACAGAGTTACCTCCTTTACATTTTTATTGTGCAGCTTATTTTATCCCTGCACGCTCTTTAATTTAAACCTCTCGACCGAATTTATCTTAGGCAGGAAAGTGACGGGCTGCCTGATTGCCGGCCCCATCCTAATGGGTGAACTCAAGGAAAGCATCTTGTCGAACATCGCCGCAATCAACGGGTTTGGCTTTGACTCCTGCCTAAAAACTGTCATGCTCCTTAAAAACATGAAAGCATTCGGGCCAAAAGAAGTTTCTACCCTTGCCACCCTCTTTGAAAACTGCATCCTCGGTTCGCTCACCCCCAACGAGGACTATTTGAAGATCAACAAGCACTACCATGAAATGCAGAAAATCGCAGAAAACCTACAGAAATACAAAAAGGAGAACAAGGCAGCGGCTTACCCGTACGAAATCGAAGCGAAGCTCCTCCAAAGCGTCAAAAACGGCGACGTTGCTGACAGCCTAGCTGTTTTTCGCGCCTTTCTAGGCGAAGTTTCAGTGATCGAAGCCGGCGACTTGTCGTCGATACGCATAAAAATCCTCAACCTCTGCAGCGTTTTGCTCAGGCTGTCCGCCGAAAAAGCAGGCCTCAGCCGTGAAGAGACAGAGCCGTACTATGCCTACATGGACGCAGTCGGCGAGGCAGACAGCATCTCTGAACTGTCAGCACAAGCGTCCAATTTTATCGAGCAGGCGGCTCGGGCGTTCAGGCATGGCGCGTATTCAGGCAACTCCCAGATCATCGCAAAGGCTGTAAGCTATATCCTTGAAAGCTACAAAGACAGGATTTCACTAAAAGACATCGCGAGCACCCTCCATACCAGCCCGTCCTACCTTTCGATGCTGTTTAAGCAAGAAATGGGGTTTACGATAACAGATTATTTGAATCAAGTAAGGATTGGAAGAAGCCGCGAGCTGCTCTCGGAGGGCAATTTAAGCCTTCTCGACATCGCTGTCCAGTCAGGCTTCGAAGACCAGAGCTATTTCTCCAAGGTCTTCAAAAAGATCAACGGCGTAACCCCGAAAGAGTACAGGAAAGCGTCGCTATGAACGGGGGCCGAGTCGCAAGCAAGCCGGAACTATATAAAATAGCCCGTGATGCAGTGGTTTACGCAAACGAGGAGCAAGCCTTCAATCTGATCAACGAGGTTGCGGCACAGGGGGGAGATCTCCTCGCCCTGCTTAAGGAGGGGTTTGGGAAAGGTCACCAAGAGGTCGGGGACATGTTTGAAAAGGGGGACATCAGCCTGCCGGAACTGCTTTTTTCAACAGATGTCACAAGAAAAGCAGTTGAAATGATTGAAAACCACGCTGAAGCCGGCTTGAAAAAAGCCGAAGGCAAGGTGCTCCTGGCCACGGTCAGCGGGGACGTACACAATATTGGGAAAGGCCTTGTCGCCTACACCATTATCACGCACGGCATCGAAGTGATAGACCTTGGCTGCGACGTTCCGGTCGAGTACATCATCGCAAAAGCCGAGGAAAACAGGGTGGACATAATAGGGACCAGCGCCCTCTTGACCTCAACGCTGCGCGAGCAGAAAAAACTCGAGGACGAGCTGCGCAAAGCCGGCATCCGCAGCAAATACCTGACCATGGTTGGCGGCGCAACCTGTACGCAGAGGTGGGCATCGCGGATAGGCGCTGACGTTTACTGCGAGGACGCCGTTGAAGCCGCAAAAGCAGTGATAGCCCATCTGTCGAAAAAGTATGGCTAACGCTATACTGTTTTTTTGTTCTTTATTCTGGCGCAGACTGCCGCCTGCGTCATTTTTTAACCACATTATACAAATTAATCTACAAGTTAAATTTTTATTTAACTTTTTCTGGTGATAATCTTGACAACTGTAATACTTTTATCTATAATTAAATTTCAGGCAATTTGCAGTTTTTTCAATTGTTTTAATGATTTTATTTTAAACTGGATTTTTCAATTAACTGCACTATTTGAAAGGAGTGGATAAAAATTGAAAAAATTAATGCTTCGAGCCATGGTGCTGTGCATGGTGCTGTGCCTGCTGCCGTCCAACATTTATGGCGCCAGTGCTTTTGAGTTCAGTTACCTGAACGACGACCCCAGCACAAACCACCGAACCGGCATCAAATCAATTGTCATCGACGACAAAACCTATTTTGACATCTACGACGGCAACCCAAACGGCAGGACTCCCCCCAATAACAGCTATCAATTCTTAAAGGACATCCTTACAAAACCCGACAACTCGCCCAAGGGCGACGGCGCGACAGCCTTGGATTACTGGTCTCAACTTGCCTACCGCATATTCGCTGACAACAGCTCTTACACTTCTCACATCAACCCCAGCTACGGCGGAACCTTCGAGCAAGCTTTCGGCAGGCGCGGAGGCGCCACCGACGGTGGTTACGCTGACCTCGTCCAAGACCTTTCGAGCGTTAACTCTGGCGCAAGATGGAACACCGGACACGACAGCGATGACAACACCGTGTGGACTGGCCTCGCATACGCCGATTCCCTGAAAGACTTGCGGCAAAGGATGGCGAACTCCGTCGCCAAAGGCATCGGGCGCAAAATAACCGGCGCCGACGTGCTTTCTGGCACTGACGGCGGCAACGGGCTTAAAATGCTCGACGTGGATTATGCTGGCGACGTGCTCTATTCCATGGTGACGGGGGTCGACAAAAGAGGAGATCCTGCCTCATGGTTTTACTACAACGCATTCGGGCTCGCTTTTTACGATTTCCAGATGTCCGTCATCGCCGACAACGGGCTTCAATACATCACGGCTGCAGAGGGCTATGAATCCGTGAAGGACGCTGCAGACAACATGGAGCCCGGCGTCACATACGAAAATATCGGAAACACTTCAGGGGTGCTCAGTTATTACGAAAACGGCGCTTCGGTACCCTCCGACGTTGGCATGGAGTTTTCTCAGAGCAACAGCACCGAAATTTCCAATAGCATGACGACAACGGAAACGTACACATTCAGGGAAACGATCGGCTCTGAGACCAAGTTCAAAGCAACAGTGCCGCTCCTCGCTGAAATCGAACAGACAATCAAGCTGGAGTTCTCCGCCGAGCAGGCTTTTTCAACCGCTTGGACGGAAACCAAGACAGTCAAGCAGGAGACCACCAACACGGTCTCCGCAAACCTCAACTTGCCGGCGCATTCCGCAGTCGCAATTGATTCAGCTGACGGCACGGTCAAAGTGACGCTCAGCTACGACTGCCCTATCGCAATCACCTTCAAGGTTGCTATTTTCTCCCTCTCCGGCTGCTGCTATGACGACAACTTGTATACAAGGTCGTTCAGCACCGCCGGCTACTGGCAAAAGCATTTTTGCACCACCTTCGGAAACAGCACCGGTGACGCGCAATCGGAGTTTTACGATCGTGCCGTCACTTTCAGCAAGGTCGAGGGCTATGAAGAGACAAACGGCTCCACCTACGGCTGGGGAAAGAGCCGCACAGTCGGCACCACAGCAATAACCGTAAACAAGCTGAACTGGGGCAGCATTATCGGCAACGTGCAGCCAGAAGTGCTGAATGTCGGTTATTCGAGGGAATGCTACACAGTCGAACCAGTCAAAGTTGGCGAGGATGCAGACGGCAACGACATCCTGGTCTACGTCCAAAAGTCGCCGCTTGAGCAGCTTTACGCCGACAACAGGACCGACGGCGTGGCGGGGTACGACAACCAAGTAAGCGCACCAGCCAGCATCGGTGCACTGGCAAACTACACGCTGGTGACAGGGGACGTGTTCGAACGGGTGGGCGTGGGGCTTGAACCCCTAGACAACGATTTCCCAGGCGTTGAAAACACTAAGGTTGCGTACTTTTACGACAACCCAGCGGAAAACGTAGTCAAATTCTACTACGTACTCACTGCCGACGCGATCCCAGACCCGCCGCAAGCCCCTGATTCAAACTCGGTATTCCGTGCCCTCGGCGTCACGTTCAGCACAATGGTGAGCAAAGAGACGCTGGCTAACTGGCTGGGCAAGCATGTGCCGATGTCATCCGCTGGCGGCGTTTTGACTTACATGTCCAGGAGCATGAGCACCAAGATAAACAGCGTCTTGCCCCTCTACCCACTCAAAAACATAAAGCTCAAAGAGGGGGTTGCAACCGAGTACAGC
>WRJK01000158.1 GCA_009782285.1 Clostridiales bacterium
ATTGTCGTGCTTTCCGACGGGATACGCCCGCCTAAAGACGCATATTTGACAGCCGAGCTTTGCGGGCTTGGCCAAGACATGAATGGCTTTTTGAGAAATATAGAAATCAGCAGTGTTTCAGGAGTTTATGTCTGCGGTTGCGCAAAAAGGCCGATGAAAATAGAGGAAGCCTGGGCTGATTCTGTTGCTGTGGCAAAAGAGGCGCTCGCCCATTGGAGGGAAAGATGAACGTACTGATACTTGGCCGAAACGAAATGAACGTCAAATTGGCGGAGGCTTTCAAAAAACGTGGGTACAGCCCAATAGTAATAGAAGATGCGGACGAAGTAAAAGCATTTCGGGGCGAGCCCGGGGATTTTATAGCGAAAACCGGATCAGGCGAGGTTGAGGCTTCTTTTGTCGTTGTCACAGAACCGGCAAGAGGCGAGCCGCCAAATATTGAAGGCGGCATGCCAATCCCGCTCTTTGACGACGTGGCTTTTGAGGAGATAGCGGCGGCTTCAAAAGAGCCTATTGTTTATCTGCTTGACTATTTTTGCGAGTCGCCGCAGGCTGCCACGGCAAGGGCCTTGGAAGCTGCGCTTGCCCTTGCTGGGAAAAAGAAGAGCGTCGCCTTCATTTTCAAATTCATGCGGACAGCAGCAGGTGAATGCGAAGAGCTTTACCGCAAAGCAAGATGCGCCGGAGTCACTTTTATAAAATACGAAAAGATCAATATAGCATGCAATAGCGGCACTGGAGTCTACACCATAAAAGCCCAAGACGGGGAAAACGAGGTCATTTTAGAAACAAGACGCCTGATTGCTGACGGTGGGCGCGGGGCTTCATGCAAGTTCACAAGATTAGCTGAAAAACTGCGGCTTAAAACAGCTGAAGGCGGCTATGAAAACGAGGGCAGGTATTTCCTTGCCCCTGCTTTCACAGGAAGAAACGGAGTGTACTACCTGAACCAAGACTTATATGCAGGCCGTTTGAAAGAAGGCCTTGACTTTTTTGTGTCTGCGGTTTGCGGGGACATTGGGGAAACCCGCCCGGAAAACAATCATGCAGCTATAGACGGCGAAAAATGCGTTTTCTGTTATTCATGCTACAGAATCTGCCCCCACGGGGCGATGGAGCCGGGCGGGGAAAGCCGCGTGATGAAAAACTTGGAAAACGCGTGCAAGGGCTGCGGGCTTTGCGCAGTCGCCTGCCCGGGCAACGCTATCACGATGAAAGAAGATGATTTTGTGGAAACCGAAGCTCTTGAAAAGCAGGGAAAGGTTAAATTGCTCTGCTGCGAGAACTCAGGCAGCGTCGCTTTGAAGGAGATATTGCCGGGCCTTGGCGAGCAGGCTTTTATAATTGATTTTCAAACCGTGGCATGTGGCGGCAGAGCCGGGTTTGAGCAATTGGCAGAAAGCCTGCGTTCTTATGGGAAAGTAATAGCCCTCGTCTGCATGGACGACGCATGCAGGCATTTCGACGGCAACAAAGCAGCATGCAAGCAGGCCGCAAGGCTTTCTTTCGCCCTTGAAAGGGCGGGGGCAGGCACGGGCAAGGCTTTCTGCATAAAGACGTCTTTCGCAATGGCGAATACCACAAAAGAAGACATTCTGGAGGTGCTAAATGATTGTTGCTGAACAAAAAAACATAGATGAGATAAGGGATTCCCTTGAGGGGTTCAAATCTGCTGTCGTAGCGGCTTGCGGCACCTGCGTCACGGTATGCATGGCAGGGGGCGAAAAAGAAGCCTTGAGGCTGGCTGCTGTCCTTGAGATAGGGGCAAGGGAGCGTGGCGTGCAGTTTTCGGCAGACGTAATCTGCATTACAAGGCAGTGCGACATGGAATTCCTTGCCGAGGCAGAAGACAAGCTGCTTGCGGCAGAGTGCATACTGTCGTTGGGATGCGGCGCAGGGGTGCAGTTCCTTGCGGAAAAATTCCCAAGCAAGGTGGTGATCCCGGGGCTCAACACCGAATTCATCGGCGTCAACAGAGGCCTTGGCTACTGGACGGAAATGTGCCAGGGCTGCGGGGACTGCCTGCTTGCGAAAACAGGCGGCGTGTGCCCGGTGGCAAGGTGCTCAAAGAGCAATTTCAACGGCCCATGCGGTGGGTCTGCCCTTGGCAAATGCGAAATAAACGAGGATACTGACTGCGCGTGGCAGTTGATTTACGATAGGATGAAGAGGCTTGACAGGCTTGAGGAGCTGCTTGAAATAGAAGGGGCCAGAGACTGGCGGACAAGCAGGGACGGCGGCCCGAGAGCCGCCTGCCGTGAAGATGTGAGGTGAGGACATGCCCGGCGAAAAAGGCAATTTACAGAAAATACTTGAACAAGGGGCCTTTTCGGTGTCGGCTGAGATAGGCCCCCCGATGGGCGCAGACGCAAGCGTCGTCATTAAGAAAGCCCAAGAACTAAAAGGTGTGGTTGACGCCGCAAATATTACGGACAACCAAACCGCCGTAGTGAGGATGTCAAGCATCGCAGCGTCTTATCTTTCAAGTATGAACGGCGTTGAGCCTGTAGTGCAGATGACTTGCAGGGACAGGAACAGGATCGCCATACAGAGCGACCTTTTAGGGGCTTATGCCCTCGGCCTTAAAAACCTGCTCGTACTTTCCGGCGACCATCAGAGCTTCGGGAACCACCCTCAGTCGAAGAACGTGTTCGACGTGGATTCGATCCAGCTTCTATATTCACTTAGGAAGATGAAAGAGGAAGGGGTGTTCATGGGCGGCAGCAAATGCAAATCCCCGGCAGAATTTTTCCTAGGCGCGACCGTGAACCCGTTTGCGGATCCAGAAGAGCTCCAAATGATAAGGCTCAGGAAGAAGATAAACGCCGGGGCTCAGTTCGTCCAGACGCAGGCGATCTACGACGTTGCAAAATTCGCGGAGTGGATGGAGAAGGTAAGGGGGCTGGGCCTCCACAAAAAAGCATATATTTTGGCCGGCATTGTGGTCAACAAATCGCTTAAATCAATTGAAATGACGCAAATCGTGCCCGGAATGCTTGTCCCTTGCGAATTGGTTGAAAGGATGCGGGCGGCAGGCCCCGGAAACTATGACAGCGAAGGGGTTGGCATAGCGCTGGATTTGATTGAAGAGATCCGCAAAATAGAAGGGGTAAGCGGGATACACATCATGGCCATCGGATGGGAAAGCATAGTGCCAACACTCGTTGCAAGGGCAGGGTTATTGCCTAGGCCAGCTATAGAATAGGGAAGGGACGGAAAATGAGCCATATTATGAATTTCGAACAAAGCTTTAAGAATGAAGTGGCGGCATGCCCGGGCGGGGAGAGGGCGCTGGCCTGCTTCCTATGCGGGACGTGCACCGCTGGGTGCCCGATAAGCGAAATCGAGCCGGGCTACAGCCCGAGGAAAATCATGAGGAAGATATTGCTTGGAAATAAGGGCGAAGTCCTTTCCTCAGGGGACATATGGAGATGCTACCAGTGCCATGCCTGCGTCGCCCATTGCCCGCAGGACGTGCGGTTTGCAGACATTGTGCGTGCCCTTCGGAAGATGGCGCAAGATGAGGGCATTGTTGACGAAAGTTTTGCTGCGGCAGTTGCAAAGGCGGACTGGGAAGCCAGGGCTCAAAGGCTTGAAAAAATAAACAAATTGGTTGAGGGGAGAAGCAAATGAAAAAACCGGTAATGGTAGTAGGCGGAGGCATTGCAGGCATCCAAGCCGCGACCGACCTTGCGGACATGGGGATACCGGTATTCCTTGTGGAAAGCTCCCCCAGCATTGGCGGGAGGATGGCGCAGCTTGACAAAACGTTTCCGACAAACGATTGCGCAGCTTGCATTCTGGCGCCAAAAGTAACGGCCTGCTTTAACCACCCGCTTGTGAAGACGTTCACTATGAGCGAACTTTTGGAGGTCAGGGGGGAGGCGCCCTCCTTCACTGCTGTGGTGAGGAAAGAGCCTCGTTTCATCGACGAGGAAAAGTGCAAAGGCTGCGACGATTGCATAAAGGCATGCCCCATTAGCACAAAAAGCGAGTTCGACATGGGGCTTGGCGAAAGGAAAGCCATATACAAACCCTTTGCCCAAGCTGTCCCAAACAAAGTGGCTATCGAGAAGAAGGGGGCTTCCCCATGCAAATATGCTTGCCCTGCACATTTGGACGCGCATGGGTACGTGTCCCTTATTGGCGAGGGGAGGTTTGAGGACGCGCTTTCCGTGGTAAGGCGGACGACGCCTTTTGCGGGCGTTTTGGGCAGGGTCTGCCTCCACAAT
>WRJK01000159.1 GCA_009782285.1 Clostridiales bacterium
ATTATACATTCCCCATAGGGGCGATGCAATTCTTGGCCAATTATTACAAAAAAAAGTGCGCATATTTGTGCGCTTTCTGTTTGTAATTTTTGCACATATTTAGTTTATCATTTACAGCTGCCCGTCCTGCGGCGCGAAGGGCTGCCTTTCGCCGCACAGCTCTTACAGCAGGGACTTGATAACGTACAGCAACGGGGCAGTTGCCCACAGGGTAAGGGTAGAGCGGTGCATTTGCAGTTCTTGCGGCTCCACCCACGCCATAATGCCGGGCATGCTGATCCCGTTCGGGTCGTACAGCCTGTTTTTTGTGCTGGCCGTTTTACGGGCGTATTTCTCCCGCTCCCTCTCAGGGGAAACCGTTGCTCAAATTTGCTCAAAGCACCAAATTGCAGTTTCTACGCTCTACGACTGGAAGAAGTGCTTCGCTTCCCACAAATCCCTCTGGCTTGGCGCGGCAAGAAGCCTCGCGGCCTTGGATTTGGAATTTTTGGCTGAAGCCCGCACATGCCCCGGCCTGCTTTCCGGGTTCTTCCTCCGTTTCGGTTTTTCATTCATGCAGAACCGGAAAACGCCGAATTCCGGCGTGCCTTAGCGGCATCGGTTTTCCAGCCTGGCGTTTCCACACGGTTCCGTACTGGCGGCCCGCCCGGAAACCTGATATGCTGGAAAAAAAGGAGGTGATCCGGTTGACGGACAAAAAAACCATGGACTGCGCGATCAAATTGGCGCATTTCAAGTTCTCGCTAATAGCCCCTGCGATCCAGGGGAATTTCCTTGACCCTTCAAAGAGCGCGTACTACAAAAGGGTCACGGAAAACCCGCTCGTGCGGCCCGACGGCACGGCCTTCGCGTACAACCACAAGACTTTGGTGTCTTGGGAGCAGCTCTACCGCAAGGGCGGCATGGACGCGCTCATGCCTGGGGTGCGTTCCGACAAAGGCGCACCCAGGAACCTGCCTGACGCCGCCATGGCTGAAATCTACAGGCTCAAGGAGAAGCACCCGAGGCTCAACGCCACCCAAATCCATCTTTCACTGATCCGTGAAGGCTTCATCACAAAGAAGACGTCCCTCCGCTGCGTACAGCGCTTCGTCAAGGCCAATAGCCTCAAATCCGGCTGCGTGGCCGCAGCAAAAGACCGCAAGGCCTTTGAAGAGGCTCATTTCGGCGCGATGTTCCAAGCCGACTCGTGCTATTTCCCCTACATAACCGAAAACGGCAAGCCCCGCCGCACCTATTTGATGCTGATAATCGACGACCATTCGAGACTGATTGTCGGCGCAAGGCTTTTCTACAACGACAACGCTGAAAATTTTCAAAGCTTGCTCAAATCGGCCGTTTCCACCTACGGCGTCTGCAACAAGCTCTACTGCGACTGGGGCTCGCCCTACGCCAACAGCCAGCTTGCTTTGATTGCCGGGTCCATCGGCACTGTGCTCATCCACGCCCCTGTGCGGGACGGCGCGGCAAAAGCGAAGGTGGAGCGGGTGTTCCGGAGCATCAAGGAGCGGTGGCTTTACGGCATCGACGCCAAGCAGGTTGCTTCGCTTGGGGAGTTCAACGCCATGCTGGCGGAGCACATACGCGAATACAACCTGACGCCCCACTCCGGCATAGGATGCGCACCCATGGACAGGTTCCTCGCAAGCAACGAAAAAATCAAGAAGCCCGCGTCCCAAGAATGGGTCGACGAATGCTTCATGAACCGCGTTTCCCGCAAAGTCAAAAGGGACGCCACTTTCAGCATCGACAAGGTTTCATTTGACGCGCCCATGCAGTTCATCGGGCAAACCGTGGAAGTCCGCTTCATGCCCGGCAAACCGGAAACGGCTTGCATCTTCCACGGCAAAAACCGTTTCCCGGCCCGGCCCACAGACAAGGCTGCAAACTGCAAAACCCGCCGCGAGAAAATGCCTTCCATAGACTACGGCATGAGAGGTGGCGCACATGTTTAAAAGTTTTTGCGGGTTCGCTTTCAACCCGTTCGACAAGCACTTCCTTTCAGAGAAGGACTCCTTCATGTCCCGCGACCACAAGGAAATGACTTCGCGGCTTTCGTACCTTTCCGAAGTCAGGGGCATAGGAATTTTTACGGCACCGCCTGGTTTTGGGAAGACGTTTTCGCTCCGGTGCTTCGCAAAGGGCTTGAACCCGAACTTGTTCCAGATGGAGTACATCTGCCTCTCGACAGTCAGCGTCAACGAATTCTACAGGCAGTTCTGCTCCGTGCTCGGCGTTGATGCCTCGTACCGCAAGGCTGCCATGTTCAACGCGGTCCAGGACAGGCTTTTCCACCTGTACAAGGAAAAGCGCAGGCCGCTCATACTGGCGATTGACGAGGCGCAGGAGCTGGACGTGCGCATATTCAAGGATCTTAAGATGATCATGAACCACGGGTACGACGCATTGAACTGCTTTGCGTTGGTTTTAACAGGCGAACCACACCTAAACCATATTCTCGAAAAACCGGTGCACGAAGCGCTGAGGCAGCGGGTCACGGTCCACTACAACTTCGAAGGCCTTTCAGACGGCGAGCTGGCGGAGTACATCTACCACAAGTTCCGAATAGCCGGGGCTGCCCAGTCCATACTTGGCGACGGCGTCGTCCCAGCCGTGCACGGGTACGCAGGAGGCAACCCGAGGCTTGTCGACAACCTCATGACGGACGCGCTTGCGATTGGTGCGCAAGCAGGCAAGAAAGTCATCGACACGGACGTGGTCTTGGCTGCGGCAAACAGCCAATCCCTTGTTTGACGTGCTTTTCCCCGTGAGGAGGGTACGGCTCTGCAGGGATGCAACCGGAGCGCCTCACGGTGTTTCAAGTGATAAAGGGCAGCATTGGCTTTCAGTGCTGCCTTTCACGTGATCACTTGAAAATTGAAAGCGGAAAATCCCGGGAGTTTGAGGGCAGCGCCCTCATCTTTCATCTTGATTCGCCTCGCGAATCTTCAATTTTTTTGATGCCGGGAAAACAGGCGTACATCTTTATTCTGACGTTTTCGATGGTTGTCTGTGCCGTTTCTGAAAAGATACGTCGTTTCTCCTGCTCAATTGCACTCTTTTAATTCGTCGTTTCATGCTGGTTTAATTCGTCGCGTTACATCAGAAATGTTTTGCGGCCACACTATGTTTTGAAAAAAAAGACCCACATCTGCCTCTATTCCCATGCAAATCTCATTGCCAGACAATTCTTTTTTATAATATTCGTTCAGAGAACCCGGCAAATCAAAGGCATAGTGTAATTCATTTTCTGGATCCCTATACACTACATATCCATCAGGAGCACCGATGCATTTCCACTGCGAATAATTGTCAGCAAATTCCCTGACGGGTTTCCCTATCTTTTGCATGTGCAGATACGCCACTTCCCAGTTCCCAATTTTGCTGAAATCTACGAAGTCGTTTTCTGCATTGCTCGAGGTTTCAATGTCGCTTAAGGCTTCTACATCGCTTGAATCTTCGACCTTTTCGCTTTGCTTTGCCTTTTCGCCGCCGTTTACCGGATCGTCAGACAAGTCGTTCCGGATGCTGTTGCACCCACCAGATGTCAGTATCAATGCAACGGCAAGCGCATATATCAATTTTCTCATAAGCTTATCCCCCGCTTTACGTCTGATCATGGCAGAAACAGCTACGGGTTCATTGAGTACCCTAGGCTTGTCACACTGGTTTTGTCCTCGTTGAACGGGGGATCGATCAAAACTTCCATATGGAGATGGACACCCGTGCCAACTCCGGTGTCACCCATGATCCCGACTTGTTCCCCCGCTCCAACCGACATTCCCGGCACTACGTTCATCGAAGCCAAGTGCTGGAGGACAACGTACACATTTGGGTTTTGACTGCTTTGTATGATGACTGTGTTTCCCCTTGCCCCCATGTAGTTAGCTGACACAACAGTCCCACTTATCGTGGCCAAAATCGGAATGTTGCTGACCCCTCCCGATTTAAAATCCTGCCCTTGATGGTTGGCTGTCCCTTTATTAATTATGCGATACCCGTATGGATCGCCTCTGTTGGCCAAGAAGTCGGCAAACGGGCCCCTCATAGTTACGGACTGATCCGTATACGTCGCAGTTTGATAATATTCGCTCTGTATCGCTTTCCAAGTCGCCTCGTTTACAACTCCGTTGGCTGTCAACCCGTGCGCCTTTTGGAACGCCTTGACTGCGTCTTTTGTGGTTCCGCCAAAGCTGCCTTCGGCCTTTTGCTTTTGAT
>WRJK01000160.1 GCA_009782285.1 Clostridiales bacterium
CTTGAAAAAACAGCTTGAAGCTCTCCTGCATTGATGTTTGCACGTTTCCCCTCATTTTATTTGAGTTTTTCCGTCCGCTTTTCTTTCATTGGTGCGTTTGTCCTAGCAGCGGAGCAGTGATTTCTTTGTTGACAAGAGCAGCTGAAATGTTGTAGGCTATATTTGAAACTGATGCAAGGAGATGATCCATTGAACAGCAATTTTTCTTTTTTAGCAGAGGGGTTCCCGGTACTTGAGAAGATGGGCAGCCTTTCAGAAAGCTACCTCTACGCCGACGCAAACGCCTGCATTTACAAAATAGGCCAGATGGCAGAAGTCATGGTCAAATGCATTTTCGACATAGACGGCTTGAAACCGCCCAAAGACGACACTCAGGCAAACAGGGTTAACATGCTCAAAACCGCAGGCCTCTCAAAAGACATCTACGACATCTTCACAAGGATCAGGCTTCAGCGCAACAAAGCAGTTCACGAGGGTTATGAATCCTTTGAGGAATGCTTGGTCCTGATTGATTTAGCATACACGCTGGCAGTTTGGTTCATGCAGCTTTACGGCGACCCCGCTTATGAGCCGGCCGGCTTCGTTATGCCAGACGACATCCGCAACATCGACGGTTACCAGAAGCTGCTTGAGGAGAATGAAAGGCTCGCCGTTGAACTGGAAGCGGCTCAGGCAGCTGCATTGTCGGCAATGGCTGAAAGGCCTGTCAGCACCTCGGAACGCGGGAGGCGGGCAGACTGGGCGGCAGAAAAACTGATGCTGTCGGAAAAGGGTGCGCGCTACCTGATGGACGAGCAGCTCCGGGCAGCCGGATGGGAAGCGGACTCCGTAAATTTGAGGTATTCCAAAGGAACACGCCCGGAATCAGGCAGGAACCTTGCCATTGCGGAGTGGCCTACGGATACTGGCTTGTGCAAATGGGGCTACGCGGGCTACGCGCTGTTTGCCGGGCTCAAGCTCGTTGGAGTAGTGGAGGCAAAAGCAAGCCGAAAAGACGTTGCATCAGCAATAGAAAGCCAATGCCGCGAATACAGCATGGGTATTAAAGAGGAACATGACAATTACGTAATTGGCAGCTGGGGCGGGTACAAGGCCCCGTTCCTGTTTGCCGCCAACGGCAGGGCGTACAAGCAGCAGGATGAAGCGAAATCAGGTGTGTGGTTTTGCGACGCCAGGGACGACGCCAACACGCCAAAGGCCTTGCAGGGCTGGATGAGCCCGCAGGGCTTGCTGGACATGCTGGAAAGGGACATTAAGGATGCGAACCGCAAGCTGGCTGAGTCGTCGTACAGTTTGCTGCGCGATGCTGATGGGCTGGGCTTGCGCCCCTATCAAATTGAAGCCATAGAAAATGCCGAAGCCGCAGTGCTGGAAGGCAGGCAGGCCATATTGCTGGCTATGGCAGCAGGAACAGGCAAAACCAGGACTGCGCTGGGGATGATATACCGGTTCCTCAAGGCAGGGCGCTTCGGAAGGATACTGTACCTAGTCGACCGCACAGAGCTGGGTGAACAGGTCGCAGACGTTTTCAAGGAAGTCAAAATAGAAGGCCTGATGACATTGGATGACATTTACGACATCAAGATGCCTGGCGCCAAAGCCATCGGCAGAGACGCAAATATCCATGTTGCCACAGTGCAGCACCTCGTCAAGCGCATCGTTTACAGCGACGTGGAATCCACGCTCTCAGTTTCCGACTACGATATGGTTGTTGTTGACGAGGCTTACCAAAGCCGCTCTGTTGTTGAATATTTTGACGCGGTGAAAATAGCGCTTACAGCCACGCCGATGCCGGACACTGTTGAAATTTTCGGTGATCCCGTCTATGAATACCCTTACATGAGGGCAGTGTTAGAGGGCTATCTCGTCGACTGCGACGCGCCCCATGTAATTATCGCAGAGCATGAAGATGGTCAGGGGTTCAACCCGGCGGCCCTGGAAGAAATCGCCATGGACTTAAACCCGGAGGGCGACGGCAAAACGCTCGTATACGCTGTAGACGACAGCCATGCCGACTTGATTGTAAAAACCCTGAAGGAAGCCTACGAGCCCCTTGGGGTTTCCGGCGAGGCGGTCATGAAGATAACAGGCAATGCCAGTGGGGAGAATCCCTATAAAGCCACGGAAGCTGTAAGGCGCTTCAAAAACGAAAGGTACCCCAGCGTTGCCGTTACGTCAGATTTGCTGGCAGCCGGCATAGATGTCCCGGAGGTTACAACCCTCGTTTTCATGCGCATGGTAAAATCCCAAATACTGCTTGAACAGATGCTGGGCCGCGCTGCGCGGCTTTGCCCCCAAATAGGCAAAACACACTTTGAAATATACGACCTGATCGGCGCCTGTGAATCCTTAGCGGCGGTGAACACCGTAAAGCCTGTGGCACAGGGCACAGAGGCAATCATTGCGAGAATCCACCGCAAGGGCCGCAGCTTGAGCGAGCGGGAGCTTGCCCACTTCAGCGACCTGTCGAACGGGCTGCCCCCTTCTGATTTTGCCAGAAAGCTGGCAGGGCTTGAACCGCAGGAGGTGAAGGAGTGCTTGCTGAAAAACGCCAGGCTGCTTGAATACCTAGACCGGTGCGGGCAGCCGCAAAGCCGCCCGATGGCGCCAAAGGAGTATTTGGACGAGTTCAGCGCATTTGTTAGCGAAAACAAGAACGCCATCGCGGAGCTGAGTATGATATGCGAACGCCCACAGGAACTCACCTGCGAGGGCTTAAGGAGCTTCAAGCGTGAGTTGGATCGGCACGGTTTTACGGAAAAACAGCTGAACGAAGCATGGAAGGAGCTGAAGAACGAAGATATCGCGGCGGACATTGTAAGCTTTGTCCGAAACTGCGCACAGGGCTTGCCCCTTGAGAGCCATGAGGGACGAGTTAAAAATGCCATGGAAAAGCTCCGCAGCAGCAGCGGTTTTTCTAAGGAGGAACTGGCTTGGCTCGCCCGCATCGAAAAAACCTTGCTCCACGAAAGCGTCGTTGACCGCGAAGCGCTTGACATGGGCGCGTATAAAACCGCAGGCGGTTTCAACAGAATTGACAAGGTTTTTTCAGGGGGGCTTGAAGAGCGTTTGCGTGAGGTAATGGTGTATTTGCATAACGGCGAGGGGGAAACAGCATGAGCAACAGGGAAATAATTTCAAAGCTTCGAAGCATGTGCGACGTATTGCGGGGCGGCGGCATGACCTGCTACCAGTACGCTACGGAGCTTGCCTACGTTTTGTTTTTAAAGATGGCAAAGGAAACCGGAGCTGACGGACAGGTGCCACTTGAGTACCGTTGGGACAGCCTTGCTGCAAAGCACGGTGCAGAACTGAAGCGCTTCTACAGTGAGCTGCTGATTCGCCTTGGTGAAAAATCCACAGGGCAGATTCGCGAGATGTACGCAAATGCCCAGTCGAACATCGACAAGCCCAAGAATCTTGAGAAGATAGTAACGAGCATTGACAGCCTTGATTGGCATTCAGCGAAGGCAGAGGGTTTGAGCCGTTTCTTTGAGGAATTGCTTGAAGAGGCTGCAGAAGAAAAGGAATCGGATGCCAGGCAGAATTTTACTCCCCAAGCATTGATCAACGCAATGACAGAGCTTGTCGCGCCAAAGCCGGGGGAGCGCTGCTACGACCCATCCTGCGGCACCTTCGGATTTATGGTTGCTGCCGACCGGTATATAAAAGAGCACACTGACAGCTATTTCGATTTAAACCTTGACGGGCAGGAATTTCAGAAGAAGAAAGCGTTTTCAGGTTGTGGGCCGGTTCATGGCACTCACAGGCTGGCTCTTATGAACGCCGCACTGCACGGCATTGAGGGGAAAGTCATGCTGGCTGACGCACTGCTTGGCTGTGGCAATCAGATGAGCGGCTTTGATGTAGTGCTGACAAACTTGGTTTACCAAGCGCCAAACAGGCAGCTTGATTTCATGCAGCACATACACCGCAGCCTGAAACGCGACGGTAATGCCAGGGCAGCCGTTGTGTTGCCCGAAAGTGCGCTTTTTGAAGGCAGAAGCTTCGCAAACATGCGAACCGGCCTGATGGACATGTACAACCTGCATACTGTGCGCTGCTTGCCTGCGGGCCTTTTCCCCGGATTGGCAGAAAAGGCCTGTGTATTGTTCTTTTCTCGGGGCGCATCCGAGGCTGTAAGTGGGGCAAATGACAGGGGTGCCCAATCCCTTTCCTCAAAAATGCCCAA
>WRJK01000161.1 GCA_009782285.1 Clostridiales bacterium
GGTGATTTTCGCCAGCAAATCATTCTTTGCCGTGCAGAGCAGGATGCCGACAGTCGGGCTTTCGTCAGGCAGCTTTTCATAGCGGTCATAATAATTAACGTACATTTGTAACTGCCCCAAGTCCTCGTGTGTCATTTTATGGGTCTTTATTTCAATAATTACAAAGCAGCGGAGCAGGCGGTTGTAGAATACCAAGTCCGCGAAAAACTCGTCGTCTTCAAGCAGAATCCGTTTTTGCCGCGCCACGAAAGTAAAGCCGTTGCCGAGTTCAAGCAAGAACTCCTGTAAATGTTTTATCAGTGCAGATTCAACGTCTTTTTCGTAATATTCCGCCTCACGCTTCAAGCCGAGGAACTCTAAATACATCGGGTCTTTGATAATATCGGAAGGCTTTTCAGGGATTCGCTCCTTGCGGGCGACAGCAAGCACAGATTCTTTGTCGCTGCTCATAAGCAGGCGTTCGTATAACAAGGAATTGATTTGCCGCTCCATCTCGCGCCCCGTCCATGCGTTGTTAGACGCTTCAAGCTCATAATATTCGCGCTTGGAATTATCGTCAATGCTCACAAGCAAGCGGTACTGGAACCAGTTTAATTGTGACCGCAGTGCGGTCACAATTGGATATGTTCGGTGGAATTTTCTCGCACGAGCTAACTGACGATATGAAAAACCGCTGCCAAACTCGCTTTCAAGTTGTTTTGACAAATTACTGATGAGAAATTCTCCATACTCAGCGCGGTCTTTTCCGTGTTGTTCTTCTACAAAAATGCGTTCACCAAGCTTCCAGTACATCATCACGCGGTTTCGGCTTCAAGCGCCCGGATATCGGCGATGATTTCCGAAAGCTCGCGAAGCTGTACAGGTTTATAGAAGTGCTTGGTAAAGCTAATTTCGTAACCTACTTGGGTTTTGCCCTCGTCAACCCAAGCGTCCGGCGCGTAAGGCAGCACCTCGGCTTTGATAAAGGCATCAATACCGCGCCCTTGGATTATCTGTCTTTGTTTTGTTTCGCGGCTTTTGTCCGCCCGTCAATCGGCTTTGGCGCATCCTTTGGAATTAGCCAAACTTTTCCGCCAATCCGCTCGGCGCTTGGCAGAAGGAAGCCGAGAAGCTGAGAAACGGCTCTGCTGATAATCATCTAATCAGCAAAACCGTTCCGTTCCCTACTCCCACTCAATCAAATCATGTGCCGACACTGTAAAAGCAGCCACTCAATCGCATCGTCAATGAAGATGGGATGCCGACGGCCTTGCCAAAAGTGAAAAACATCATTATGAGGTTTTTCACTTTTGACCCCCTTAGATTAATTACAGTTTATTTGCGCCTTCTGCCAACCCCGTCCACTAGGTGCACCCTGGCTTTTTGCTTCGAAACGCTAATCATGGCACGCTTAATGTACTCCGGGTTTTCATCCGGGTCATTATGTTCGGAAAGCCAGCTTTCCGCCAATTCCTGCTCGTGCAGGGCCCTTGCTTTGTCGATGTCCGAAGACCATTCGGCAGCGTCCGTGTATATTATTATATCGTCCATAACATCAACGAACCCACCGGCTGCAGTAGCGCCTTTGAAGGTTTTGCTGCCGGCCTCCTGTATCCATATTTCCCCTACGTCGAGCAGCTTGCAAGCCCAAGAATGGTTCGCCATATAGCCTTCCTCGCCGGTCAGCGTCTTGACGATGACAAGCTCGACTTCCCCCTCATAAAACAGCTTTGACGGTGTAATCACCTGAAGTTTTACGCTCTTAGCCATTGCTCTTGTTAAACCTTTCCACTACTTCTTCGATCCCGCCGGCGTACAGGAACATTGATTCGGGGATTTCGTCATGAGCGCCATCCAGTATTTCTTTGAAGCCCTTGATAGTTTCCTTGAGCGGCAGGTATTTCCCCGGTGTGCCGGTGAAAGCCTCTGCCACGCCAAATGGCTGAGACAAGAACCTCTGTATCCTCCTTGCCCTTGCTACTACGAGCTTGTCGCTGTCTGATAGCTCGTCCATGCCAAGTATTGCGATGATGTCCTGCAGCTCCTTGTACCTCTGGAGAACTTCCTGCACGTTCCTTGCCGTGTTATAATGCTCCTCGCCGATAATCAACGGATCCATTATCCTCGACGTGGAATCAAGCGGGTCCACTGCGGGGTATATGCCAAGCTCGGTAATCGCCCTTGACAGCACCGTCGTTGCGTCAAGATGCGCGAAGGTAGTTGCAGGGGCCGGATCCGTCAAGTCGTCTGCCGGCACGTAAATGGCCTGAACCGACGTAATCGAACCTTTCTTAGTGGAAGTAATCCTCTCCTGCAAGGCGCCCATTTCCGTAGCCAGCGTGGGCTGATAACCTACTGCGGCAGGTACGCGCCCAAGCAACGCAGACACTTCTGAGCCCGCCTGCGTGAACCTGAATATGTTGTCAATAAACAGCAGCACGTCAAGGCCCTCGACGTCCCTGAAGTACTCAGCCATGGTGAGGCCGGTCAAGGCCACCCGCATCCTTGCCCCCGGGGGTTCGTTCATCTGCCCGAAGACCATTGCCGTCTTTTCGATGACCCCGGATTCTATCATTTCGTTGTAAAGGTCGTTGCCCTCCCTAGTACGCTCCCCGACGCCCGCAAACACGGATATGCCGCCATGCTCTTTTGCAATGTTTCTGATGAGCTCTTGAATCAGCACTGTCTTGCCTACGCCCGCGCCGCCAAACAAACCGACCTTGCCGCCTCTGGTATAGGGGGCGATGAGGTCTATTACCTTGATCCCCGTTTCAAATATCTGCGAAGAAGTGTCCTGCTCCTCAAAAGAAGGCGCCGGCTTGTGAATGGAATGCTTTAATTTCGTCGCGGCTTCGCCTTTGTCATCTATTGTCTCGCCGATGACATTGAAAAGCCTGCTCAAGACTTCCTTTCCAACAGGGACGTGGATAGGCGCCCCCGTATCTTCCGCTTCCATCCCCCTTGAAAGGCCGTCTGTTGACGATAGCGCCACGCACCTGACGATGTCGTCTCCGATGTGCTGCGCCACCTCCGCAACTATCCTCTTTCCTTTGTACATTATGTCGACTGCGTTCAAAAGCTCCGGCATTTCCTCCGCTTTAAACTTTATGTCGAGCACGGGGCCGATAATCTGATGTATAATCCCCTTATTCAAACATTTTCACCTCCTATTTTTGCGCTTCCGAACCAGCCACTATTTCTATGATTTCATCGGTTATTGCAGCCTGCCTCGCCCTGTTGTAGAACAGCGACAGGTTGTCTAGCATTTCGCGCGCGTTGTCTGTTGCGTTTTCCATCGCCATGCGCCTTGCCGCATGCTCGCAGGTCGCGGACTCGACGATTGCGCCGTACACCTTGATTTCAACGTATTTCGGCACTAAATAATTAAAAACTTCTTCCACGGAAGGTTCGTATTCCACTTCCTTTGCATGCTTTATGACATCCGGGTCATGCTCAATGTGAAAGGGCAGCAATGTTACGCATTTCGCCCTTTGTTCAAGGGTGCTGACAAATGTGGTGTAAATGAGCTTGACTTCGTCAACATCCTCGGAATCGTACATTTCAATGGCGGGTTTGCATAACTCCTTTGCTTCTAGGAACGAGATAGTTTCGGGCGGGGCGAGGTAATCACATTTTATTTCGTGCCCCCTTTTCTCGAAATAATCCCTGCCTCTGCTCCCAATCGCTATGAACACAGGTTTTTCTTTGTCATCTGCGATCTCGCGCTCCGTTTCCTTTATGATATTTGAATTAAAGCTCCCGCAAAGACCTTTGTTGC
The DNA here is from genome assembly GCA_009782285.1 of Clostridiales bacterium. Lineage (GTDB taxonomy): Bacteria > Bacillota > Clostridia > Peptostreptococcales > Anaerovoracaceae > WRJK01. Next base: position 3,758 of record WRJK01000161.1, read on the forward strand.
TTGTCACTATGATGTAACAGGTCTTGTTTATTTCCCTGCTGCCGGGCAGGTATTTCTCCGGCACTTCGCTTGTGTTGTTGAAGACGGATTCGATTGACTCCAATATAAAATGAAAATTCTTTGACGTCCTCTCGAAAGCCGCTTTGGCCTTCCTGAGTTTCGCAGCGGATACCAGCTTCATCGCGTTTGTAATGTGCTCCGTGCTCGTGATGCTCTTTATCCTGCGTTTGATATCCTGCATGTTGTTCGACGCCATCGCTATGCCTCCTGTTCCCTGATTTTTTTGAACTCAATCAAGGCGTCCCTGAGCTTTTCGTCAT
>WRJK01000162.1 GCA_009782285.1 Clostridiales bacterium
AAGCACTACTCCTTGCTACATGAAATTTTGGCATGTTTTGTTAAGAATATTACAAAATGATTATAGCACAAAAAACAGGAGTTGAAAACCTAACAATTTATTTATTTATATATTATGTCCAAATGCATACAGTGATGCCGTTTTGTCAAAAAGCATAACGGGATTGACCGCCTGGTTGCCGATCCGGACCTCATAGTGGAGGTGTGGACCTGTTGAATAGCCAGTGCTCCCGACAACCCCTACGAGGTCGCCTTTTCGCACCGTTTCTCCTTTGGTTGCATGCAGGGAGTCCATATGGAAGAAAAAGCTCTTGAAGCCACCGCCGTGCTCAATGACCACGGTGTTGCCTGTGTTGAGCAAATACTCGGCGAATACGACGCGGCCTCCGTTTGGCGCCTTTACCGGGGTGCCTGCCTCGGCTGCTATGTCCACGCCCCAATGGTACCTTGGATTCGACCAGTTGCTGTTCGTGTACCGTATTGAACCAAATTCCGTTGAAATGCGGCCGTTTACAGGCCAAGCAAACGTACCCTCCCAGTACATTTCATCGTCATAAGCATTATACAACGGAGGTATTTTTTCACGGTACTGCTGGTACGCTTTCGCCGAACTCGCTTCTGTGACTTGAGGGCTGGATGTGTCAATGATCAGGTTCTGGGTGTCAAAATCGTATGCCGTGACAGAGACTTCGGCTTTCCACTCGAAGTCCCCCGCCGCAGCTTCAACTGCGTACTTCCCAGGCCGCCTAGTGTTTCCCACAGGCACAGCTGCGAACCACTCGCCGTCACCTTCCGGCAAAAAAACAGAGAGCCCCAAATCCGTCCTTGCAACAGGTTTGACGCCGACAGGTATGTTTTCCAGTTTCATTACAAAAATTTCCCCCTGGGACAGGGACGTCCTGCCAGTGAAAAACTCAGGATCAGGCAGAGGCACAGTGAATTTTGCGTAAAATTCGAAATACCCATATGATTTGCGTTTTTCCTTTGGCTTCTCGATTCTGACAGACAGGTAATACTCTCCCGGCTTATCACACAACCCTTCGTGCCATTGCCCGATTTCGCCTGAAGATACAGGCTCTCCGTCGCGTTCCAGCTCAAAACCGGCGTCGTACCCTTCAGGAACCACAATCTCTGTGTATGCACCTCGCTTTTCGCCAAAGTATTTTGCAGAATGTTCGCGCTCAGGCGAAAACTCTTTGTAAATCAAACCGCCGAGAACAGCCACGTTCCATTCGTAGCTGTCCGGAGACAGAACGGTGCCAACCGCCAGCACAGAAACATCCGGCACGTTCTCATGACCGGCGCTGTCGTACAGATAGCCGACGAAAAGCCCTGCAGCAAGAAGCAGCAGGACAAAAGAGGCAAAAATGGCTAGCATCTTTTTTTTCATAGCAGCACCCTTGCCTTTCTGCCGCCCTGCTAATATATGACAGTGGGCAGGCAAAGCCCGTCGCTGTAACGCATTTCAACTTGAAACGCCTCTCCGTTAGAGTCCTTCAGGCTGTAAACAAAACCGTTTTCAATGAGCCTGCACTCGCTGACCTCAGTCTCGGAAAGGTCAAAATGCCTGTTGCAATAAGTTGCCATCATTCTCGCCAATTCCGACGACTCTCTACTCGCCTCCCTGTCCGCAGCCAGCCATCGCGCCAAACCGTCCAAGTCGTTTGTGCGCAGGTAGCCCAGATAAGCTTCAAGGGCATTGCTGCTAAGTTCGCAATACTCAACCAGCGGGCAGAACCATGACATCGAATCATTATAGCTGAAAACAACGTCCACGCTAAGCGTTTCGCCAAATTGGTTGCTTCCTGAAATACTGCAAATATAGTTCCCTTCAGCGTTTGGGTCAACGTACATACCCGAAACATGCAGAGTGTCCAGCAGAAAAAAACGCTCAAATGCCGCTACAGCGTCGTATTCCATGTCATAGTAATGGAAGCGCCCTTCGTTTGACGGTTGGATACGGTTTTTCAGCTCTGACACAAACAGGTTGCCTGCCTCCAAGGTAAGCTCAAGCTCAGCTTCAGTATAAGAGGCAATTGGCTGCGTATCAGGTACAGGCTCAGGTTCAGACACTGCTCCACAGGAACAAAGAAACAAAGCCAGCAACGCTGATGTAAAAAAAACAATGATATTTCTGTTGAAAAGCAAATTTATTGATTCCATAACGCAAACTAGTTTGAAGCCGCTCTCTCAAGCGCGGTGTACGCAACCTTCCCTACAAGGGTGGTCGGCAGTTCCCTTCGAAATACGATGGTCTTCGGTACGCTCCACTTTATCAACCGCTCGGCGCAATAGGCTCTGAGCTCGTCGGCAAGCTCGCTGTCCCCGCCGCCATTGTCCGCAAGCACCACAAACGCCTTGACGCTCTTTCCTTGGTAATCGTCATGGACGCCTATGACGCACGCCTTTGATACAGCTGGATGAGATTCCAGCACGTATTCCACCTGCGGAGGGTAGACGTTTACCCCGCTGACCTTGAAAATGCGCTTGATCCGGCTTTTGAAGTAGAGGTAGCCATCTGCGTCCATGTACCCTTGATCCCCGGAATGAATCCAAAGCTTGCCGTCGCCATGGACGCGGAGGGTCTTTGCCGTCGCTTCACAGTCGTCCAGGTAGCTCACCATCAGCTGCGGCCCTGCAATGCATATCTCCCCCTCTTCGTTCGGCGGGAGAACCTCTGTTGAATCCTCCTTGACGATGCAGGTTTCCATGTTCACCATAGGTACTCCGATGCTGCCTTTCCTGTAGTGGCCTGGCGGCGTGAGTACGCAGGCAGTGACGCATTCCGTGGTTCCGTAGCCCTCAAGAAGATCCACTTTGCTCCCCTGCGCCCGCAGCGCAGCGTCAAATTTCATCTTGACTTCGTGAGGAAGCGAATCCCCACCGGAATATGCCCCCTTCAGCTTGTCAAACCTTACGCCCGTAAACCCAGGGTCTCTGAGCAGGGCTTCAAACAACGTGGGGACCCCTGCGATAAATTGCGGTTTGTGCTTTATCAGCGCAGCAATGTAGTTTTCTGTGCTGAACTTCGGTATCAATATGCTCATCCCACCGCACACCATGGCCATATGTATGCAGAGCCCAAGCCCAAAGCCGTGGAATACTGGCAGGATAGCCACGATGCTGTCGCCAGCCATAAAGTCTGACGTCTTTTGCGTGTTGACAGCAAGCGCGTTGAACGAAAAATCGCTCAAAAGGATGCCCTTCGGAGTATCGGACGTGCCGCCCGAAAAGAGTATTACCGACGCATCGTGGCAGTCGGCGTCTGATTTTTGAGAACCCTTCCTCATACCGGAACCGGACGACAGAAACTTTTTCCATTTCATAATTTTGGGTTCATTTGGTATTTTAACCCTGTTTGTTAGTCTGTAGGCAACTGCTTTGAGAGTTGGCAGATAGTCCGCGATCCCGACGACGAGAAGCTTTTCCGTCTTTGTCCTGTCGATTATCTCCATGAATTTCGGCACGAGCTGCCCAATCGTTACCGCCCATTTGCTTTCAGTCTTTTTCAGGTAATATTCAAGGTCAACAGCCGGGGACAGCGGGTGAACCATCGCGACTTTTGCGCCGATTTTATTCAGGGCGTAAAACAATATGACTGCATTCGGGATGTTCGGAAGCGCCAACGTGACGCAATCGCCCTCCTCGACCCCCGACGAGCTGAGCGCGTCCGCGGCTTTGTCTATCAGGCTGACCATCTCCGAAAAAGTGAACTTCGCCCCCATGAACTCGACGGCATACAGCCCCGGGTTCTGCCTTGCCCTGTCCAGAAGCGCCCCGTAAAGAGAAAGCTCCGGCACTTCAACCTCATTCGGAATGTCGCCGTAAAACTGCAGCCACGGCTTGTTGTCTGAAATCATTTCAATTCTCCTCGTTTTTCGTCAGATTTGTCCGCAGAAAGCGCAAACAGTGTTTCCGGGTTTTCGACGTACCCTTTGTATATGTCGAGCGCCCGCGCGAAATAATAGCCGTCGGCTA
>WRJK01000163.1 GCA_009782285.1 Clostridiales bacterium
AGGCGCCCGTGCACGTCGTAGGCGTAGGAGTGCACGGTGCCGTTCCTGTCGGTCTTGCCTGAAAGCGACCCGTCGGCGTGGTACGCGTAGCCCTCTGTCTTTGCCGGGTCCGGGATGCCGCCCGAAAGGCCGCCGGCGTCGATTCTGGCTGTTGGCAGGTTCCTGGCGTTGTACTGGAACGTCGTCGCGTTCCCGTTCCCGTCCGTCTGGGTAAGCATGTTGCCCGCGTTGTCGTAGGCGTACAGGGTTTCCACGCCCAGCGCGTCCCTCACCGTTTCAAGCCTCCCTTGGCCGTCGTAGAAGTACTCAGTGGCGTTGCCCCGCCCGTCGGTTTGGGAAACCTTGCGCCCGGCAGCGTCGTAGCCTTGGAGGGTCGTGTTCAGAAGCGCGTCAGTGGTTGAAGTGAGCCTCCCTGCCTTGTCGTACCCGAAGGTCGTGACGCTGCCCAAGGCGTCGGCCGAGGCGGCCTGCCAGTGGTTGTCGTTGTATGCGAGCTTTTCTATCAGTGCTCCGTAGGGGTCCCTCCTCTCCGCCAGCCTGCCCAGCGGGTCGTAAACGTTCGTGCGCGTATTGCCGAGGTGGTCCGTGGCGCTCGTGGCGTTGCTGTCCGCGTCGTAGCCGAAGTCCGTCCCCAAGAACTTGTTGGGGCCGGTCACGAACGTCTTTTCAGACGTCCTCCTGTTCAGGGCGTCGTAGGCGAACTCGGTGGTGTTGCCCCTCCCGTCAGTAATGTACCGCAGGTTCCCGGCTTTGTCGTATGCCCAGCTTGCGGTTACGGCCTGCGTGCCGTCCGCCTTCCTCTCGGTTTCGGAGAGCAGCCGCCTTTGGCTGTCGTAGGCGTAGAGGTTCACCTTCCCAAGCGAAGTTTCGCTCCTTGCAACGTCCCCGAGGGCTGTGTACTTGTGCGACACCGTCAGCGCGCCTATCGTGCCGTCGCCGGGCAGGGCCACGCTCCTGACGAGCCCCGTGCCGTCGTACGCGTACTCCCTTGTGAAGCTTGCGCCCTTGTCCGCAGCGGCGGGGTCGAGCACCGAGACGACCCTGCCTGCCGAATCGTAGGCGTAGCCCGTGACGTACCCCATGCCGTCTGCCGACGCCGTCAGGTTCCCGGCAAGGTCGTAGGAGAACGACCTGCTTATCGTCCTGAAGCTGCCCGAGGCGTCCTTGTACACGTCGTTTTGCGAAACCACCCTGCCCACAGCGAAAAGCACGGCGAGGTGAGTTGTAGACTGTCGTCTCGATTCAAAACAGTATAATAACCAGTCTTCATTGCCCCCCTGGCTTTTGACTCAAGCTCGTCCACGTCCTTCGAATAGCCTTTCTTCGCAAGCTCTCTCTTGAGGTTCCCGTTCAGGCACTCGTCGGGGTTGTGCTGCGGCGAATACGGCGGCAGGAAAAACAGCTCGATCTCGCTCTTGTGCTTTTCCAGCCACGCCCGCACCAGCTTGGCGTGGTGGACCTTTTCAAACCCAAGTGACATTACATTTTAAATTAAACAATAAATAAACAGTAAATCCATTAATTTTCGACTTTGAAAAATTGTCGAAACAACTATAAGGTTTCTCGTCAGCAAAAATCCATTCGCAGACATTTTTGCTATTATTGATGATGCCTTCCAAGTCACTTTCATAAGAAACCATTAGCTCAGATCCGATAGCGCCAAACAATAAAGCATCTTTATTTAATACGCTGGTTGTTTTATTGGTAACAAAAGTGTAAAATTCATGGTTCCCTTTCGTAATATAGTTATTATCTAGTGCTTCCATGCCTTCGGTTGAAATCCAAAAATTCGCGGCAAACACAGTTTGTTCCGGTTTCCAGAGATGAATACCAAATCGGCAAGGGGATTTAATAATGCCATTGATCAAGACTATTTTTCCCTGTTTGACCAAATCATCACAGGTTTTTATTTGTTCAATGCGTAGCCTTTCCAGATTGTTAAATTCCCAATCGTCTTGAATTTGAATCGAATTAATCTCATACCCGAGGTCCTCAATAGAATTCAATATCTCAGAAATTTCTAGCTGCTCTTTCAACAGTAATTCGACTTCAAATACGGCAGACATAAAAACCCCCCCTTTCTACTTTTCAAGCGCATTAATGGCATTAATTACCCTTTGACTGTTGGCTCCAGGATACAAGCTAATAAATTCGCCTGTTTTACTATTTACTCTAAGCAAATCATTTCCTCTGATATAATAAACTTCTCCCTTGACTAAATCAGGGACAACTTTTTCTGAATTTTTGAAAATATCTTGAGCCAAATTCATATATTCATTGTGGCTACTAAGATTAGGATAATCTAGCATGTACCCTAGGGCGTCAAGCCTGACATGAAGCCCATACTGGGTTTGTATGGCCTTCACCCCTTTGTAAAAATCCTGGCCCCATTCCTTGAGTTGGTGAAGCTGCGTTCCCCAGTCTTCTGGTTGTAGCTCAGCGTCCCGCCGTTGACCGGGACGTTCGTGACTGAAGTGAACCCGCCGGCGTTGCACAAAGTGTCCGCGATGTCCTTGTGCGGCGAGTAGGAACTCGCCGTACCCGGCAGGCAGGCCCCACTGGTTGGCAATAGCCAAATACTCCGCGTCTGTCAGTGCGCCCGATGAAGACGAGCTGCCCGAACTGCAGTTCACTCTCGGGTTGGGCACTGGCACCCCGCCGTTCAGGATCACGTTGGCGGCGTAGTCGTCGTACGGCAGGTATCCTCCCAGCATCGCCTGGTATGCGGAGTCGATGCTGCTCTGCGCTTGCGAATTGCTCTTGCTGCTCTTGCTGCCGCTGCTTGAGCTGCTGGAGCCCCCGCTGCTGCTTGAGCTGCTGGACGTATTGCTGGTGCTTGTCCATTGCGGCACCGTGCTGACGATGTTCCCGGTTTTCGCGTCCACGTAAGCACCCGACTTGCCCGCGTACTCGTTCCAAGTGGCGCCGTTGGCGCCGACAAAACGGCAGTTTTTGTGTTGTTTCTTAGGTTTCCATTGACGAACCTGGTTCACACAGCCCGCTGTAAAACTTGATAATTCCGTCCTTGTCTGTTCTTGTATCGTAGTACGCCTGCCTGTCTGAGCCTTTGGACAGGAACGACGAGCCAAGGGGGCAGCGGTAATTCATCCACCTGGCAATTCTCGTCCTTTCTATGGTATAACTCGAGGACATTCTGTTGAGATCCGGCTTTCCTTATGGTTTTTTCAGACGCATATCTGCCTTTATTGAGTCAGATAATTCTAGTATTTCCAGCCATTCCTTCGAATTTTTTACCGCCGATATGTTCCATAATGAAGTGTTTTGCAAAGCCATTGTTTTCTTGCGCAATTCCAGACTTTTCAACAACACTTCTTCACTAATCAAATCAGCATTTTTTAACCGTTCCAGACTTCTTTCGTGAAGGAAAGTGACCACTCCAATATCAAATTCCTCGAAAATATTGCATGCAACATCTTCATCCTTTGACCTCAGTAAAAACAGGCCACATTTATCCAAAGTATCACGATAGAACTCACGCAATTCCTCAATTGTAATTTCTCTTTTCATTTTCAATCACCTATGGCAAATATATAATTGTTGCTCTATCTCCGACCGTTGGAACGTAAGTCGCAGGGTCGACAATTTTCACTTTTCCTAATGCAGCACTTGAGTATCCATAATATGAGCCTCCATGTACACCTTCGCCGGGATGGTAAAACACAGATTTGTCCCCATTAGTATATTTCCAGCCGCCTCCCGCTGAGCCATATACACCTTCAGTCCATCCAGAACCTAGTATTTCAGCAACCTCACTCTTGTTTTTGCCATACAATGCTATGGGGTTTAATGCGATGTCATCAAATGATTTCATCGCAGTCTTCCCAACCGCTTTGACCACATTCGCTACTTCGCTCGCCGCCAGCTTCCTGACGAGCTTCGCGCCGTCGCCGACAAAAGGCACCGCTGCGATGAAGTAGAA
>WRJK01000164.1 GCA_009782285.1 Clostridiales bacterium
TGAAAAAAGAAAAAATATTCTCGAAATAATCTGAGCTATGCGAAATAATGTTACACATAATAGAAATCGGCGAAATTAAAAATCTCGCCGATTAGAAAACACAGTATTATTTGTCAAATATTACCTAGTTGCTACTTTGTGTAATTGATGAACAGGTCGATTAAGTCGAGCATGTCTATCACGCCGTTGCCGTTGACGTCGCACATGCTTGCTGTGACGGGTTTTCCTTTGGAGTCGTTGACTTTCACTAAAGTTGCCCATTCTGGGTCTGCTTCTTTAAAGCCGCAGTACAGCAGCATGATGCCAAGATCCAAAGCGTCAACGACGTTGTCCCTGTTCAGGTCGTATTTTGAGAATACGGTTTGTTCAACACTCGTCGAAGCCTCAGGTATGGCGATGGAAGATCCGAGGTACTTGGTCGTGCCGCCGTCAAGGCCAACAACTTTTAGCCCGGTAAGGGTCATGGTCGCTTCATCCTCCCCTGTGGCAGCGAAGAGGAATTTGCCGATGTCAGAGAGTTTTTTATGTGTATAGCCTGTGGAATCCCCGGCTTCGTATTTGAATGTGACTTCGCCTTTCCAAGTGTCTGAACCAACATAGGACCAGAAGATGTCTGCCATGGGTTCAAACCCGTTTAAGCCCGTCACGCCGATGCCGGCAACAGGCCCGTTTACTTCGACTGCAAGCTCAACAGCTAAAACGTCGGTGGGCTGGAATATCTCGACAGTGAAATCCACGTCGTTTTCAATGCCTGATACTTCTGGGGCTTTTACGCCGCCTTTTACTTCGTCCATGAAGGACCAATCGACGGGGGGTGCGTCGAGCCTTCTGTCAATGCCGTATACCGTTGTCAAGGAGTTTCTGTTCCCCGAGGTCATGTGCTGCACATTCCAGTAATCATCCGGGTCATAATCCTTGTAGTCTTCTGTTACGAGCGTCCTCAGGAAGGACTTGATATAATAGTTGACCTGTAACGCAACGCCCTTGTACCTGTTCGTCATGTTCGTGCTTGCATTGAACTGGTACTCGTGTTCGGTGTAAAAGCCAGGGCAGCTCCACCTATATGGGTTCCAGTTGTTGTAGTTGGGGGCAAGCATGACATTTGATACCGCGACGCCGTAAATATCTACGCCGGGGTAAAGGTCAATGCAGGAATCTTTGTAAACGTCGCCGATTGCTGCGCCGTTTGCTGCTGCCTGGTTTGTGCTGTTGGGGGCCGAACTGGTGTAGACGTGCAGGTTCTTTACGTCTTCCCACATTTTGTCATAAGAGGCTTTGTGCACCTGTTTGATGATGTTGTTGTACTGGCCGCCTTTAAGGAAAGGCAGGGTCACTGCGTAAGGGATTGTCGCAACGTGTCCGGACAAAAGCCCAGCTCCGATTGGGTCTGCCACTGCAAGGACGTCTGGGCCGCTTGGCATGAGGGCGATGCCCAGGGAGAAGGTTATCGGGTTGTTGCCGACGACGTAGCTGCCCTGATGGTGCAGGTCAAGGGCGAAATCAGGCATGATTTCGCACCAGAGCTTGTAGTAGCCAAGAGTCGTCTTTGCTTGGAAGCCAAGTCCTTCGCCTCTTTGATCCGTTTTCCAGTCGCGGTTTAAGTCAAAGCTGGTGCTGGTGGTGCCGTTTCTTTGAATGACTGTGGCGCCTCTGATGCCGCCACGCCCCGCAACGCCCGTCGGGCTGATGTTTGAGGTTTCGGAGCCGCCGTCCACATTGTAAAACGGTATGCAGTAGAGGGTTAAATCAGCGAATTCTTCTCTGAGGGCCGCATTTGTCGCATAGTCCCAAAGGAATTCCATCATGCCTACGGTAGTCAGCTTCTCATTGCCGTGCATTTGGGCAGAAACGTAGACGACTGTGTCGCCGCTGCCGACTTTTGCAAAATAGAGGGGGAAACCGGCGTCGCTGACAAATTCTGGTCCGAACCAGTCGGCTACGGTGCAAACTTCAATGTCTGCACAGAGTTCTTCCATTTGTTTGAGCTGTTTCACCGTGTCCTGCCAGCCCAAGATCCTTTCGCCGGCCATCTGCCCTGTCTTCATCTGGTAGTCGATGGTGAACTGGGATGCGAACACTGAAAACGGTGCGGCGACCAAGGCCACGACAAGCAGTGCGCATACTAATTTTCTTGCTTTCATTTTCTCTTCCTCCAATAATAAAATTTGTTACATAGTCTATTATAGTGCATTTGCATATCGCAACGCGTTAGATCTTGCGGCCAATGGAAATTATTTCGCATCACAACCACCGACCCTGTATTTTCGCCTTTTGAATGTGGCGGCTGTTTGCCTCGAAATACAGGGTCGAAATATCTGTTGTTAGAACAATGTTAGATTATCTGGAACGCTAATTTCGGGCGGCATCAAACAATTTCTAATCCTTGAAATACCTTACCCCGGATTCGAATAGCTTCTGGTCGTAGTTTCCAGGCAAGTTCTTGTACAAGTTTTTCCCTATCCGCTCGGAATGAGCCATTTTCCCCAGTATCCTGCCGTCAGGGGACGTGACTGCCTCGATTGCGCATATGGAACCGTTGGGATTAAAGCATGTGTCCATTGAAGCGTTTCCGTCAAAGTCGCAGTATTGTGCAGCTATTTGCCCGTTTTTAATCAGCTCTGCAATCTGCTTTTCGCCCGCGGCAAATTGCCCTTCGCTTTGCGAGGCTGAGATTGTATGGACATCACCAACATTGACGCCGGAGAACCAAGGCGACAAGGTGGAGGACACCCTTGTCGTCACCATGCGCGTCAAGCTTCTTCCTGATTTGTTGCGAACCAGTGCCGGGTTGTTTTCATTTGGCGCGGCAATTCTGCCGTAAGGCACAAGCCCCAGCCTTACAAGCGCTTGGAATCCGTTGCATATCCCGAGCATAAGCCCGTCCCTGTTTTCCAGCAAATCTGCGACAGCTTCTTTAATCCTTTCGTCCCGGAACACTGCCGCGATGAATTTTGCCGATCCGTCCGGTTCGTCTCCGGCGCTTGAGCCACCTGGTATCATGAGGATTTGGCTTTTTCTGATCTTTTCAGCCAGCACGTCGATTGATTCAGAAAGCATGCCGGGAGTCAGATCCCGCAGGACATGAAGGCATGTTGACGCGCCCGCTTTTTCAAAAGCTCTTTTTGCGTCCCCCTCGCCGCTCGTCCCAGAAAAAACAGTAATGAGCGCCTGCGGCTTTGCGGTTTTGACCCTTGGGCAAGCCGTGCCCCTTTTGGCATATGCTATGTTTTCCACCGGCGTGCCGTCAATTTTTTCTTTAAATTCAGGCATTCTTGTCGGAAATACATCCTCAAGGGGGGCAGACCATTTTGTTATGGCTTCTTCGAGCTTGATTGAGGGCATCCCTTCGATGGCAATGCACCCGTCGGAAGACGTGGCGCCCAGCTCTTCGAAATTGACTCCGGAGAACATGCTGCCCGCGTTTTCTTCTGCCGGTATTTCAAGGATCAGCGCAGTACAGTCCGGTTTGTACAGTTTCTCGCTGTCAATGTTTTTGATTTTAAAGCCGATTCCGTTGCCGGCAGCCATTTTTACAAGAGCCACGAAGATTCCGCCCATCCCAACAGAGTTGGCAGACAGTATTCTCTTTTTTTCGGTGAGCCTTGTTATTCTACTCATGTTTTCTTTGTACTGTTCGAAGGAAGGCACGCCTTTTTCGTCATAGCAGGATCTGACAAGGACAATTTTGCTCCCGGTTTTTTTGAACTCAACTGATATCACGTTGTTGACGTCAACAACATTTACTGCGAAGGACACGAGGGCCGGCGGGACATTTAAATCCATGAATGTGCCAGACATGCTGTCCTTTCCGCCAATCGAAGGCGCTTCGAGTGCAAGTTGCGCTTTGAGGGCCCCCAAAAGAGCGGCAAAGGGCTTGC
>WRJK01000165.1 GCA_009782285.1 Clostridiales bacterium
AAACGAAGAATTTATGCAATACCTTGGACCGCATATCCTATTGGATGAAGCTACAGTTGCGGATTTATTTGGGCAAATAGAATTATCTAACAGTGAAGAGGACAAAAAGAAGTTGATTAATGTTTTAGCGATAATTGACGAAAATATTGCGGACATTACAACAATAGCGGCAAACAGGACTGCACAGTTGTACTTCACCGATAAACGGGGCAAAAAGCTGCCAATCCATACGAAAGGGGATGGCATCAGGAAACTGCTGCATATTGCGTTAGTGCTACTTGCAAATCCAGGGTGCATACTTTTGCTTGACGAGGTGGAAAACGGGTTGCACTACTCGCTTCATGCAAAGTTTTGGGAGATGGTTTCAACTTTAGCAATACAGGAAAAATGCCAAGTAATTGCAACAACACATAGCTACGAATGCATAAGTGGGGCACTAGAAGGCATCATGGCGGCAAAACTGGAAGACAGTTTTGCATATACACGCCTTGACAGAAGTGAAAAAGGCATTGTCCCAAAGACGTTTACCAGCGATATGCTGGAGCGAGCTTTGGATTCGGACTGGGAGGTCAGGTAGATGGCAATCGACAAAGTGCGTGAATACCTAAAGCAATTCAACATGGAGGGCAGGGTTGTGGAATTCCCTGTATCATCGGCCACTGTGGAGCTTGCAGCCGAGGCGGCTGGCGTCATCCCTGCGAGGATTTGCAAAACCCTTTCATTCAGGAGCCCGGAGGGCTGCATTTTGGTGGAGACGGCAGGTGACACGAAGATAGACAACAGGAAATTCAAGGATTTTTTCGGCGTTAAGGCTTCAATGCTCAGCCCTGATGAAGTTTTCGACTATACAGGGCACGAAGTCGGTGGCGTGTGCGCCTTTGGGATCGAAAGAAGCGACGTGAAAGTGTATTCTGACATTTCGATGCAGCGTTTTGACACCATTTTCCCGGCATGCGGGAGCAGCAACAGCGCCATTGAGCTGACCTGCGAGGAGCTGCACAGGGTTGCGAAAGCCATCGAATGGATAGATGTCTGTAAGGGTTGGGAGTAAGGAGGTAGCATGTGCATTGCGGTGCCGGGCAAGGTCGTTTCGCTGGAGGGCAATTTCGCCCGAGTAGATTTTAGAGGTAACATCGTGAAGGTCAACACCGGGCTTGTAGAAGCAGGTGTGGGAGATTACGTGCTGGTTCATGCCGGCTGCGCCATTGAGGTGATGAGCGGCGACATGGCTAATGAACTTGCAGGGCTGTTCGACGAACTTGAGGAATACGGTAATATATGGAATTAAATAAAATCATCGATTTTTTAAAAAACTACGACGGGCCGCAGCTAAAGCTCATGGAAGTCTGCGGCACACATACGTCTAGCATAGCGAGGAGCGGCATCAGAGGCATCCTTTCCCCGAAAATCAAGTTGATTGCGGGGCCAGGCTGCCCTGTTTGCGTAACGCCTGCGGCGTATGTAGACAGATGCATCGACTATTCCCTTAGAGAAAACCACACTCTAGTCACTTTTGGCGACATGATGAAGGTTCCCGGAGCTTCAGGGACCTTGTCTGCAGCTAAAGGGAGGGGCGCAAGGGTGGAGCTGATGTATTCCCCTTTTGAAACGATCAGCAAAGCAGAAAGGAACGGTGAAACCATCTATGTCGTAGCCGCAGTCGGGTTTGAAACTACGGCGCCCGCATACGCCTTGCTGGTCAAAGAAGTGAAGGAAAAGAACATCAAGAACATAAGGCTTGTAACAGCGCTCAAAACGATTGCCCCTGCGCTTGCTTGGATATGCGAAAACGAAAAAGGGATAGACGGCTTCATATGCCCGGGCCACGTCAGCGTGATAACAGGAATGTCGGGGTACGGGGAGCTTTGCGAAAAGTACGGCAGGCCCTTTGCAATCGCTGGATTTGAGCCGGAGCAAATACTGGCTTGCGTGTACGATTTGGCATATGGGTTGTCAAACGGCAGGTGCTCGGAGGTGCACAACCTCTATAAAAGCGCAGTCAAAGATGGAGGGAACAAAAAAGCGCAGGAGGTCATGGCTGAATGCTTTAGGGAAGGGGATGCAATGTGGCGCGGAATCGGCATGATTGAAAACTCGGGGCTGTACCTTTCCGGTAAGTATGCAGAATACGACGGGGGCAGTTTTGGGCTAAACGAAGACCTAGGGCTTCCCGAAGGGTGCAGGTGCGGGGACGTTATCGTCGGGCGGATCAACCCTGATGAATGCCCGATGTTCGGGCGAGGGTGCAGCCCTGAAAACCCAGTGGGTCCGTGCATGGCGTCAAGCGAAGGAGTGTGCGGCGTATGGAGATAACCATGGCTCATGGCAGCGGCGGCAAGGCATCGGCAGAATTGATGTCCAAGGTGTTCGGCAAATATTTTCACAATAACATACTCGACAGGATGGAGGACGGAGCCGTGCTTGAGGCTTGTGGTAAAATTGCTTTCAGCACGGATTCCTTTGTCGTTTCACCCCCGGTGTTTACGGGCGGCGACATAGGCAAGCTGTCCATATGCGGAACTGTCAACGACCTTCTGATGATGGGGGCGGTGCCGGAATACATCGCCTGCGGTTTTATTCTGGAAGAGGGCCTTGACATAGCCCTGCTTGAGAGAATAGTTGAGTCCATGGCAACTGCGGCAAATGAGGCTGGAGTAAAGATAGTAGCCGGCGACACGAAAGTAGTCGAAGGCAGAGGAGGGCTTTATATCAACACGTCGGGCATCGGCAGGATACCCGAAGGGAGGAACGTCAGCGCAGCAAACATAAAAGACGGAGATATTATTCTGCTGTCGGGAAACTTGGGAGACCATCACGCCTGCATCTTGAGCGCCCGCATGGGAATTGACAACAGCATAATGAGCGACTGCGCCTGCCTCGGGGACATAACCAAGGCGCTGTTTGGCGGCGGGATAGATGTCAGAGCCATGCGGGACGTGACAAGGGGTGGGCTCGGGACTGTTTTGAACGAGCTGGCAGAAGCGTCGGGCTGCGGAATAGAGCTTGACGAAAGTGAAATACCGATAAGCAGCGCAGTGAAAGGGTTTTGCAGCATTTTGGGGCTAGATCCGCTCTACATGGGTAACGAAGGCAAGATGGTCGCGTTTGTGCCACAGCAAGACGCAGAAAAAGCCCTTGCTCTTATGAAAACCGCTGGCAATGGGAAAAACGCAGCAGCTATTGGAAGGGCAGTAAAAGGAAAGGGGGTAGTGATGAAGACGCGGCTTGGTGGCACAAGAACCGTGGACGTGCTTCACGGAGAAGGGCTGCCGAGAATCTGTTGAAATAAGAAAAAAAGGGAGGAAAAACGATGAAACAACTTGTTTTTTGTGACACTGAGGCATGTGTAGGCTGTAATCGCTGTGTCCGCAACTGCCCTGTTGAAACCGCAAACGTCGTAACGCTGGACAGCAAAGGCAACATCAAGGTGGACATTGACGCCGGAAACTGCATCGCTTGCGGCGAATGCATCAAAGTGTGTCGGCACGGAGCGCGAAGCTATGCGGACGACACCGAAGTTTTTCTGGACGACTTGCGGCACGGAGCGCAGATGGCCGTCATGATTGCCCCAGCCGTCCGTGCGAACCGCGTAGAATTGGGTCGGCTCATAGCATGGCTCAGGGTGCTTGGCGCCGCAAAAGTTCACGATGTTTCGCTGGGCGCCGACTTGTGCATCTGGGCGCATGTCCGCTTCCTGCAGCAGCACCGCAATTCTCCTGTCATAACCCAGCCCTGTCCCGCAATCGTCAACTACATATTGAAATACCGCCCAAAACTGATCAGGTACCTCTCCCCGGTGCAGGGACCAATGGCTTGTTCGGCGATCTACATGCAAAGGTACGAAAAAATAGGCATGCCAATAGCAG
>WRJK01000166.1 GCA_009782285.1 Clostridiales bacterium
CAGCCATCAACGTAAGCGTCAAAGGAACCCGCACCTGTACAGGAGCGGGTTTATGGTGTAAACTTGAACAACACCGCCAAAACGGTGCTATTTTACGTGAGGTGTACGGATTCAGATTGTGCCGAAGTGTTAGCGCCTCTAAAGGAACTGTTAGGAGAGAAGAATGCGGATAGGGTATGTACGTGTCAGCACGTTAGACCAGAAGACCGAACGTCAGGAAACACTGCTTGAGGATTTTGGTGTAGATAAGATATTCATAGACAAAGCAAGCGGCAAGACTGCCGAACGCCCGGAACTTAAGAAAATGATGGAATATGTCCGAGAAGGTGATACTGTCATCGTGGAGTCGATCAGCAGATTTGCGAGAAGCGCACGGGATTTTCTGGAACTGATGGAAAGGCTCACGGAAAAAGACGTCAAATTCATCTCAAAAAAAGAAGCGATTGATACGCAAGTGCCGGCAGGAAGGTTCATGCTGACCGTATTCGCCGCGGTGGCGGAGCTGGAACGGGAATACCTGAGAGATCGTCAGCGGGAAGGGATTGAGATTGCCAGAAGGGCGGGGAAATACAGAGGAAGAAAGCCCGGAATCTATCCGGGCTTTGAATATCTGCTTGAGCAAAACCAGCAGGGAAACATCACAGCCGCCAAAGCGATGAAGAAGCTGGGAATGAGTAAAACTACTTGGTACCGAAAAATCAGGGAAGGTCACCGGTCGTGAAGCTTTTTGTATCCGGCAGGAAGTAATGCCTCCAGATTGCCAGAGTTTTTTATGTCCACATTGGGCACTGTTTTGAATACATAGGTAAGATATTCAAATGGGTTAACGCCCGTTTCCTTTGCCGTTTCTACCAGACTGAATATGATGGATGCTGCGTTGGCTCCGCGCGGCGTATTTGCGAAGAGAAAGTTTTTTCTGCATATCACAAATGGCTTTATGGTGCGTTCCGCCCGGTTGTTACTAAGCTCCAGGCGCCCGTCAAGCAGGACGTTCTGGAGGTATTTCCGTTGCGAAAACAAATAGGAGATCGCCGTTCCAAGCAGGGATTTTGGCCGTGCGCTTACGCCGGCTGCCCACTCGAAAAGCTCATCCATCACAGGCTTTAGGCGATCCATACGCTGCCGGTATCTCTGATTAGCGTCTAACCCCGCAAGCTCCCGCTCGATGGCAAACAGCTTGTCCAGGTATCGCTTTCCCATCATCTCTGTGCTTTTCTCCCTCACTGACGGGCTTAGGTCTCGAAGAGCTCTGAGAGCCTCATCCCATTTTCGCCTGACATGCGCCCAACAGCCCACCACCACAATCTGCGGCGGGAGCTTATGGTAGGCGTCATAACCGTCGGCATGTAAATATCCGGAAAATCCGGTCAAAAAAGCATCCGGATTCCGCATTCCTCTGTCCGGCTTATACTCCGCCAACACAATCGGCTCTTTTGCGTCGCCGCTTGTTCGGTAACACCATAGGTAGCTTTTGCTTTGGGCTTTTTTCCCAGGCTCCCTCAGTACTTGGAAGGTGGTTTCGTCCGCGTGGAGAACTTCCCTCATTAGCAACCGCCGCCGAAGCTCGTCATAGAGCGGCGATAACCAATGCTCGGCGCTGTAAATGAGCCAATTGGTCATCGTTTGGCGCGAGAGCAGGACGTCCTGCCGCCGCCACTCCTGTTCCTGCCGGTACAAGGGAACCCCCATGACAAACTTCTGGTGCATGGCGTAGGCGACAGCTTCAGGCGAAGCAAAACTCCCCTTAATAACAGGGGCAGGCGCACGGGTCTTGACAATGGGAACTTGCTCAGACATTTTTTCGCATTCCCGGCAGGCGTAGGTACAAGTGATATATCTTCGGACACTCACCTTCGCCGGGATGACGACAAGCTCCTCGCGTTTCTCGTGCCCCATCACGTGCAGCGCACCGCTGCACTTTGGGCAGGACTGCTCTTCGCCAGGCAACTCGACAAGGATTTCTTCAACGGGAATATCCTTGGGCAGGCTGTCTTTACGAGTTCTCTTCCTGCGGTAATGTTCTTTGACACACTCAATGTCAGGTTCTTCATAAGTTTCACAGGAGGCGTCTTTGTCTGTTGGCGTTTCATCTGCGGTATCTAGGCGAAGCTGGTCATATTCACTTTTTTCACTAGAGGCCCCAAACCGCCTCTTTTGGGACAAGCGAAACTGCTCCTCATAAAATTTTACGAGAAGTTCAAGCTCTGAAACCCTGGTTTTCAAAGTGGTTATTTCCGTTGTCAAATTGGTTGTTAAAATATTATTTTCCATGATTTTATTATAGCAGAAAAGCCGTGAAAAATCAAGGTTTTTGGCTTTATTATGCTACTTTTATCATCTAATACTCGGGACTAATATCTGTCTCCTTTTTAACTTTGAACGTAGGCGGGTACTGCCGATCAGTATTTCAAGCTCATGGCGGGTGATGTCCATAGTTTCTTCTTCCTCCGCCGCCCCCGGCCAATTGAAACGCCCCTTTTCCACTCTTTTCATGTGCAGCCAGAACCCATCTCCATCCCATTCCAAAATCTTTATGATGTCGCGGTTCCGATTGCAAAACACAAACATCGCACCGCCGAACGGGTCTAGTTGAAAGCCGTCTCGGACAAGGATGCTTAACGCATCAATACTTTTGCGCAAATCTGTCGCGCCACACGCCAGATAGATATCTTTCCCGTCCCTTAGCATGATCTCATCAGCCCTCCAATGAAAACTGTCAGCTTTTCGACAGGGTAATCGGCGTCTGCTTCAATTTCAAGTCCGATGCCACGTATCTTGATTTTGCCGCCAGACTCCTTTGTTTTCACTTTTTCTACGGTTGTTGCCGGGCCCACGTTGGAATGAAGCTCTATCCACTTCGGACCTGTCTCCTGAGATGATTGCTGTCGTCTTTGGGCAGCTCTTAGGGCGCTCTCGCTGATTTCATGTTCCCTGCACCATCTTGACATGGGCAAACCACTGGTTCTTTGTTTGTCCAGCAGTGTGCCCCACTCTTGCATACTACGCTTCACATGTTCTTGCCTGATGGGGTTGTTTACATGGCTTCCCAATGTTTTGGGGCTAATCCCTCGCTCCTCGCAAAACGATTTCATGGTCTTTCCGCTTTTTCGATAGGCTTCTACGATTTCATTCCATTCAGCCCTTGTTCGGTACGTTGCCATTTCCATCTCCTTCTCTGCGGTACTTCCCATAATGATGCCTACCCATTTATTTGTTACGTTACTGCTTGTATCACATGACTATACACCATAAACCCGCTCCTGTACAGGTGCGGGTTCCTTTGACGCTTACGTTCTATTGGAGGAACGCGAAAACCCGAGAATCGTAGCAGACATGATGGGTCACACGCAGTAAACAGAACTGCGACATTGAGAAAAATGCTGATAGGCAAAGAAATCGGTATCCTTGACAGTTGCTACAGTAGTTTGCCCGAGGGTAGCTTCGCAGAAAAAATATATAAGTTTAGGATGCTCAATGGTCTTAGCCGGGAAGCTTTTGCGAAACAGATTAAAGTTCATTTTACCGCTGTGCAAAGCTGGGAATGTGGGATCTGTGTGCCAAGAAAAAAGAATTTGAAAAAAATATGCGATACTTTTGGGTTAGATGCGTCATATTTTGAGTTCATGGATTGATGTGTTGACTCTCCTATTTTATTGCCGTATTTACAAATATCAAGCAGGGAAACACGCTCAAAGCGTGTCCCCTGCATAACATTAAAGGTTGCATGATTTAATATCGAGCGTCATTCCACGCAGTATCAGAAGCTGGCTGTTGATTCCCAAACCCCGTGGGAGCCTTGTTCAAAGTGTTATCAGCACCGAAAGCTGTCACATATCCGTCAAGAACCTTTGAAAAGGCGATT
>WRJK01000167.1 GCA_009782285.1 Clostridiales bacterium
TTACATGACAACCTTTTTCATGCAAACGCATAATTTCGTTTGCCAATTCAAAATGGTCTTCCTCATAGAATTGTTCCTTTGTGTACCTCTTGAAATCAGCGTATTCGGAAACAGGCAAATAAGGCGGGTCGAGAAAAACGAAATCACCTGGTTGTGCAGAATGCTCAAGGATTGTTTTGTAATCATCACAAAGAATTGTAGCCTTCTTCAGAATCGCCGCCGCTGTGCGCAGGGCGTTTTCATCACAAATTTTCGGATTTTTATATTTACCAAACGGTACATTGAAATCACCGCTCTTATTAACCCTGTATAAACCGTTATAACAAGTTTTATTCAAGAAAATCATGCGTGCCGCAGCTTCAGTTGGTGTAAGTTGTGTCCAATCCTGCTTGCGCACATAGTAAAACATGTTTACTGTATTCTCATAATTATGCAAATAAGCAATAACCCCTTCGACATTATCCGCAACCTGCTTATACATGTTAATCAATTCAGGATTACTGTCCGCAAGTATGCTTTCTCTTGGCGACAGTGAAAAGAACAACGCCCCACCACCAACAAAAGGTTCGATATAATTCCCATATGAAGTCGGTATTCGGGGCAAAATATCTTTGAGCAACTGAGTTTTACCTCCAGCCCATTTTAAAAGCGGCTTTGCGCAAAGCTGAGCTTCCTTTTTACAACAAGCCTCTGCCAACATTTGTGTCATATAATACGTTATCCTTTCCGTATCAGCGATTAATTCTATTATACTTAATCGAGAACAAAACGTCAATCAAAAAATGAACGTGCGTTCTAACAATTTCCTTGCGATATTTGAGCCCTTAGTACCTGCTTCTTGCATTCGATGAAGCGCTGGGACACCAAAAAATCAGGGTCGCTCCTGTTGTCGCTGTCCAGCTTAATTTCATGGCATATTTTACCGGGGACTCCTGTCATAATGTAAATCCTGTCCGAAAGCAGTATCGCCTCGTCCACATCGTGGGTTATGAAGAGGGCGGTGGTCTTTCGGGCAGATAATATTTTCACGAACCATTTCTGCATCGCTGCTTTAGTCATAACGTCAAGCGCACTAAAAGGCTCGTCGAGCAGCATCAGCTCCCCGGAAAAAAGGTACGCCCTAAGCAGCGCAGCCCGCTGGCGCATCCCCCCCGAAAGCTGGTGGGGGTATTTGCCCTCGCAGCCTTCAAGCCCAAATTCGCTGAAATACGGGAGGGCTTTTGCATGAGCTTCTTTTTTTGGTGCACCTGCCAGCACCAGAGGAATTGAGATGTTGTTGATGACAGTCTCAAAGGGGAGCAGCAAATCCTTTTGCTGCATGTAGCTCATTTTGCCCGGCTGCCCTGTGATGTCCTTCCCGTCAAGGTAAACTGCCCCTTCTTCAGGGCGCACAAGCCCCGACAAAATCTGAAACAGCGTCGTCTTCCCTATGCCGCTGGCACCAAGCAGGCACACGAGCTCGCCACTTTTCACCTCGACGCTGACGTCTTCTATCACTTTGCTGTTTTGAAAATACTTAGTAATATGATCCGCTTTTAGCATCGGAAAACCTTTCGTCACGGCAGTAAAAACTCATTTGTGAAACCCCTGCTGCCAAGGGCTTCCGGGATTATCCCCTGTTCGTGCATCCAGTCGTAAAACGCGCTCCACCTCGTTTCGTCAATAACACCCCAGGGCTCGTTTTGGGAAACGTACGTAGAAGACAGCAGCTTCTGGCTGGCAATGATGAAATCCAACGGCAGCTCGGGGACTGCGTCTACAAGTATTTGCGCCGCTTCCTCTGGGTGCGCTATAGCGTATTCGTATCCTGCCGCCGTTGCTTGGATAAATTTTCTTGCTGCATCCGGCTTCTCTTTTAGAAAATCGTCGTTTGCAATTATCAGCGGTGTGTAATAGTCGAGGACCGGCGACGCGTCTGCGAATTTGATGTAGTTGTACGCCAGCCCATCCATGTCTGCTGCGACGACGTCCCAGTTTTCGTACACCCAAACAGTGTCCACAAGGCCTGTTTTTATCATCGATATGGCGTCAGTCGCCGGCGCAGGCACTGTGACGAGGCTGTCCGGAGCGCCGCCGGAGTCCCTTATGGCCTGCTTCAGTATCGCCACTTCTGCGGGCGCTTCCCAAGACGCATAGGTTTTCCCGTCAAGTTTGCCGAAGCTGTCGATGCCGTTTTCTTTAAGCGAGATTATTCCGGAATTGTTGTGGTTTATGATAGCGGCAACCGCTGTAATGGGCAGAGGGTCAGCCAGGGTAAGCTCGATGCCGAGGCCCTCTTGGACGTCAACGCCGAACTGGGCTTTACCGCTGGCGACAAAAGCAGAGGCTCCGGTTTCTGGCGGCGTAAGCACCTTCACCTCAAGCCCTGCGTCTGCATAATATCCGTTGGCAATGGCCACATATACCCCGGTGTGGTTTGTGTTCGGCTCCCATTCCAAGACAAATGATATTTTCTCAAGTCCCGGCGAACCGCTGCTCGCGCAGGATGCTGTCATAAAAATTAAAGCTGTAGCCAAGATTGCTGAAAATAGTCTGTTCATTTTGCATTTTCCCTCCAAGGCATAGATTTTTTGTGGATTATTTCAATGAATTTCATGAGGAGAAGGCTGATAAGGCTGATGATAATTATGGCGGCAAACATTTTGTCGAAAGCGTAAGCTTTTCTCACACGGGTCATGTAAACGCCGAGCCCTCCTGCGCCCCCGAGCCACTCTGAAATCACGGCACCGATTATAGAATACGCCCCGGCGAGTTTTAGGCCTGCAAAAAACGAGTCCAGCGACGCTTTCAGTTTGACCCGCGCCAGTATTTGAAGGGGGGACGCGCCCATGCTCCTGAAAAGGTTTATGACGTCTTGGTCTACCGAGCGGAGGCCGGAGAGCGTGCTCACAGCTATCGGGAAGAAGCAGGTAATGAATATCAGCAGCACTTTTGGCGCCATGCCAAAACCCATCCACAGCACCAGAAGCGGCGCTATGGCTATTGCCGGGATTGTCTGGGTCAGGACAAGCACAGGGTAAACTGCTAAATACAGAGGTTCAAACCGGTCCATCACGCAAGCCGTAAGCACCCCAAAGACTACGCTAAGAGAAAGCCCAAAAAGCGCCTCTGTCATAGTGGTGCCGGCATGAGCTGCCAGTAGCGGGAAGTCCCCGGCCAATGCTTCAAGGACAGCGAAAGGCGAAGGCAGCAAATAAGGTGGGACGATGTTCAGTACGCAAACAAGGCTCCACGCCAGTATTAACAGCAGAATAAACGCCACAGGATATGTTTTATTCGCGATGCTTTGATATTTTCTTGTCAATTGACCATACTCCCGCGTTTGGGTTGTAGAAAATTTTCACATAGGACGCGACGCTTTCCGCACCTTCGCGTATGCATATGAGCTGCGCCTCCCGGACGATGCCCATAAGAGTGTCGAAATCGCCCTCGACTGTAGTCTCGAAAGGCCCGACGTGCATGGCAAGCCCCGTCGACCTGATGTATCCGATGACGCAGTCAACTATGCGGATCACGTCTTCGCCGCCTACGCCTGGGAGCGTTTGTATGGCGATGCTTGCTTCTGGTTGTTTCATTTCCCTCTCCTTTTCCATTGCGGCCCGTGCGTCTACTCAGGCCGTTTTTATCAGTGAAAAACCACAAAAAAATTGCACAGGACATGCCTGCGCAAAATATAGTCTGCTGTGGAATATATTTCCCTACGTTGGCATTATCCAAATCAGGTTGTAAGGGTAAGGAACAAACCAGTTCCAATCTCAGCCAGATTCATCCAGCTCCCCGTTCAAGGATATTCTATTATGAATTATGGTTGGTGTCAAGG
>WRJK01000168.1 GCA_009782285.1 Clostridiales bacterium
TTCAAAGAAGCTGCTTGATGATTGGTTTGGTGTGGGTGCCTATAAAGCTGTATATGTGACAAACAGCTTCCACTGCTACCGTGCAGGCAAGTTCGCTGAAAAAGCGGGGCTGGACACGGATTACCTGCCGGCGAGGACGCCGGCCCTCTTGGCGCCTGCCTATTACGCAAGGGATTATCTTGCGGTTGCCTATCTATTTGTGTTTGAATGAAGCTATTGGACGCTTCTTCAAATGTAGACAGCGACATTAATAACATTGAAAAAAACATAGAAAATAATTCATCAAATCGAAACGATTTATGTTGACAAATTAAGTATTTTAGCATATATTGGACTTGCAGAGCAGAAGCGCTGCCAATTGCATGTCAAAATTATATCTAACGAAGGATGAATGAAAGGAAAGGTGCATTATGTACAAAGTAACTATCGCAGATGTTGCAGAACTGACAGAAGAAGTATTAAAAGTAGAATTCGCTTCTACGACGCCAGCAGGATCGGACGCGCGTTCGTCGAACATCGGGGCGACGATAACCATCACCGGCAGGGTTTCCTATGATGCGGACAAGCCGTTCATGAAGGATTCCACAAAGGAGATCGCGGCATGGTCGATGGTAAAGCCGGACAGCACTGACACTTACAAGACGGTTTCTGTTGAGTTTGATCATACAGGGCTAACCCGGTCTTATGAACTTTCTCATGCGTTTGTGGTTTCTTTCCACGAACAGTTTGAAGATCAGAACGGGCTTTTCGAGCTTGTGGTCAGGCAGAAGAAGGACAGGCTGGACGGCGTCAAGGTTGACTAAAAGCACATTCTATGCGGAGGAGGGCTAGCTCGCGCTTCTCCGTTTTTCGTATCGAATTTTTCATAATTTACATACATGTGCAGATAGGAGTTGTCGATGGCAAAAGAATATGTTGTGACGGACGCGAAGCTCGAGTGCAATTTTGGCACGGCGCCAAGCAACTTGGTAGTGTTGCCTTTGCACCGGGTAAGGCTGACCGGGAAGTATAAAGCCAACTTGAGCGACTGCGTACCAAATGTCAATGTTATGCCATTTGGGAATTGCAGATCATTGGCAAACCCCGCAACCGCCGCCGCAACCGCAGCAAACAAAGGCAAGCTGAAGCCGATGCCCTGCACCCCGGCATGTTCAAGATGGCTCGGAGGAAAGCCGGATGTGCTGATTGACGGGGACCCTGCGCTGATGAAGGAAGACAAGGCCTTGTGCCCGCTCGGGGCTGGCATGATAAAGGTCGTGGAAAACGGACAAGGAAGCTCTAGCAGCGGCGGCGAGGTTACGGTGGACGGGCTGCGGGCTAAAAAGGCTAGGGAGAAAGACTCGTCAATAATTGTAGACGAAGACAGGGCTCAAGCACCGGAAAAAGACGCTGCTGAGGATGAACTGTCAAAGCGCATAAAGGAAGCGATTGCGGCCAGAGAGAGGGCAAAAGAGCTGGCGGGTGAATACAACAGCCGCTATGCAAGGAAAAAGACAGTTGCTTCTGACGGCGCAACGACGCTTAGCGGTTGGAGAAAGCTGCCAGAATACACTTCGTCAGTCAGCAGGACGACAAGAGACAATGCTGGAAATGACATAAGGCTGACAGATGCAGTCCTTGGCAAAGCGGAAGAAATGGGCTATGTGCTGACCCCTGCCGGGGCGAGAGACCACGGCGTGCCTGGCCAGTTTAACGCATCGCATGCAGAAAAACAGCTGTCATGCCTGACGACAGACCCAATCGGGGTATCGCAGGAAATGTGCGAAGATTGCCAGGCTTATTTTACTGCCCTTGCGCAACATGAAAAAAGGCAAGTCGTGATAGCAGACCCGTGCTGCGTTCGGGTTTTCAACCCGGATGGCAGCGTTGGGCATTATAATGACGAAGGGCTTGCGATATAAGGCGCGGCAGATAACCTAGCAAGGAGTAAAAAAGTGTTAGATCAAAACAACGTTGTCAGGATACGGAGAATCAAGAAAAAAGCCTTGGAAAAAGCCGCCATATTAAACCCGGTTGTTCCGGAGGAAGCTGTTCGCGAGTTCGAGCTAGCAAACGACATCCTGCTTCCGGAAGAGCTTTTCGGGTTTTACACTATGGTGGGCAATGGCGGCAAGATGTTTGGCGGCTACCCCCAAAAAAGCTTGAAGAAATTTGAAGACCTAACGATTGACATAGAAAAAGTCAAGAAGGAGTTCCCATATACTGAGTATTGGGTTTGGGAGGACGAAGAAGAAGACGTGGATTTGGGCGAGGTTGGAAACGGGAACATTGAGCTGATGGACTTAGGGGATGGGCAAACTTGGAACATCATCGTCACAGGCAAGGAACGCGGCCAAATGTGGATTTTTTCTGACGTCGGAATCGAACCATGCGCGCCAAAACGGGACTTCCTGTCTTGGTACGAGAGCTGGCTTGACGGCAACGACGACTATTTTGCAGGATTTGAAGACTGATATTGCCGCAAAAGCCGGCAAGCATGATAGGGGTGAGTTTTTTGGACGACAAGGAATACGGGGACGAACTGTTCATCTACGCAATGGCGCTGATGGAGGAAATGGAAGAAAAAGAGAGGCAAAAGCAGAAAAGTGAGGAACAGGAGGGCGATGTGGCATGAAGCTTATCGACGTTGGTAAAATAACCGTATCGCCGTTCGTTTTTGACAGCATACAGGAAATCAGGATTGAAAAAAAGCTGAACGAGCATTCCACGCTGTATGTGCGCGGAGTCGTTAAGGACGAGGAGCAGTTTACGCCTGCCACCGGCATGTCGGAAGGCACGAGCGTCAAGTGTGAAAATAACGGGCAAGTTTACTTTTGCGGCATGTTGCAAGGCGTAAAAGTCACGTGCGTTGACGCCGTATACCGCTTGGAGGCTTTTGCAGTCTCTAACACTTTCCTGCTCGACACAGTCAAGCATAAACGGTCTTTTCAGGACAACGGGCAGAGCTATGAGTCCATCGTCGACACTGTGATAGCAGAAGCTGGTGCAACAGCCGAATACAACGCAGACGAAATGACGGTGGAAAACATTATACTCCAGTACAATGAAACCGACTGGGAATTTGCCAAAAGGCTGGCATCCCACACATGCGACGTGCTGATACCGATTACGGCAGAAGACCCGAAGTTTCATTTTGGCGTACCCGACATCAGCGGTGCCAAATTGGTGTCTAGCGACTTTGCAATATCAAGGGATTTTGGTGCAATAAGGCGTTTTGACGCCCTTAGCGCCATAGAAAAGAACAAAAATGCAGATCCGCTTAAACTGACGGACGAGGACGTCACCCTGTACACTGTCGAAACCGACGAGTATCTTTGCGGCTTGGGCGAGAAGCTAAGCCTTAACGGGACAGAACTTTATGTTTGCCATTTGCTGCTTACGCTTGTAGAATCAGCCCTAGTTGTTTCATACACCTTGTGCCCTGAAATAGGCGTTTCTGCGCCAAAGTTTTACAACCCAGCCATAACGGGCCTAATTCTTGACGGGACGGTGCTTGAAGTTGAAAACGACACGCTGAAACTGAAATTGGACGACGACAAAGAACGTGGGGTGGAAGAGGACACAGATGAAGCACATTTCTTCAAGTACGCCACAGACTACAGCATGGAAAACCATACAGGCTGGTACGTGATGCCGGAAGAAGGGGACACAGTGCAGCTGCTCTTTCCGGGCGAGGATGAAAAATACGCCTACGCCGCGTCTGCCATAAGGCAAGCAGACACCGAAAGGACCGTAGAC
>WRJK01000169.1 GCA_009782285.1 Clostridiales bacterium
GCCCATGAGCGACGCCGAATATTACCGCAACATTGATAATATCTATTCTCTCATCAACATCGACCCCATCGAGATGGAATTTGGCTATAGCCTGATCCCCTTGGTGGATGAAAACCAGGGGGCCGGCTTCATCGACCGCGTCATCATCCTGCGCAAGAAATTCGCCACGGAAATGGGCGTGGTGGTGCCGACGGTGAGCTTGAAGGATAATGTGACCCTCATTCCCAGCCACTATGTGGTGAAGATCAAGGGCGAGGAGGTGGCTCAGGGCGAAGTTCTGGTCAACCACTTCCTGGTGATGGATTCCGGCTCGGCCACCAAGGAGATCGAAGGCATAGAAACGGTGGAACCGGCTTTCGGCATCCCCGCCAAATGGGTGAAGGAAGACGCGCGCGAGCTGGCCGAGACTTCCGGATATGCGGTCATCGACCCGCTTTCCGTCATGCTGACGCATTTGACAGAAACCGTAAAGCGTAACCTGCACGAGCTTCTGACAAGGGCTGAAGTTATACAGCTCGTCGATAATCTGAAAAAAACGTCTCCTGAGCTTGTGGAGGAGGCGATACCGAATATAATATCTTTCGGCAATCTACAGAAGATACTGTACAGCCTGCTGAAAGAGGGCATACCTATCAGGGATATGGGAACCATAATAGAAACGATCGTCGATTCGTCCGTCAACACGAAGGATATGGACGTCATAACCGAAAATGTGAGGATGGCGCTAAAACGGACGATAACGAGGAAGTTCAACGAAAACGGGCAGATAAAAGTTATCACGCTCGACGCGGAAGTCGAAAAGTCGATTTTAACCGGGCTTACAAGGAACGAACACGGCGTATACCTTGCTCTTAACCCGGACGTGATTCAGAAGATAATCGAGCAGCTAAAAGATCAGCTCTCTAAATTCACAAGCTTTTCACAGCAGCCGGTGATACTGACAAGTCATGTTATACGCGTTTATTTCTATAGATTGATTGAACAGTTTTACCCAAATGTGGCAGTCCTCTCCTTCAGCGAAATATCAAACGACGTACAGATACAGGCAATCGGCAACATACAAGTTTAGCAAAGGCGTGAGGATATGAACCGGGAAAGCGATCATTCAAAAAAGTCGAACGACGAGCTGCTGCTGGAATTCATGAAAAACAGGGAAGCAGCCGTCAAGCAGGAGCTGGTGCTTAGGTACAGCTACATTGTCAAGACCATCGCCATGCAAATGCGTGGGGTCTACATCAGTTTTGCGGAAATGGACGACATTGTCAACGAAGGCATCATAGCCCTCATGGGGGCCCTTGAGAAATTCGACCCGACGAGGAACGTAAAATTCGTGAGCTACGCGTCGCTCCGGGTGAGGGGCGCAGTCATAGACTTCGCAAGGAAGCAGGACTGGGCGCCCAGGAGCGTGCGGAAGTCCGCCAAGGAGATAGACAACGCGGCGGGGGAGCTTCACATAGAGCTGGGGCGTTCGCCAACGGAGCACGAGGTGGCGGCGAAAATGGGGCTTGAAATAGAAAAGTACAGGAAGATCCTAGGTGACACGAGCCTGTACAACTTGCTGTCGCTGGACGCGCTTTTAGACGAGTCCCAAGGGGGCGCAGGCGACGTGGCAGATTCCAACACCGGCGACGCCCCTGACCAGAAGCTGCAGCAGGCGGAGCTTTATTCCATGCTCAAAGAAGCTATTCTGGAATTGAACCCGAAGGAGCAGATGGTGATATCGCTCTATTACAGGAAAGAGCTCAACATGAAGGAGATAGCGAAAGTACTGGAAGTGAGCGAACCCAGGATTTCGCAGATACAATCGAACGCTATCAGACGGCTACGGAAAGCGCTGGAGAAATATTTGGAGAAATAGCTGTTTGTTTTACAGGAGGCGAACATGTTCAGAGGTTTTTACACTTTGACGTCAGACATGCTGACGCAGCAGAGGCGGCTTAACGTCATAAGCAACAACATGGCCAACGCGTCTACGCCCGGGTTTAAAAAGGACACCCTCGTGACCACGACCTTTGACGAGCGCCTTGCCATAAGGACCGGGAGCGTCGACAAAAGCGGCAAAGCGCCGCTGGGCGACGTGGCAATGATGCGCGTAGCCGACGAAAAGGTGACGGACTACGAGCAGGGCAACTTCGACGTTACCGGCAGGCCTCTCGACGCAGCCATAGCCGGGGAAGGCTTTTTCGAGATACAGGTGCCGTCAGGGGGGAGCGTCTATACCAGGAACGGTTCCTTTACTTTGGATGAGGAAGGGTACCTGTACCTCCAGCACATAGGCAGGGTCCTGGGGACGGACGGCGAGCCGATCCTTCTGAAAACCGACAAGGTCATGTTCGAAAGGGACGGCGCCATCGTGTACGAAGAGACAGGAGGTAGGCTCGGGAAGCTTAAAGTTGTGAATTTCAGCGACTACAGCCAATTGGAAAAGACAGGCGAAGGGATGTTCACAAACCAGAACGGGGCGAACGCCTACGAAGTCGATTTGCCCGACGTGAGGTGGAAAATGTTCGAGCGCTCGAATGTAAGCGCGATGGATGAAATGGTTGCCATGATTACGAGCCAGCGCGCGCTCCAAAGCGCCAGCGAGGTGCTCAGGATGTACGACCAGCTGATGCAAAAGGCGGCAAACGAAGTCGGAAGGATTTAGGAGGTAATATGCTGTGGACCTGTCGTTTTACACCGCTGCCGTAGGCGCGAACGCCCAGCAGGGCAGGATGAACATTATAGCGAACAACCTAGCCAACATCAATACCGAAGGGTACAAAGCCCAGAGTGCGGGCTTCGTGGATCTTTTGTACAACAAATACTACAAGGCTGCCAGCAAAGACCCAGAAACGGGGTGCGGCGCCAGAGTGGAAAAAACGGACATACTCTATGAGCAAGGGGGGACCATGCCAACAGGGGGCGCATATGACTTCGCCATCACTGGGGCAGGTTTCTTCGCATTGTACGATCCTGGCACAGGGGACGTCTTCTACACGAGGAACGGCCATTTTTCGCTGTCGGAATACGGCCCCAACGTGTTCTACCTGATCAACGACCAAAAGTGCCTTGTGCTCGACAAGGATTTCAACATAATACTCGTCGATACGGATGACGAAGGCCAAGAGCTCGGGATCGGCGTCTTCGACTTCAACAGCAAGGAGGGGATGCTGCTCAAAGGCGACAACAAATACATGGCGGTTGAGAAGAACGGATCGCCATTTTTGAACGACAGGGCGGTGCTGAACCGAGGCAGGCTGGAAATGGGCAACGTGGATCTTGCCTACGAGATGAGCAGGGTCATCGAAACACAGAGGGCGTACCAGATGTCGCTCAAAATGGTTCAGACGTCGGATGAAATTGAACAGACTATCAATAATTTGAGGTAGTTGGGAGAGGCGCAATGAATGAGGAATACAACCCGGAAAGCAAGCCTGATTTTGAAGTCAAGATAACGGCGGACAATTTATCGGTGTATGTCAGGGTCTACGACGACGGCATCAGCAAGGAGGAAATAATCGTCTCCGATGCGGACATCATATCCTTGATTGAGAAGAGGGGCGTGAAATACGGCATACTTCGTGACGAAATAAGCGAGTTCTGCAACCGGCAGAACTATTTCCAGTGGCACAAGGTAGCTTTCGGAACCCGTGCAACCGACGGTGAAGACGGATCCTTCGCCCTAACGTTCGACAGCAGCCATATCGGCCCGAAACAGAGGGAGGACGGGAGTGTCGACTACAGAGAGC
>WRJK01000170.1 GCA_009782285.1 Clostridiales bacterium
GGATTTTGCAAAAACAAATCATATGACGCCGCAGAAAAAATAGCGAAAGAGTCCCTAAGGCTCGTTATGCTTAGTGATAAAAGCGACGTAGTTGCGAAGCACTTGAACTTGGGCGAAAGGAAAAAGCTGGAAATCGCAAAAGCCCTTTCAACCCAGCCAAAACTGCTGCTGCTCGACGAAGTCATGGCCGGGCTCACCCCAGTGGAAGTCCAGGAAATGGTGTCCATCATCCGGTCCATTAACGCGTCGGGCGTCACATTGGTAATCATTGAGCATATTATGGAGGCTGTGATGTCACTTTCAAAGAGCGTCGTCGTGCTTAATTTCGGGAAAAAAATTGCCGAGGGCACCCCTCTTGAAGTGAGCAGGGACGAAGAAGTCATAAAAGCCTATTTCGGAGTAGAGGAGGAACCTTGCGATGCTTGAAATATCAAACTTGAGTTCATTCTACGGCGAAATACAGGTTCTGAAGAACATCTCCATGGAAATCAAGGCCGGCGAAATCGTTGCCCTGATCGGCGCAAACGCGGCTGGAAAGACGACTCTGATTTCCTGCATATCAAGGACTGTCACTTCGTTCAGCGGCGAGGTTTTGTTTAACGGCGAAAGGATCGGCAAGCTGCGGCCCGACCAGATAGTAGACCTTGGCCTTGTGCAGGTCCCAGAAGGTAGGCTGCTCTTCCCTGGCTTGACCGTCCGCGAAAACCTTGAACTTGGCGCATACAGCAGGCGCAGCAGGGCAAACAGGAAAGGCCGCCTTGATTACGTATATGAAATACTCCCAAAACTCAAGGAGCGATCCAATCAACTTGCGGGCTCCCTAAGCGGCGGCGAAGCGCAGATGTGCGCCATAGGCCGGGGGCTCATGGCAGACCCAAAGTTAATTATGTTTGACGAACCATCCCTTGGGCTTGCCCCAATAGTGGTTCTTGAAATAATGCACCTCGTGGAAAAAATACGGGAAACCGGAAAGACTGTGCTGCTGGTGGAGCAGAACGTAAGGCAGTCGCTTAAACTTTCTGACAGGGCATATGTCCTTGAAAACGGGCGTATTGCCATGGAAGGCAGCGGCGGCGAGCTGCTAAACAGCCCCGAGGTCAAAAAAGCGTATCTTGGAATCTGAGAGGAGATGGGAAATATGAAAAACATACCTAAGTACGTAGCGCCTGATTTCACTTTGGCAACGTTTGTGAACGCGCCGGACGTGAAGACGGAAAAAGTGACGGTGAAAGGGGTCGCCCCCGAAAGCTTCCATGCGACGAGCATGTACCCGGAATACTTCAAAATAGGTGGGCAATGGAAGCTTCTCACGCAGACGAGGATGGACTGCGTCCCCGTCATACGGCAAGACGAAAGCTTAGAGGCGGCGGAATTTCGAAAACTAAACGTTGGGGACGACGTAATTGTGGGGCGCAGCGACGACGGCACGGAAGGCATCTACCTTCACAACCACGGATTCCCCACCGGGCAAGGCGGCGCCGACGCATTCGCCTTTAGAGGCGGAAGGTCCCGGGAAACGTCTTTTCAACGTGATTACGAAAACCTCGCCGCCCTGCTCCGCCACGACAAAGAGGATGGCCATATTGTCTGGGTGCTCGGGCCTGCGGCAATTTTCTCGAAAGACTGCCGGGACGCAATGGAATACATAGTCGAAAACGGCTACGCCCACGCGGTTTTCGGCGGGAACGCCGTCGTGACCCACGACATTGAGGGCGCCATGCTTGGCACCGCCCTCGGGCAAAACATTGAAACCGGGGAAAACGTGCACAACGGCCACTACAACCACCTCGACGCCATAAACACGGTGAACAAGATCGGCTCTGTCGAAAAAGCCATATCGGAGCTCGGCCTTTCAGGTGGGCTGATTTGCTCCTGCGTCAAAAATTCCGTCCCCTTCGTGATGGCCGGCTCCCTTCGGGACGACGGCCCCATGAGCGGCGTGATAGACGACATGTCGGAAGCGCAGGACGCCATGAGGGCCCATACGAAAAAAGCGACGACTGTCGTGTGCATGGCTTCGCAGCTTCACACCATCGCCACAGGGAACCTTACGGCTTCATACGTCGTGAGGGGCGGCGAAATCAGGCCCGTTTTCATCTATGCCATTGACGTTTCAGAGTTCGTGCTCAATAAGCTTAGGGACAGGGGGACCCTTGAGGTAACTACCATCGTGTCTAACATCCAGGACTTCTTGTTTAAGCTGACGAACATATTGAAACAGGGGAAATGATTGCCGGGGCTATGAAGCTGACGCTTTATGCGCCTTGGGTGCATTCGCTCAAGGAAAAACGCATGGTTGCGAAAAGCATCTGCGGCAAGGCAGCGGCGAAATTCAACATATCCATATCCGAAGTGGAAAATCAGGACCTGCACCAGACGCTGACAATCGGGATAGCCTGCGTCACGACGGACGCCTCGCATTGCGCCAGCATCTTGGACAATGTGCTCAGGTTCATAGAAAGCAATACCGAAGCCGCTGTCGTCAAAATCGAAAAGGAAGAGGCGCATATGTAATGGGCATGATAACAAAAAAGCATTTCGGGCAGACTGCAAAAGGCGAAGACGTCTTCCTGTTCCGGCTTAATGGCGCAGGCGGCGCATACGTTGAGGCGCTGAACTACGGCGCTATTTGGAAGACGGCGCGGGTGCCTGGAAGAAACGGGGATCTTGTCGACGTGTGCCTTTCATACGACGACATAAGGGGCTACGAATCCGACGAAAACTACATAGGGGCGGTCATCGGAAGGTATGCGGGGCGCATCAAAGCCGCTGCCTTCACCCTAGGCGGAGCCACATACAGTTTGCAGAAGAACGACGGCGAAAACTCGCTGCACGGCGGTGCAGATAGTTTCGGGAAACGCATCTGGGATTTTGACGCCGAAGGCGGCGCGCTGACGCTCCGCCTTCATTCTGCGGACGGCGACCAAGGCTACCCCGGGAACCTCGACATATCCGTGACCTACAGCTTCTGCGAAAACAACGAAAACAACTCCTTGACTATTGATTACATGGCTAAAAGCGACAGGGACACGCCAATCAGCCTGACGAACCACGCCTATTTCAACCTAGCGGGGGCTTCCTCCGGGAAAAGCGCCGCAATGGCGCATGTCCTTAACGTCAACGCGTCCACCATAACGGAGGTTGGCGAAGATTTGACCGAAACGGGGCGCCTGCTGCAAGTCAGCGGCGCGCCATACGACTTCCGGACGGGTTTTGCTGTCGGCGAAAGGATCGGCGCTGCCGACCCGCAGCTTTTGATTGCTGGCGGTTACGATATTAACTACGTCGTCTGCGGGACGGGGCTCCGTGAAGCGGCAACCTTGGCCAGCCAAAAAAGCGGCATCTCCCTTCGGCTCATGGTGACAAACCCTTGCCTCCAGTTCTACAGCGGCAACTCACTCCTGCCGCCTTTTGCGCAGCAAAGCGCGCTGTGCCTTGAGCCGCAAAGCTATCCGGACGCTGTCAATAACCCAGCGTTTCCTTCCGGCGTTTTGAAGGCCGGCGAGCTTTACGCGCAGCGCTCCGTGTACCAGTTCAGACTATTGCCATAGTCGATGAATTTGTTTTCACCATGCAAGTTTTCTTCCAGAACGCTATCCCGTACAATCTAACATGTTTTACCCCGCTAGCCAAAAAAGCGTCCTTATAGTCATTTTCTTCAGCTTGTTTTAAAGCGGCTTCGCACATGGCGGGCATGTTTGCCTTCGCCTCTGCA
>WRJK01000171.1 GCA_009782285.1 Clostridiales bacterium
CAAAAAAAGTTTCAGACGAAGACTTCGCTACAATAAATTTGGTGAAATTTTACCCATTTGTGTCTTGGAACTACTGCATTATGCCACATTGATTTGTTCATGTTATTTATGAACTAATCCTAAGCATATTGAGCTTTCTGAAAAGCTCGTATAAAAGGAAATAACCGCCACTTTTATGCCCACAGTGCGGTTATTTCATAACCTGCGGAGGGCTGACCGTTTACCGGAAGCGCCTCTTTACATATAAGCTACTATATATGGGCACTGATGCCAATCGGTTTTTTTCGCTTGCTCATTTTAGTCGGTTTTTTTCACTTGCTCATTTTAGGCTAAGTTGGTATAATTGTTGAGGGGAGGGTCGAGAATACCAACTCGACAGAGAAAATATGGAAGGTTCAATCGGAAGGTATGGAAAAATGACATACCGAAGGTGTGGGAAAACCGGGCTGATGCTCCCGCTGATCTCGCTGGGGCTTTGGCACAATTTCGGAGGAAGCGCAGATGCAGAAGAGATGCGAAAGACAGTATACTGCGCCTTTGATAACGGCATCACGCATTTTGACCTTGCAAACAACTACGGCCCGCCACCGGGGAGCGCTGAGGAGAATTTCGGCACCATCATGAAGGATTTCCCTTATCGAGATGAGATAATCATATCGACGAAGGCAGGTTATGAGATGTGGGACGGGCCATACGGGGATTTCGGGTCTAGGAAGCACTTGCTGGCAAGCCTCGACCAAAGCCTGAAGCGGATGGGGCTATCATATGTGGACATTTTCTATCACCACAGGCCGGATCCCGAAACAGACCTTGAAGAAAGCATGCTCGCCCTTGATACGGCAGTAAGGCAGGGGAAAGCTCTTTATGCCGGGATTTCCAACTACGGTGCAGATCAAGCCCGCTGCGCAATCGAGATTTTGAGGGAGCTGAAAACACCGGTAGTCGTGAACCAGTGCGAGTATTCGATGCTTTTTCGGGAGATCGAAGCGGACGGCACACTGGAAGCATCGGAAGGCGGCAGGATCGGGTTTGTTGCGTATTCGCCGCTGGCACAGGGCTTGCTGACAGGGAAATATGCCAAAGGAATCCCTTCTGATTCGCGCATGGCTGGCGATTCCATATTCCTGAAAAAAGAGGACATTACGGAAAAAACCCAAGACAGATTGTCGCGTCTTGGCGCTGTTGCGGCAAGAAGGGGGCAGAGCATGGCGCAGATGGCCTTGGCTTGGGCACTTAGGGACGAGCGAGTGACTTCCCTTATCGTCGGTGTGCGGAACGCCGGCCAGATGGAAGGCAACGTCAAAGCAGTAGACAACTTGAAATTCGATGCGGAGGAGCTGAGCCTGATTGACGAGATTTGCCCAATCAATTGAGTGTAGGAGGAAATTGAATTATGGAAGATGTTTCCAAGCTGGTTGCGCTGACATTTGACGACGGCCCGGCTGTAACGACCCTGCCAATAATTGAAGCACTGGAATCATTTGGGGCGGCAGCCACGTTTTTTGTGAACGGAATGCATTTGATAAAATATCCCGAAACAGCAGCCCGTGCGTCGCGGGCAGGCTTTGAGATCGGCAACCATACGAATTGGCACCTGCACCTTGCTGAGCAGGGCTACGACGAGATTTTGGCTCAGATTACAGCTACTACTGAGCTTATTGTTTCGATTACGGGCAAAGAGCCGACGATCATGCGCCCGCCATATGGCGAATACAGCGATGCGGTCAAGCTTGCGGCAAGGAATTGCGGGCTCGCCTTGGTCAACTGGAGCATCGACCCCATGGATTGGGACACAGACGACGCAGCTGTGACGCGTGAACGCATATTGAGCGAACTGAAAGACGGGGCGGTGGTGCTGTGCCACGACAGGATGCAGTGCGAGGCGGAACTTATGCCGTTTTTTATACCAGAACTTCAGAAGCTCGGGTACAAGCTAGTTACGGTGTCTGAGCTGTTTGAGGCAAAGGGCGTAAAATTGGAACCAGGCGTGCTTTACCTCAGCCCGAACGACGAGCCGGAAAGGTAACAATGGATGAAAAACGATACGGCGAGGTTTTCAGTTTTAATGGGGGGCTTCTTCGCTGCCTGCCTGATATTTAGCGGCTATTACCCCATGTTCCTGAAGGACTTCGGTTACTCGGATTTTGAGGTCGGCGTCGTGGTGATGCTGTCCATGTTCAGCTGCTTGGTCCTCCAGTTGGCGTCGGGATACTTGGCAGACAGGTACAATTCGCTGAAACAGATAATTGTAAGCGGATTTGCAGTTATGGTGGCAAGCTGGCCGTTTTTATTCATTTTTTCATGGTCGAAGCTGTTTGTGGCGGCGTTTTCGATTATATCGGTGGGTTCTTCCCGCTCACTCGGTGGGATTTTGGATTCTTGGGTGGCAAAGCAGGGCAATGTGGACTATGGCAAGGTCCGTGCAGTGGGCTCCATATCCTACGCGGTTTTCTCGGTGATTATTGGGCAGTTGTTCACTATGAAAGGCAATGGTACCGCGCCCTATTTCATAGCGGGTGTTTTTTTAGTATCGATGTATGCAGTTATGGGCATCGCCAATCCCGAAAAGCATGAAACCGAAGCCAAGGTGACGGTGAGGGCGTCGGCAAGCTATCTTGTGGGAAACACGTATTTCCTGTACATGGTTGTCGGGTCGTTCCTGCTTGGGGGGACTTTTGCGTCATTATCGACCTACCTTCCGGTGCTGGTTGCAGAAATTGGCGGAAGCCCGGCAGAACTGGGGGTCATGTTTTTCATAATGGCGGCGGTGGAGTTCGTGGTTATGATCTTTTTCACCAAGCTCAACAGCAAGGCCGGACCGGAGTTTTTGCTTGCGGCCGGCTTTTTTGGTTTTTTCTTGAAAAACTTGGCGTTCGCTATGACGTACAGTGTTGTGCAAGCTTATTTCGCGTGCCTGCTTCAAGCAGTGTCGTTCGCGCTGGTCATACCTGGCCAAGTGCTGTTTCTTACCAAGCACACGGACAAGAGCTATCTTGCGGCGGCGCTGATCATTGGGCAGTCTGCGCTCAATATCTCGATGATGATAGCAAACCCGATTTGCGGGCTGCTTTCGGAGCTGCTTGGTGTGCACCACATGCTGGCGATCGCCAGCTGCCCATCGGTTTTGGCGGCGGGGCTTTTCGCGTACATAACTAAAAAAGCCGCTGGCATTGAAAAATGAGCGGCTAGAATCAAATGAGCGGCTATAATTGTGCCCACATGCGCTTATAGGCGCGGATACTTCGGCAATTCTCCTATGAGTGGCCGTAAATACGCAAGGGCATCTTCCGTTATGAACAGCCTGTCATCGCAGATGAAGCTGTCGGGCATTGGTTTTTCGCCGCCGGCGACTTCCGACAGTGGGGCAGTGCCGAGCGAATACCTGTATGGTGAGTTGGTTTCCCGGTTGATTGTAACCATCACGCCGCTGGTTCCTGACAAGCCAAGCTCCACAGCCCGCTTGCCGCAAGCGTAGGCTTCGTCGTAGTCTTGCTGCACTGCCCGGTCGGCGGCGCACATGAGCAGCGACTCGGTTACCTGAAATTCACCTCGCCAGCCGAAAGCGTCCTTGATCATTTTGTGAAGCGCAAACGCGGCGCTGGTTCCGGCCATTGCGCCGAACTCAACATTGCCGAACTTGTCTTTTGTGCCTGAATCGCTGATGGAACGCCCGTCGGCGTAGCAAACGCCTTC
>WRJK01000172.1 GCA_009782285.1 Clostridiales bacterium
CGCTTGCCACTGCATAGAAGTAATACGTGCCTTCCGTCAAGCCTTTTGGCAGCTCAAGAGCCGCGCCCGTGCCGCCATCCACTGCTGTCCAAGCTTCTGCGGCAGCTGATCTTATGAACCACTGATAGCTTGGCGAAGCAGCGGGGGATACTGTCGCAGACACTGTTAGGCCAGCGTCAACCTTGCCCTCAGTCACCACAGTGTTTGCTGCTGGCTGTGTGCCTATTGTGATGCGTGACGGCAGGAAGAAGTTGTTGTAGGTAGTTCCCGGCACAACGGTGATGTTGTTGCGTTTGCTGAGTTCAGACGCGGTCATGTAGTCGATGCCCATGCTTCTCAGGTAATGCGCCAGTTCTGGGAGGGCCCACCTCGTGCTGTTTTGGTTGTCGTAATGGTCATGATGCACATAGATCTGGCCGTCCCTTGCTGCATTGTTGCCGGTTTGCACAAGCACTCTGTTGATCAAATAGGAGGCTGAACGATCTATGCTCCAGTCGTTTGTGTCAAATCCCCACAGGTTGGCCAGGTTCAGTGCGCTTGCATCTGACACGGCGCTTGCGTTTTGGTCATTGTAAGGGAAGCGTATCCATGTAGGCGCCTTGCCGAACAATTCAATCATATAGTTGTTGTTTGCCGTCCAGTCAGCAAGCCTCACATCCTGTGTGGCCCTTGTCCAGCGTTCATGTTGCCATGTGTGGTTGCCTGGCTCATGGCCGTCGTTCTTAAGTCTGCTGACCACTCTTGCGTATTCAGGGAACCTGTTTGACTTTTCAAGGTTCATGCCGATTGTAAAGAAGTTCGCTTTGGCACCGATGGAATCCAAAACGTCCAAAAGGTCATTGGTCTCAGGGCTAATTGTGTCATCAAAACTGAGCACCACGAATTGCGTCGGGTCTGGGTATGGAAGCACCGGCGTGGTGGCTGCAAAGGTCTTTGTAATGACGCTTGAGCCCGCGGCATGGGTCAGCGTATTTGCTGCGTCGTTGCCCGTTATGTCGTAGAGCCTGAACCAGTTTGCTGCTACGCCTGCGAGCGTCCAGCCTTCTCTTGGCGCCAGTGTGATAGTTGCCGTGTAAACCGTGTTTTCTTCGAACACGTCGTGGTCAGGGCTCCATGCCACTGTCCCTGTGTACTGCGGCGAAGAGGTTATCTCCCTCACGGGTTCATTTCCGGTCCTTGGCGGGATAATGTCCCTGATTTCGCGACGGCTGACGTTGGCGGGCGCTGCAAGAACGCCAGTGCCTTCAAGGTATATCTTCTTGATTCTCACAACATCGCCGTTTGAAGGCAGCGCACCGATCCCGCGAAGGCGCTGCGAATCTGTGAAGGAGGTCATCCTCACGGTAGAGGAGGTGAGAACGCCGCTTGAAGTGTTGTCTTCGTCAATGCGGAAACGCAGCTGCCTGAGGAACGGCTGAGCAGGCACTTCGTCAAGCTCAATGACGACAGCTGAATAGCCCCGTATGTCGATGGTGTTTTGGAACTGCCACCTGAATGGTATGCTGTTTTGGCCACCTGTGGAAATCGGGCCGCTCACGTCGTTTGTTAGGCGGATCATGCCGTTTTCATAAGACCACAGGTAATGGCCGTGTATTGAACGGGGGGTCTGCACGGTGATTTCGCCCAGAACTTCCGCCCATTGCCCATTCTCGAACAGCACCGGGATCGCCGGCTTGCCCAATTCGTCCATCATTTCTTTGGCTGCCTGCAGCGCTGCAAATTCCTTAACCTCGGCCTTTTGGACATCAGTCAGCTCCTGATAGGTGTCCCAGATGGCGTAGACGGTTTCTGCGTCGCGCTTAAAGACTAGGTTTGCCACTGCAGGAAGAGCCTTGACGCGGATATCAACAGCAACTGCCTCAAAACCCTTGAGCGCTTCTACCCTGGCTGCGGTGAGGGAACTGTTGCTTTCCCCATTTGGCAGGGCGTTCACGGATTTTCGCATTGCCTTTACAAACAACGCATCAGCCAATGTGCCAACTGAGCTGGTTTGGCCTGCGAGGGTGCGGCGGAGCCGGTAACCCGGGGAGTCGTTGCTGGTCCAAGACGTCAGATTGTCGTTTACCAAGTAGCCGAGGGTTGAGTTTACGGCACTGGCCGCTTGGGCATCTGTGCCGAGGTAGAATGTAAGCGGGTCGTTGAACGTCCCTTGCACCCATACGATGCCTTTCTCCTGGGTTGGGCTTGCCAATGCGCATTCTGCCAGCATGACGCTTTTTGACTTCACGACTGGGTCTGTCAATGCCATGAACCAAGCCCTGTCAGGGGCATAGCCAACCTGATCCACTATTTTGTTGTCCGGGTACATCGCCGCAAAGTCTTGGAACCCCTGCATGTAGCTTGCCACCGTTTGGGAACCTTGGCTGTCGTTGCAGAACACGACCTTGTTGCTTTTGCCGGGTTCGCCGCCGCGATATGTATAGGGCAGGTACGATGTTGTGTAATGCTTCAGAAGAAGTCCGTAGGAAGGACCCCAAGTGCTGTATATATGCTCGTTCCATTCCTTGGCCTTGGCGTCTGGGACAGGTATGCCCATATCCTCCTCGACGCCGAAATACCATTCCACGTCAACAGCAAAGCCCAGTACGCTGGGATGCTGGTTGACCTTGAATATGTCCTTGTAAATATCAATTAGAGTTATCATGTCTGCATAGCCGTTTTCGACTTGCAGCCATACTTTTGTGCCGGCAGTGTCATAGTAAGTGAGGAATTCTTCGTGGGTTGGGCGGCCGGTGCCAGACATGGCAAAGTCGATATGCCGATCCCGCCATTCCGCAAGAGTCAGAGGAGTATATCCCGGAGGCGCGTATTTGCCGTCCGTCGCTATGCTGTTGAAATCACCGTTGACTCTGACGCCGCCTGTGCCGCTTGTAATTCCGCCGCTTAGCATCCCTGCAATCCATATGTGCTCGGTTGGGACGCCGGGGAACATCCCCTCAAACTGGTCGGCGAGGTTTTGCCATTGAGCAATGGAATACCCGTTGCCGTTGCTTGGCGCCCTTCCGCCTACGCTTGTTATGTTCGCAGGTATTTTGCCATATGTGCCTTCAGCTTTTTTCAGCATGTCGTAATTGGTGACGCGGGCCTTGCCGCGAGGGGCAAGCGCATCATAGGCGGACCTTGCTGCTGCTACGCTTTCTGAGTTGTTCCAATCCATGTTGTTTATGAGCGTCACAACCGGAGACGCCGCGTTAGCTTCGCTAGTGTCCATTGTAGCATAGCCAGCCGACGTCCTGTAAGCGTTCATCGTTTCATACAGCGCCCGGGCTTCAACCACTATTGGCAGCTGCTGCAAATCAGGCCTGCCCAGTGCGCTGCTGATTCTTCCGTACCTAGTGTTGAACCCACTGAGCAGCGAGGACTGCCTTCTGTCGATGGGCTTTGCAGGGTCACCTGTGTAAAGATCCATCAAGTTATATGCCCACAGGCGGGCTTCAGCTTCATACAGGGCATCCCTTATTGCAAGGATTTCCGGGTCGGTGGCGTAATCGCCCTCTGGCACGAAGGGGCCATAAGGAAGGTTGACGGCGTTGGCTCCGAGGCTGCTGGTGCTGCCGACCCTGCCTATCCTAGCTCTTCTGAGCAGGTATTTCGCCTTGACGATTCTTTCATTGTCCAAGGTTGATGTAGGCATAGGCAGTATTTGCGCCCATAAT
>WRJK01000173.1 GCA_009782285.1 Clostridiales bacterium
CGAGAAGTTTGAAGTGGAAGCACAATGGTCCGAGTGGGTGGACGACGTCGCCCGCCCGAAACCGGAGCGCGTGAAATTCAATGGGCAGCTCGGTGAAATAAGGCTGGCTGAAAACCATGGAAACGACTTGAACCTGGGAACCGCAGTGGATGCGCAGCTTGAGGACAAGGAGAACGCACAGCGCGGGGATGTACATGCTCTGGGCGACACGCGATTCCGCCTTATTCAATACAGGATACGGGCGACAACCCGTTTTCGCGAGTATCTTCCGCCGTCCATCTATGAAGACCCGGAACTTGTAAGCAAGCTTGGCCCTGTCGCTTCAGGTGAAGGGATGCTGCTGCCGCAGGACATAGATGATGATCCCGGTGCGCCGGTACTCTATGACAACGCATACGGCAGCCACCAGCAGTCAAGAGTTCTTGCGACTGCACCGCCCGCCGATCCTTTGGTTATGTACGTTATTCCGACTATGCGCTGGCAGGAAAAAAACGGGCAGGCAGGCGAACACGACGTCACACGCTATGGCAACGGACTGCGCGTGTGGCTGGACAGGCCATGGTTCTCATCAGGTGACGGCGAATTGCTTGGCGTAGTTATCTCGCAGGCAGGCGAGGGGTCTTTCACAGCGGTCGACCACTTGGCCCAACCATATGTCACCCAATGGGGCAGCGATCCATTCTGGAATAGCGCCAAGCCGAAGCTCCAAGCCAGGGAAACGGACTTTGCTGCGCGAGTTGCTTCTGAGTCGTTGCAGCTGAAAGAATGCGGCAACTTAAAAGTTATGGTTGTAGCCCATCGCGTGAATTGGGACGACAGCCGGAAACTGTGGTATTGTGATATCGAGTTTGACCCGCTGGCGACGTATATGCCTTTCGTACGGCTTGCGCTGGTCCGCTATCAGCCCAATGGGATGGACGGGGTCAAAGTATCAAAAGTAATCCAGGCCGATTTTGCACAAGTGTTGCCGAACCGCCGCGCAATGGTTAAGGTGGAAGGCGGCATGGTCGCTGCATCCCTGCACGGGCCATGCCCGCTAAAAGGCCCAATGGCAAATGAACAGGATCAAATGGACATGGGCAATAACCGCGTTGAACTGATACTGCAATCACGCGATCCGCTTCTCCCAAGCGACCTTACTTGGAAAGATGAAGCGATGCTTGCAAATCAGGGGTATGAAATCGTCAAAACAGAACCTCACCCGGGCGGCGCCGAATCGCTGATGTCAAAATTGAGCTCAAGCAAGCTGCAACAAATACGAGACGGCGTCAAAAAAGAGGATCTGATAGACGCGCCCAT
This sequence comes from Clostridiales bacterium, assembly GCA_009782285.1. Lineage (GTDB taxonomy): Bacteria > Bacillota > Clostridia > Peptostreptococcales > Anaerovoracaceae > WRJK01. The sequence goes on from WRJK01000173.1 coordinate 1,300, forward strand.
CAAATTAGGATTTCTGATACAACCTGACTGGCTGAAAATCCCGGAAATCACAGAAAAACCATTCTGGGAATGCAAAGCAAAATTGCCTGATTTGAATACGCAACATAGCTTTAGAGTATACCGCCTGATGCTGCGGGAGTTTGAACGGTACTACAAAAACGCAGCTGGGAAGAACCATGAAATTGAGGAACGGCTCGTCTTCGCAGATATCATTGATCTTTGAGAAGGGCAATGGCAAATACAGCTTCATTCTTGGTACGTAAACTCTTTTGATTTCCGCTCGTCCTGAAGCTTTGCCCATGCGTCCCAGCCTTTGCCTGCAAGCAGCGCGTTGTCATGCTCAAGAACAGGGTTTCTCTCCAAAAAAACAGCAACCTTTTCACATGGGTACTCCCCGCACAAAACGCACATGTCAACGCCTTTGTCCTTTGCGCATATCCTGACAGGGCAACCGGGGTCTCCGCCCCCGTCTTTGCAGGAAACGCACATGCCATCAACAGCCATCCCTTTAAGAAACGGCCAGAATCCGTCACCGCCGGGAATAAAGTTGACAACCTCTTCAAACCCCGCCTTTTTCATTTCGTCAAACAAAACTTTTGCCGCCGGTTCCACCTTTACCTTAACCGCGCAGTTTTCGCAGTAAAGTCCGCAGTAACATGAATATTTTCGATCCATTTTCACATCCTCCTTTTTTTGAAATCAGCATATCACAACAAACTCGACAACAGTATGTCATGTTTATCTGCGCCTAGCCAATATTTTTTCAGCAATAGCCTTTGCGCAGCCCTTGGCTGCCGCCTTTGCCGTAGGAACAAACAAACCGCCCGCTGAGCGGGCGGTCATAATCATAGCAAAGAGAAGCCAAACGCTGTCATACTGCTTTACCTAGTGTAATTAATCGAAACGTCAATAAGGTCTAGCATGTCAACCACCCCATCGCCATTGACATCTGCCATGTAAGCATATACAGGGTCACCATAGATGTCGTATACCTTGACGTAAGTGTCCCACTCAGGGTCAGTGTCTTTAAACCCTGTGTAAAGCAGTACAATCCCAAGGTCAAGCGAGTCAACTTTTACGTCCTTGTTCAGGTCATATTTGTCAGGCATTAGCCTGTACATGTAATTCATAGCGGCCAATGCGTCAAGCCTGCCGTCAGTTGTAACCATGCCGTCCAAAGACGGCGTATACGCCGCAGAATTCAAAATGGCCTCCTTTATCTCCTCCGTTGTGGCGTTGGGGAAGCGCCCCAACATCAGCGCCGCTACGCCGGCAACATGTGGGGCGGCAAAAGATGTGCCGCTGTCAGTTGTATAGAAAGAGTTGCCATTGTTGATATAAGACGAGGCAGTCGAAACAACGCTGCTTCCCGGTGCACCTATGTGTACAGTGCTGCTCCCATAATTTGAAAATCCGCTTAAATTATTGCTGGAATCAATTGACGCTACAGAAATTATTTGCGGATATCCGTAACTTGCGGGATAAAAAGGGTCAGCGTTGTTGTTGTTTGCTTCGTTTCCTGCAGCGCAAACTGCTAAGCCCTGATAGTATGAAACTGCTGAGCTCAATGTCGAATTTGAGGTGTAACCACCGAAGCTCAGGTTGATTATTGGTGTAAACTCAAGTTCTGCGTGATAAATGCACAACGCGGCAGCGTATATGTCAGGGTTGCCGTAGCCGTCATCTATTTGGTAAGGTACCAGCGTGACCGTTTGTGCTACGCCGCTGATCCCTATCCCGTTGTTGCCAACAGCCCCAGTGATTCCTGCAACAAATGTTCCATGTCCCACAGAATCGTCTTGAGTGCCGTTATAAAAAACTACATCCCAACCTGATGTTACATTGCTGTCTAAATCGTCATGCTGAGATATCCCGGAATCAACAATGCCCACCTTAACAGAAGAGGACCCTTTGCCGTATTTGAACCAAGCGTCTTTTATGTTAATATTGACCAACCCCCATTGATGCACGGGGTCGTTTGTCCCGATGTACAAATCTTCAAATGAAAGATAGTAGTTTGGTTCCGCGTAGCATACGTATTCCAATTTCCCCAGCCTCGCAGCTTCGGCAAGGACGCTGTCTTTGCTTGGCTTGTCAAGCGTCAGTTTTAACAACCTGTTAAACTCTTTGCCTCTTGCTTTGAACTGCTCAATCCAACTAAGTGGCATGTCGTTGACCTCAGCAAAGCCCATGCCAGCAAACAATGATTGCACTGTTTCAGCATCAGCAAAGCTGTATTCGTTAGTAAGGCCTACTAACACACAGTCCTGCGCGAAATCGTCCTTTTCCGGTTCGGCCCAACTAAGCAGGTATGCAGGCTCCGCAAACCGTACGCAATCCAGACGCTCAAGCAT
>WRJK01000174.1 GCA_009782285.1 Clostridiales bacterium
CTGGTTCCCCGTCGTCAGCTGCGGGTCGCCCACTGCAACGAACTGGAAGTCGCCTGCCGCCCCGGTCGTAAACTCATATATTCTGCTGAATACCTCATTGTCGTTGGACACGCGGTAAACGTACTCGGTGCCTAGCGCAAGCCCGGTGACTGCTGCCTTGTGCCAGCTCTTGCCTTCCGAAGCGTTCCCTGACTTGCCGCTTACAGTGGTCGTCCCGTTAGCTGGGAACTCACCGCCTACCATGTCGGCCTTCTTGGCAATCTGCACCACTGAAGCCGTATTGTCGTCCCTGTCGCTATACCACGTGAAATTCATGTCGCGCTCGGTCGCACCCGGCGTGAGCGTCAAATTTTCTGCCGCAAACGGAACTTCTTCAGCTACGCCGAAAGGCTGCGTGAAAGCTATCCCTGTCGCGCTCTTGAGCTGTGCGCGGACGTAACTGCCCACTTTGTCCGAATAATCGCTCAGGTTTATCGAATTTCCGGTTGCGATGACTACGCCGTCCGATATCCACTCAATTGAATCGTAGTCTGAACCAGTAACAGTGATTTCACCATTAAGAACAGCGATGTTCGATATGCTGGGCGTCGTCTGCTCAAGCAGGTACAACGTTGAAGCGGTGCCGCTGCCCGGTGTTTCGCCGCCGCCCGGTAGCCTTCTGTTTATGTCGTCAAGGCGCGAAACACGGCTTACTGCATAAAAAGCCCCTGTTTCCATGGCAGCCCTCGTCGCGGCTTGGGTTTGTTCGGGCATCAGCATGACGTTCCATGAATACCCTGACGCGTTGAGGCTGTGTGAATCGTCATTTGAGAACCCCCACACAAAGCGCCCCTCCGGCATGGTTTCTTTTAGAATGTTGTCCCAAAGTATCCTGTCGCTTTTTGATTCGTTGTCGATCTTGTTTATAATTTCAATGCCTATGCAGGACGGGTACGCCCTGTAGATATCCACGTACTTTTTTACGGTCGCCGGATTGTTCGAGGCTGCAATGGACTGTGCGTCATTGCTAACCGCACCGCCGGTGTACCTGCCCGGATGGTTTATGTGGGTAATTCCACCGAGGTTTTCAACCGTTGCAATGGTGCTTGCCATCGTGGCGCCGGAACTGTTGTTGAAATTGGCAAAGAATGAATTGATGTGGTCAGTCACTGACTGTTCGTTCGAATACTCGATCTCGATCATCGGCCTGCCGTTCCGGTTGATGCCAATGTCAAACGTCGTATTGACTGCTGCCGTGCCGGCTAGGATTTCTGCCTTTCTTGCGGAGTCTATTGCGCCCAGCCTGACATTGTCCCACAGGTGCGTGGTATAGTCATGGTCGGTCATCGCAAGGATGTCGAAGCCTTTTGCGTAATAGTCTTCAACCATGTCCCTCGTAAGGTTAGAACCGTCAGAGTTCGTCGAATGGGTGTGGAAATTGGCCTTGTACTGCCCGTAGGTGCCCCAGTTCACATTTTCATATGGGTTTGTGATGGTGAAAACCTTAACCGGATCCTCTGCCGCAAATACAGTTGACATGCTGCTTGGAAGCAGTGTCAGCACCATAATAACGGCTAGCATGATGGAAGTTGTGCGCTTGCTTGAAATTTTTAGCATTTTGTTTATCTCCTTTTCAAATTTATTTGCAAATACATTTTAATTGCGACAAGTAAAATCCAAAAGCTGCTTTGTGAAAAAAATGGGTAAAAACTCGGCAAGCATCCTTTTTTAATCAGTTCTTAAGAAAATGTTAATTCTCCTCTAATGCTGGACAATTGACTTGCGTCGCCAGATTACGTATAATTATCACGCAAGCTGAAAAATAACGCAGAACAGGAGCTAATATTTTGAAAAAGAAAGTAAAAATTGCATTGATTATTTGCGCGGCGCTTGCCGTGACCAGTGCGGCAGCGTGGGCAGTCGCCAGGCCGCCGGCTGTAGAGTGCCTAGTACTGGAAAGCAGTGTGCTGGAAAACGCCTTCAGCGAGATAGGCGAGGTCATTCCGGAAGCCGAAATGGACATCTATACAAAAACAGGCGGGAAGCTGCTTGACGTCAGAATAGCCGAAGGTTCGGCTGTCCAGAAGGGAGACTTGCTCTTCGCATTCGACAGCACCGGCAGGACGCTGGAGCTTGACACGCAAAAAAAGGCTTTCGAGTCAGAGAGAGCCGGTGCGCAGACGAGGCTTGACCAAGCGCTGATGGAGGAAAAACGGCAGCACGAGGAACTTGAATCCGCGAAATCCATCCATGAATCGGGCGGCCTGTCAGACCAGCAATTGAACAACCAGCAGATTTCCTACGACAAGGCTGTCAAGGACAGGGAATTGGTGTCCACTCAGATTAAGTACTTGGAGTCTCAGATTCAAGCGGTTGGTTCGGAAATCGACACCCGCAGCAGGGAAAACCAAAGCGAAACAGAGGTGTTTGCTGACCGTCCCGGCATTATCCGGGATTTGACCGTCAAGGAAGGGCACGTGATCCCCCCCGGCGGCAAGCTCTGCTCCCTGTACCAGCCCAACCAGCTTAGGGTAGACTGCTACATACTGGTGGAAAACACCGAAGGGGTAAAAACCGGCGATGAAGTCGATGTGACGCTCCGCTTGCGCGACGAGGACAAGAAATTCAAGGGGACAATAGGGAACATCGTACACGGCGCAGTTGACAGGGTGTCAAAAGTCGGCTTGACTGAAAAACGAATTAAAATCGAGATAAAAGTTGACGAGGGCGGTTGGGAAGACGTTGGCCCCTATTGGCCCGTAGAGGTCCGGTTCGTAACAGCTAGGTCAAGCGGCTGCCTGATTGCGCCAAAAACCGCCCTGTTTGAAGATGCTGAAGGCGTTTTCAAGGTTTGGGCCGTGCAAGACGGCAAGCTGGTCGCAGTCGAGGTGGAAAAAGGGATCCAAACCCCGTCGCAGACTGAAATCAGGGGAGACCTTGAGCCCGGGGACGTCATTGTTAAAAACACAAGGACGATGAACGTCACTCCCGGCAAAAGCGTCAGGGTGATTATATAATGGCAAACAGCGAAGCAGTGAAAAAAGCTGTCATATCTACAAACAAGTTAACCAAGTCCTTCAATTTGGGGCCTTTTGAGCAAGTTGTGCTGAGATCCCTTGACATCGAGATTTTTGCGGGAGACTTTACTGTTATCATGGGATCCTCCGGCGCAGGGAAATCGACGCTCCTTTACGCCCTATCAGGCATGGACGCCCCCACTTCCGGCGAAATATCCTTTGACGGGCAGATCATATCCAAATGGACGAACGACCAGCTGGCGGTTTTTCGCAGAAAAAACTGCGGTTTTGTCTTTCAGCAGAACTTCCTGCTGGACAACCTGAGCATCATGGACAACGTCCTGGCCAGTGGAATGCTTGTCAGTAAAAATAAGAAGCAGCTGATTTCCCGGGCAAAGGATCTTTTTTTGCAGGTAGGCCTCGAAGAAAGCATATGGAACAAATTCCCGACGCAGGTTTCTGGCGGCGAAGCCCAGCGGGCAGGCATCGTAAGGGCACTGATCAGCCAGCCAAAAGTCGTGTTCGCTGACGAGCCCACCGGGTCGCTCAACTCAGCTGCGGGA
>WRJK01000175.1 GCA_009782285.1 Clostridiales bacterium
GGGGAAACGGAAAATCTTTTTGACCCGCGGGTCGGGGAGGCTATCCATGGCGCCGGTGCAATGTGCACCATGACTTGGTGCCCCATCGAGTAGTTGATGCACGTGTCAAGCACGTCGAGCATGTCGATCACTCCGTCTGAGTTTGCGTCGCACATGCGCACCGTGACAGGCCTGCCGTTTGAATCGTTCACTTTGGCGAGCGTGCCCCAGCCTGGGGAATCGCTGTCGTGGCCGCAATACAGGAGCACGATGCCCAGATCCAAGGCGTCGACTATCCCGTCCCTGGTAAAGTCGTAGGTGTGGTACCTGTTGTATATGCTGCATGGTGTGCCCTCAGCGCAAAAAACATACTCCCCGACCTCAACCAGCCCTTTCCCCTGCCAGCCGACAACGTCAATTTTCACTTTGACATCCACTGGGAGGCAGTCCAGGAAAAGCAGCTTGGAATTGTTTGAAACGTCGAGCGACGTTAAAAAGTTCCTGCCGCATTCCAGCCAAACAAGCTCTGTGTTCGTTGAAACGTCGAGGTTTCTTATCGAGTTGAATTCGCAGTTGAGGAATTCCAAGTTGGCGTTCTGGGAAACGTCGAGCGAATTCAGCCAGCTTTCTTCGCACCAGAGGCCGCGCAGCCCTGTGAAATAGCCTATGCCAGGCATGCTATACATTGCCTTGTTGCTGACGTCCAGGAATTCAATCTTCGCCAGTGCTGCACGGTCTGCTTCGTCCATCACAGTGTTGACTGTTCTCTCTCCTCCGTCAACGTTCAAAATCGAAAGCACCTCAGAGCAGAAGGGGCTCGGAAACGCCTGCCAAAATGTAATGCTCGAGCTTGCCGCCGCTTGCCCCAAGCCGAGCGGGACAGCCCTTCCAAACAAAAAAACCTCGCGCCGCTCCAAGGTGACAAAAAAACAGCACCGCCCCAATTGTCCAATTGGGGCGGTGCGTCGTCTGCCGATTGAGCTGTGTTTGGTCAGTTCAGTTCAAGTCAGTTCAAATAGGTTCAAATAGGTTCACGTTAGTTCTTCCACGAATAGACGTATTTGTCGCTGCCGCCGACCATGCTGGTGTCGCCGTACAAAATGTTTTCAACCATTTGGTACACTGGGGCTGGCCAGCCCATTGACAAGGCCTGGCCATGCGGGCCGGCGCCAAGAAAGGTGACTCGCGATACTTTTATTAAATCCGATTCCTCGGGTGCAGCCGGCGTACACGCCGGCATCTCAAAAATCTCCCCTGCCTTCATTTTCTTCTCCAATCCCATTATTCGTTCGTTATTACCGATATTTCCATTATACTACTTGTTGGTTACATTAGCGTTACATATCATCAATTTCTTAAGCAAAAACACAACTCGCGGCTGGCGCCTGGCAGAAATAAAAGCGGCGCACCAAACCATCCTACTGTTCTGGCGCACCGTTTTCAGTTGTTTACATCTCACTCAATTTATTTTGCGTAGTCGATTGCTCTTGTTTCTCTAATTACATTTACTTTTATCTGGCCTGGGAACTCCACTTCGCTTTCGATTTTTTTGGAGATCTCCCTTGCAAGGAACACGATCTCTTCGTCATTCACCTCTTCAGGCTTGACTACGATCCGTATTTCCCGGCCTGCCTGTATGGCGTAGGATTTGTCCACCCCCCGCGTCGTGTTTGCGATCCCCTCCAGCTGCTGCAGCCTCTTGATGTAAGTCTCAAGGGTTTCGCGCCTTGCGCCCGGCCTTGCGGCTGACAGCGCGTCGGATGCGGCAATGATGACAGCTTCGACGCTCTTAGGCTCGTAGTCGCCGTGGTGGGCCGACATGGCACTGATCACGGCTTCGTTCTCCTTGTATTTCTTCAGGATGTCCATCCCTATGTCAACGTGGGTCCCTTCCACCTCGTGGTCAAGGGCCTTCCCAATGTCATGAAGGAGTCCCGCGCGTTTGGAAAGCTTCACGTCAAGCCCGAGTTCGCCAGCCATCAGCCCTGAAAGATGCGCCACTTCCACCGAGTGCTTTAGCACGTTCTGCCCGTATGAAGTCCTGAACTTCAGCCTGCCCAGCAGCTTGATCAGCTCTGGGTGAAGGTTGTGTATCCCCACCTCAAACGTAGCCTGTTCGCCTTCCTCCTTAATGGTGGCGTTCACTTCCTTGCCCGCTTTCTCCACCATTTCTTCGATCCTTGCAGGGTGTATCCGCCCGTCAACGATCAGTTTTTCGAGAGCCAGCCTAGCAATTTCCCGCCTGACGGGGTCAAAGCCAGACAAGATCACGGCCTCCGGCGTGTCGTCGATTATCAGGTCTACGCCGGTCATTGTCTCGATAGCCCTTATGTTCCTGCCTTCCCTGCCGATGATTCTCCCCTTCATCTCGTCATTTGGAAGCGGGACTACTGATATGGTGCTCTCCGTCACATGGTCTGCTGCGCACCTTTGGATCGCGCCTACTATTACTTCCTTTGCCCTCTTGTCAGCTTCTTCCTTCGCCTGCGTTTCAATGTCCCTAATCAAGAGTGAAGTCTCGTATCTGATTTCTTTTTCCGTATTAGCCAGCAAGATGGCTTTTGCGTCTTCGACAGTGTAGCCCGATATCCTCTCGAGCTCTTCCCTTTGCTTTTCAACGAACCCGTCAAGCTCTTTTTGCCTATCAATCAGCTTCTGCTCTTTATTGGAAATGTTTTCTTCTTTTTTTTCGATGTTTTCAATCTTGTTGTCAAGTGATTCTTCCTTTTGAATCAGCCTTTTTTCCGTCCTCGTTAGTTCGTTCCTTCGTTCCCGGACTTCCCTGTCGACTTCGCTCCTGATCCTGTGGGCTTCTTCTTTTGCTTCAATGGTTATTTCCTTTTTAATGGTCGCTGATCTATTCTCCGCGTCAAGAATCAAGTTCTTTGCCTTCTGCTCCGCGCTACCGATGGCTTTTTCGCCAACAGTCTTCCTGAGTATATATCCAACCAACAGCCCGAGGGCCAAGGCAATAAGTCCCGTTATGCAATATCCTATAATTGTTGGTATGCCAAACACCTCCTCTTCTTGTTTGTCCTTTATTATCCACCTCTAATCCTTTGAAGTTTGTAATCTTGTTTTTTTACGCAATCGAAACATAAAAAAATGCGCATCACATATTTGGGGTATTGATATAAACGTAGCAAATATATTATAATGTTTTTCGAGGCACTATGTCAAGTTGAATGAAAGGCTGAGAGATGAATTATTTTTGGAACCTGCTAAAGAACGTGGATAAACTGCTTATAATCCTCCCCTTGTGTTTTGCCGTGTTCAGCGTCATCATAATTTCAAGCACTGCAAACCAAGGCCAATTCGTTTTTTCTTCTTCTGTGAAAACACAGGTTGCAGCATACTGCATCGGGTTTGCCGCCATGACTGTAGTGCTGTTCATCGACTACCATTTTTACCTGAGCATCGAGAAAATCCTCTATGCCGCCTCCATCTTGTTTCTGCTGTCTGTGCACATCCCGGGCCTCGGGCACACGGAATACGGCGGGGCCCCCTGGGTAAACTTGGGCATCACCACTTTCCACCCCCCGGTGCCTGTTAAAATTTCAACTATCCTCCCTAGC
>WRJK01000176.1 GCA_009782285.1 Clostridiales bacterium
ATATGAAACGTCATTCAAAAATGACCGCGCATATTCTTCGTCCTCGATAATCAACCTTTTTTTTCGCAGGTTAATTATTTGTTCTTCCACCGTCATAGGCGGCTGATGTTCTTTTAGCTCCGACATTGTAACGACACCCCAAAATTAAATGACCCGACGTGGTACGCATTGTTAAGAGGCGTGTCGGGTACTGTTATGGCTATTATACTCACAAACGCCGTGAAAGTCAAGGAAATTGTAAAATTATTATTTTTGATTAAAAAGTCTTGACAAGTCGTTTCAGGGGGGGCATTGTCAATAATCGTGACTGTGGTTTCCCTCGTAGCTAAAGCAATCAATCAAGAGAGCTAGACACACGGTACACGCATTTAGCGGTGCCAATAAAACGAAAAGAAAGGAAATTACCTACTATGCCAGCAAATGTTGAAACAATGTTCTACGTCAGGGTGGCGCCCTGGCATGGCCTCGGTATCTGCGTACAGGAAGCCCTGAACTCGGGGGACGCTTTACGTGAATCGGGGCTCGACTGGTCCGTTGTCCAGCGGCCGGTTATGACTTCTACCTACGAACCGATCCAGGGCTACAAGGCAAATATCAGAAACACTGATAACCGCGTCCTCGGCGTAGTCACAGACCGGTACAAGGTGGTGCAAAACCACGAAGCCTTTGCCTTTACCGATGCCTTAGTGGGCGAGGGCGTAAAGTACGAAACAGCCGGGAGCATCAGCGACGGAAAGAGGATCTGGCTTTTGGCTAAGCTCCCGGACAAGTATTTCTTGGAGGGCGAAGAAATTGAGCCTTTCCTCGCATTCAGCAGCTCACACGACGGCTCAGGCTCAATCAAGGTTTGCATGACACCGATCCGCGTAGTTTGCCAGAACACTTTAAACCTCGCTTTATCATCGGCAAAACGCATCTGGTCAACAGTACACGTGGGCGACCTGTCAAAAAAGATGGACGAAGCAAATGCTACTCTGGCTCTTGCGCACAGCTACATGAGCAGCCTGGGCTCTGAGTTTAATAAGCTGAACAAAATCAGGCTGACGGATGCAAAAGTCGCGGAGTACATCGAAATGCTGCTGCCGATGGACGACAACCCCACGAATACCCACAGGAAGAACATCACCCGTATCCGTGACGATCTAAAGCACAGGTATCACGACGCCCCCGATCTACGTCATGTCAACAAGAGCGCATACCGCTTCATCTGCGCCGTCTCGGACTATGCCACACATGCAAAGCCGCTAAGGGAGACAGCCAACTACAGGGAAAACGTCTTTGTAAAAACCATCGACGGCAACCCCCTGATCGACAAGGCTTATGAAATCGTGCTTTCGGCGGCATAGAGCCAAGATTAGAAAGGTCAGCAAAGAGCAAGCCGACAGGATAATAGACACGAGGCAGCCTGTCGGCCTTTTCTATTCCCGTGTCAACAAGGGCTACATCGGCATTGACAACTCTAATGGCTACGCATGGACGGAAGAATTTTCATCGCTGCGGAAATGCAGGCGTTGGCTCAGCGACCCAAATCTTATATTGGAGGAAATATAGATATTATGGATACAGAAACCCAAAGAAACATATTCGACACACTCAACGATGAGATTGTCAATTCAGACCTTACTGAAGCCGAGAAGAACCGGAGACTGTCAATGCTGCTAAAGGCGAGCGGCCGAAAGATCAACCTCATGCTGGTGGGCGCCACTGGTTCTGGAAAATCATCCACCATCAACGCCTTGTTCGACATGTCCGTTGCAAAGGTCGGAGTCGGTGTTGACCCTGAGACTGACAGAATAGAAAAGTATGACCTCGGCAACCTCACTGTTTGGGACACCCCAGAGCTTGGTGATACGGTTGGCAACGACAAGGAAACCATCGGTCAGATCGTCAGGAAGATGTCGGAAGCCGACGGCGACGGTAATCTGCTCATCGACCTTGTCCTGGTGGTGCTGGACGCCTCAAGCAAAGACTTGGCCGTGTCCTACAACGTCATAAACAAAACGCTGATCCCTTGCCTTGGTAAAGACAACTCCCACAGGATCCTGATAGGGCTCAACCAGTCCGACATGGCTATGAAAGGGCGGCACTGGGACCGTGAAACAAACACCCCAGACCCGCCCCTCCAGGAGTTCCTGATACAGAAGTCCTGTTCAATAAAGAGGCGGATAGGTGAAGCCACGGGCGTAAACGTCGAGCCTGTCTGCTATTGTGCCGGGTATACAAACGGCGAGGAAAAACAATGCCCGTACAACCTCTCGAAGCTCCTTTACTACATTTTGATGGCAGTGCCACCTGAGAAACGCCTGGTGCTGTTTGACAAGCTTAACAACGACGAGGAGAACTGGGTATGTAATGACGCCGATTATTCGGGTGCTGTCAGGAAAAGCTTCTTTTCTTCGCTTTGGGAGGATATAACAGCGGGTGCGGACAAAGGCGCACTCATAGGGGGATGCTCTATCGGATTCCCCGGTGTGATTGTCGGCGGGCTTATAGGTGGAATCGTTGGTGGCTTGAGCACCCTGATAATAAAGCCGTTGGCAAAACTGCTAAATCTGTAAATTAACGGACAATATAAACGACTGCTAGGAGCCGGTGTATGTACGACCTCGGCTCCTGCAACTATTAATATGACGGGAGGTGCATTTATTTTATGTACAAAGTATTGGCGTCCACTGAGAATATGCCCTACGAGGATTGGCTCGACTGGCGCAGGACCGGGATTGGCGGATCCGACGCCTCTGTGTGCTGTGGGATCAACCGCTGGAAATCCCTCATAGAACTCTGGATGGAGAAGACGAACCAGATGCACAGCGACGAAGCTGGAGAAGCAGCTTATTGGGGCACAAGGCTTGAAGCTTTAGTCAGGGACGAGTTCACAAGGCGGACGGGCATCGAGGTGAAGCTGGCCAACCAGCTCCTGCAAAGCGAGGAACACGATTTCATGCTTGCAAACCTTGACGGGGTGTGCCAGCACCCAAATTACGGACCCTGCATATTTGAAGCAAAAACCTCCAGCGCATTCCGTGGCAGTGAGTGGAAAGATTCAGTCATTCCTGATGAATACGCACTTCAGGTGATGCACTACATGGCTGTTACTGGATATAGAGGTGCTTTTGTGGCTGCGTTGATTGGCGGGAACGAATTCAAGTGGAAATTTATAGAGCGCGACGATGAACTCATCGAAATCCTGATCCGTCTTGAATCACGATTCTGGAATCATGTAAAAGAATCCGTTCCACCCCAGCTTGACGGGTCTGACGCATCCGCGAAGTTCCTCAGCCAGCGTTTCCCGGACAGCATACCATTATCAAAAATAGAGCTGCCGAAAGAAGCAGCCAAGCTGATCCTTCAGTATGACGAAGCCAGCGCACAGCTTGAACAGTTCAATGAGAAAAAGCAGGAAGCTGAAAACCTGCTCAAGCAAATGATTGGAGAAAACGAAGCCGGGAGCATCGGCGACAGGCTGATCACTTGGAAGACCGTCACGCAGGAGCGCCTTGATTCAAAAACTTTAAAGGTCGAACACCCT
>WRJK01000177.1 GCA_009782285.1 Clostridiales bacterium
TCGATGACTTGTTCCATCGCAGGGATGAGGAATCGTTATGAACCAAAACATCCATCGGAAAGGAGGGAGATTTTGCAGGAACCGAAAAGCGCGGGAAAGGCAGCTCACGCGCCGATCGTGCGCCGGGAAGTGGTCATCCGCGGGGTAACATACCGCCTGACCAGCAGCTTCGAAGGGCTGAAAGACCTTGACAGCACCGTGAAACGGCTGGCCGTCAAACACGCCGCGAAGCCACTGACCGCCGCGAAATAATCCCGTTTTACCGCTAGCTTTTGGCAGCGAGGTGTGGTATAATACTCTTGCAATACTGCTGAAAGCGGGCGGCTACATCACGCGAACTGACAGTTCACACTGCGGACTGCGTTCACGTATTAAGAAAGGAGCTGCCATGCAACAGCAAAGCTACAGCGTCGGCATCTACGTTCGTCTCTCGAAAGATGACGAGCGTGCCGGGGAATCCGTGAGCATCGAAAACCAAAAACTGATGCTGCGGAAATACGTTATGGAACAGGGGTGGGACGAGGTCGGCTGCTATGTCGACGATGGTTACAGCGGGACCAATCTCGAAAGGCCGGGCATCCAACGACTGCTGGAGGATGCCAAGGACGGGCGCGTCAACCTAATTTTGGTCAAGGACATGAGCAGGCTGGGCCGGAACTATATCGAAGTTGGGAGACTCACAGACTACGTTTTCCCTATGATCGGGTGCCGGTTCATCGCCCTGAACGACGGGGTGGATTCCATCCACAGCGACAACGACATCGCCCCGTTCCGTAATCTGTTCAACGAATTCCACAGCAGGGATACCAGCAAAAAGATCAAAGCGGTGAAGCAGGCCTGCGCGAAAAGCGGCATGTTCTTGGGTTGCTACGCGCCCTACGGCTACAAAAAAGACGCCGATGACAAGCATAAGCTGATCATCGACGAGCCCGCCGCGGAGGTTGTCCGCAAGATATTCGCGCTGCGCTGCAAGGGGCTGGGCTTCCGTAAAATCGCCGGCCTGCTGAACGACGAGGGCATTCTCAACCCGAAGGACTACTACTACCAGGGCATTGGTAGGCCGAACCCCATCTACAGCAACCACCTGTGGAACGACGTGACCATCCGCGTGATCATCCGCAACGAGGCCTATATCGGCCACATGGTGCAGAACAAAACCGGGAAGCTGTCGTACAAAAGCAAGAAGTGCATCGACAAGCCGAGGGAAGAATGGATCAAGGTGGAGGGGACCCATGAGCCGGTCATCGACATGGATACGTGGAACCTGTGCGTGCAGCTTGACCAGAAATTAGACAAGCCGCGCAGCACGAAAAAGGGCGCTCCAAGCCTGTTCGGAGGCCTCATCAGGTGTATGGACTGCGGCTTCATGATGCGCTGCAACAACGAGTCCCGCACGAAAAAAGACGGCACGGTGTCCACCTACGTCAGTTATTTTTGCGGCAACTACGCCCGCAGCGGCAGGAGCGCCTGCTCGGCCCACATCATCTACCAGCAGCCCCTGGAGGAACTTGTGTTGGAGGATATCCGGCGCTACACCGGGCGAATCTTGGAGGACGAGGACGGCCTGCGGCAGGAGTTGAAGGCGCTAAAGGACAAGGATTCAGCCGCCCGGCAGAAGGCTGACAGGCAGCAGCAAAGGGCCCTGCAGGCCCGGCTGAACGACCTCGAACGTCTCACGCGGAGCCTTTATGAGGACAAAGTGCTCGGCAATGTGCCACAAGCCGTATTCAAAAACCTGATGCAGGGCTACGAGCAGGAGCGGCAGGAGAAGGCCGTCGCCCTGGAAGAAACCGAGCGCCGGCTGGCCGAAAGCGCGCAGAACGATCACGATGTGGAATCCTTCCTCGCTGCCGTCAAGAAGTATGTCGCCCTGGAATCCCTAGACCGGGAGATGCTGCTGGAGCTTGTGGACTTCGTCGAAGTCGGTGAACGGCTCGAAGGGGAAGGCAAGAAGTACAGAGACATAATGATTCACTATCAGTTCATGGGGGCCATTGATAGCCCAATCAACACCTAAAAAAGACCATGCTTTATGCGAAGGTCACATTGGCAACCTTATTGAACGGTGGGAGGATTTATTCTTCACATCATCGGTAAATATGCCCCGCTCCTTGGTGTGTTGCGATGTACGGCAGATGGAAATCACGCCAGCATCGAAATTTACGTCCTTCCACTCCAGTCCCATTACTTCGCCGCGGCGCATTCCGCTATATATCAGAAGGGTGAACAGTGTTCTATGTGGCTCATCTTCATTTTGAAGAAGCTCTATCATCCGGGCTGCTTCGTGCTCGTTCAGGTACTGGGGTGTTTTCTTTTCTGCCTTGGGTGGGTCGATGCGGCGGCAAGGGTTGGATAGAATCAGATTCCACTTAACGGCCCGTTCCAGTACGGAACTTATAAAGCTGTGGTAATGCCCTATGGTACTGGCTGATAATACCCTATCTTCGTCTTTGGGCTTGAAAGCCTGCACGAGCTTCAGCCCAAGAGCATTGCATATGTTTTTGGCGGTCTGTTCAGCGATTGGCTGACCGCTCCAAGCGACCCTTAATGTTGTGTCGGCTACTTGGGACAGCTCGCAGAACTGATTGATGCCTATCCCCTTTGCCTTGATGTGGGCTTTCAAGTCCACTGTGCAAATATATTTTGCCCCAGTCTTGATACCGGGTTCGGCGAGATTCTTATAAAATTCCAATAGGTGTTGCGGTTGGATGCGGTCAATCGGCCAATGGCCCAATGCCACCACCGTGCGGTCTTTTAATTGTTTGTATGCGAGTATGGTGCGTGGCCGCAATTGGGTTTCGGCGTAGTCTTTGAACCATGTTTCAATAAAATCGACGAACTTGATATTGCCGTTAAGATAGCGCCCTGTGCGGACTTCTTCTTCAAAAAGAGCTTGCTGTCGTTCAGCTTCCTTTTGGCTTTGCTTCTCGGTCATGCCCGGTTCTGGCTTCCATGTCTTAGTTTTGCGTATTTGTTTGCCGTTGGAACCATAGCCGCAGGAAGCAGTTAGGAGATAGGAGTTATTACGCTTTTGTGGTTTGGCCATTATGACTTACCCTCTTTCAACAACATATTTTAACATTCTAGGACACAAAAACATTTTAGCACAACGCATTATAACAGTCAAGGAAGTTCTAATATTTCTTGCCAGATTCTTGCCTCGTTGACAAGTACCTTTTTCCGATTTGGGGCTTCATATTTACCGAAAACAGCGGCATCGTCACCATGAAAAAAGCGTGCTATTTAGCATCAAAAAAAGAGCAGTTGAGCCTAAAAAAGCTTGACTGGTCCTTTTGTTTATCCAGATTATTTCGGCTGAACGGCATTATGTAAAAGTTCGTAAAATGAGGCTTTAGTGACCTTAAATTTTTACTATTATTTTCTATGCAATAGCTTTTTAGTAAGCGTCAAACTTTGCCGTACATGATATGTGAAACAGCATACATAAAAACACTAAATAAATTTCAAATAACGCAGAAAATGCTTGAATTTTAGGCATTGTTGTGGTATACTATAGACATGAAA
>WRJK01000178.1 GCA_009782285.1 Clostridiales bacterium
GATCTTTGCAAGAGCCGGGTCGAGGTTTGCGGTGTTTGTGTTCACGCCGTGACCCCAAGGCGCGTACTGCGCCCAGTTGACATTGCGCCAGTCGGGCTTCCTGTTGGCTGCTGATTGAGTGGTAGCTCCCTCATAGCCGCCGGTGTAGGTCGCCGGATCCCAATAGACGCGGTCAGTAGCCTGCTCTGCCAGCTGGGTAAGATAGACGTCCTTGGTGAGGTTGAGGTTTGCGCCTGGAACGGCGTTGCCGCTGGCATCCGTTACCTTGCCCTTGATGTGGCCGGCGTATTCGTCAGCAAACTCGGCAAGGGTCACGTACATGTAGGCGTTCCTCTCAAATGTCCAAGCAAACCTGTTCCACTGGATGTTTCCGGTTTCCAAGGTAAGCGTGTTGCCTGCTATGTTGCCTGCGAAGTCTTTTCCGTCACGGGCGTACTCGAATATCTCCCTGACGTTCATCCTGCCGGTGCCGGCAACAGGGATGGTGACGGCGTTTGTGCCGGTGGCGGTGATGCTCGGAGCGCCGAGGATGCCATGTGAGCTGTTCGGGGCGATGCCGCTGGGGATGGTGCAGAAGATCACTGCAACTGCGCCATTATCCTGAGCCAACCTTGCCACGTTTTGAGCTGTATCTGTGCCAGAAGCCGGGACGTTGTAGCAGAGGAGTATCTTTCCTCTCACGAAGTCCGGATCCTTGGTAAGCTCTGCTTGGAGATAAGAAACTTTTGTTCTCCAATCCTGATGGGTGTAGGTCGGGACAAAGGTTGTCTGTGCCGGTATTTCACCATTTGCGTTCGCAACGGCGGGAGGCAGCAGCGCTACCACAGGCGCCGTTATCGGGCTTGTGGGTCTGGTCGCTGACGCATAGTTCATCGGATGCACCCTGTTCCCAACGTTGGGGTTGGGGTCTTTGTACGAAGCAGTGGCGTAGCCCACGTTTGAGCCAAGATACTGGGGCTTGAAGCTCTGCCCCATCTCAACGGTGAAGCCGAGAGCCCTGTAGCCGCCGTACATGTACTCCTGCCCTTCGCCGGCCTGGGAGTAGATGACGCGTTCATGGTAGTCGGTGTAGAGGTTGTATGAGGACAGTTCGCGTCCCAAGGCAACAAAGTCCATCGGGCCGTTCACTTCGCCTGCGCCCTTTTTGTTGGACCATGGGAAGATGACTAGGTCGCCGTAGGTGTGGCCGGAAATGTCTGAGCCGATCATGCGGTTCCTCATGAAGCCAGTGAGGGCTACGTTTTCAGGTTCGCTGCCTGGCCCCATTCCTCGGTTGGTGTCCTCGCCTGACGAATTCCAAGCACTGGATCCATCGTTTGATCCCCATCGGTACGCCCAATTCCTATTCACGTCGGAGCCGGTGTAGTTGGCGGCACCAAGGCTGCCTGCTGATATGTTCGCGGACGTGGTGCCGAAGTACTTCTGTCCGAACTGCGCAGGCGTTGCGCTAGGCCTTCTGTTCTTGCGCTGGCTGTTGCCCGCTACCTGATCCCAGTGGGTCCCGTCAGGATTGTGCAACGGAGTCATCCATGATCTGACGTTTTTCATTACGTTGATAACCCTAGCGTCATAGTCTGTCCTGCCGTCAAGGTATTTCTGGTATTCGGTCACGAACCACCAAGCGTTGTTCAGAGCCAGCTCGTTGGCGGGCCATTCCCTGGCGTGGGTGGCAGCTAGGTGCAGCCATTCTGCCCTGCCGTCTTCGACGCCGGGCTTGTCGCAGACCTCAAGCACGTACAGCGGCCTGCCGTACCAAGTGTAGCCCATGGTGTGCAATTTAACAAGGTGCGGGTATCTTTCGGCTAGGTAAATCATCTCGCTGTAGTACTCGCTTACGGTCCTGTAGCCTATACGGTTCGGGAAACCGTAAACTTCGTTGAAAGTACAGCCGATGTTTTCGTAATCAATGAAATAGTCGATCCATACGGATTCGCCTGAGTTCACCAAGTTGTTTGCGCTATCGCCAACGGGGATGCCCACGATCTGGCCGGCAGCGTTAACTTGAAAAAAGAACGGCGCGTCCACATCAGCTGCGGCGCGAGCCGGCGCGATGTAGCCGGTATGGTCTTCAACAACATAATAGCCATCATATTGGTTCAAAATGTTCTCTTCCATATCATTCCTGATGTGGAAAACAGCGTCCACCGTGCCGTCGCCCATGTCTCGCGTCACAATGTAGTCGAGTTCATTGAATAGGGCAGTCACCGCCTCGTATGCTTCTTCAGTCGCGCAGTTTATCGCAACCTCCTTGAAGCCGTCCCAATCCTGCGCTGTCGCAGCTGCCCCTGCTGAGCCTGTTACGACCAACGTGAACGACAACGCCAGCATTAAAATAATAGATAATGCTTTTCTCATGTTTTTTTACCTCCTAAACAAAATATGCCTCTTTTGTTCTGTCGTTGGGGTTCGACGTTTTCAGCCTCGCTTTGTGGGAACGTGGTTAACCTCTCGCTGATGATTTTAGGACTCACCTTCTTTCAAAATATCAATATGCAGCGTACAAATTATTATTTGGTACTAAGTATTATATAATTTCAGAGGAAATACGTCAATCATTTCTTTGGCAAAAACGGAAATATGTCTGCCGTCCGTCATAGTGATGAGTACCAAAAAACGCTCAGGCGGGCCATACGGCCCACCTGAGCGTTTTTGTATCTACCTTATGTTTCAGCTGTTACTTTGTGTAGTGGATAAAGAGATCAAGCAGGTCGAGCATGTCGATCAGACCGTCCCCGTTAACGTCGCACATGCTTGCGGTGACTGGGTTGCCCCATGCGTCGTTTACTTTGACCAACGTGGCCCAGTCCGCGCCGTCCGCATCGAAGCCGCAATAGAGAAGCATGATGCCGAGGTCGAGGGCGTCAACCACGCCGTCCCTGTTCAGGTCGTACTTGGACTTGGCGATGATGCTTGCCGCTGCGCCGTCGCCGATGACCGTGGTCAGGTACTTGGTGGTGTCGCCGAACAGGCCGACTGCCCTTGCGCCCGTCAGTTTCATGACTGCGTTGCCGAAGCCTTTCGCGGTGTAGGAGAACACTGCAATGTCAACGGGGCCTGCTGCCGTAAGCCCGGTTGTCGTGCCTGACGGCAGGTCAAGCGTCACTGTGCCCTTCCAGAGGTTGTCGCCGGCGAATATCCACAGTATTTGATTCATTGCATCGAATCCGTTCAGGCCTTCAAGACCTTTGCCTGCCAGCATGTTGCCATCAATCACGAATTCCAGCTCGACTGCCAGCACGTCAACCGCATCGCGGAGCGACACTGTGTATTCCACGTCGTTGCTGATGTAGGTCACGTTGTCAACCGAAAGGTCCACGTAGACGCACGTAAATTCGATCTCACCAGCAAATGCCGAGTGAGCTGCTCCGCCCTCGAAGTCGATGACGATGTCTACACTGTCCGTGCCATATACGGTGG
>WRJK01000179.1 GCA_009782285.1 Clostridiales bacterium
GTCAACCACGCCGTCCCTGTTCAAGTCGTATTTCGACTTGGCAAGCACTGTGGTGGCTGTGCCGTTTTCAATGGCGGTAATAAGGTACCTAGTCGTGTCGCCGAACACGCCGACTGCCCTTGCGCCCGTCAACTCCATGGTTGCGTTGCCGAAGCCTTTGGGCGTGTAGGTGAACACTGCGATGTCAACTGGATCTGCAGAAGTCAGCCCTTGGGTGGTCCCCGACGGAAGGTCAAGAGTTACCGTGCCCTTCCAGAGGTTGTCTCCAGCGTAAATCCACAATATCTGGTTCATTGTGTCAAAGCCGTTAAGCCCCGTGAGGCCTTTGCCCGCAAGCAAGTTGCCGTCTATCGTGAAATCCAGTTCGAGCGCGAGCAGGTCTGTCGCTTCGCGGACCGACACAGTGTACGCCACGTCGCCGCTGGTGTAGGTAACAACGTCAGTGCCAAGGCTTACGTAGACGCAGTCAAACGTAATCGTGTTGGAGAAAGCAGTATGGTCTGCCCCGCCTTCGAAGTCGATGACGATTTCTACGCTGTCTGTGGTGATGCCCAAGTCCGCAGGGTCGAACGTCGCTGTGTAGCTGCCGCCGCCGAGGTTGTTCACGGTGACAGGAATTCCGTCGACGGTTGCAGTTGCGTCGCCGGCAACACCCATGGAGCCGTCAGGCAGCCATGTGTAGAACGGAACCGTTACAGTGCCAACGGAGCCCCAAGCGGTGTTGAAGTCGAAGGTGCTCGTAATGGCTTCGCTCAGAACGAAGCTCACGCCGTCAATGGTCTGCTGGTACATCGGGTCAGCGAACTCGACAGGGTCAAGACCCTTTGAAATTGCTAAACTCTCGTCAACTGGGAACTTGATGTTCTTGGAATCGCTGTACTTGCCGTTTGCAACAGCCGTGATGTCCCAGCCCTTGTCAGGGTACTCGCTCTGCTTGGACGGCAGCATGGACCAGTCGAACACGCCTCCTGCCACGTCGTAGTGCGGGCTGTGCCATTCTTTCCACTGCTCGTCGTCGGGCCTCATGATAGTGACGTCAGAATTGTTGGCATTTGAATTCAGTGCAACTATCTTGCCTTCAATCATGAGGTTGGCATTCAAAGTCGCCTCGGGGATAAGGTTGCCGCTAGCGTCTTTTATGGTGCCCTTGAGGTGGTTGGTGTACTCTCTGGCAAAGTCCATATTGCGCAGATAAGAGAATTTGTGCCTGTCCCATTGATAGTAGATTGAAGAGAAGTCGCCTTTTTCTGCGTGCATGGTCAGCGTGACGGTCGGATCTGCTACTGCATGGTCATGAATGTCTGCCGCGTAACCCTTAAGCACGGCTGCGACCGTGAAGCCCGGTGTACTATAGCTAGGTGTAGCTTGCCCGTATCCGCCGTTAGCCGCTGTGTTTACAACTACCCAGCCCAATGCGCCTTCTTCTTTGAGCAGTGCCGCTATGTCGTTGCCAATGGTGGCACTCGACGGGATGTGGGACAAGAATATCTTGCCTTCCACGTCAAGTGTCCCTGCAGCGATCTCAGCCTGCACTTTAGCAACCGTGATTCGCCTGTTAAGCGGGCCTGTCGGCAGGCCGTTCCTCGCAGGGATGTCCTGGTATCCCAAAGCGATATGTTCGTCGGAAAGGAACGCGAGCGGGCCAGTAATGTCCTCAGCCGGAGCACCGCCGCCGTTTGCCGCAGTGACATTGGAGTAGACTGCCCTCATGCTTTTGGGGTTGCCGTCGGCAGCGAGGTACGAGCAGGTGATGAAATTGTCGCCGTCCAATCTGCCTAAGATCGGACCAGTTTGCCATGTGCCGTACTCATAAGTGAAGCCCAGCGCCCTCATGGAACCCCAGAGGTAGTCGTTGATCTCGCCGCTCTGGGCGTACATAACATTGCCGTTCTGCGGAGTGTGGCCGTTGATGTCGGTCTGCTCCTTAGCCAGCTTGGTGAGCAGCGGGTGGCCGTCGTCGATGTTGCGGAGGAACGCCCAGGCGTAGATTACAATCTGCCCGGAAGTATGTCCTGATACCGAGGATATGATGTTGTCTCCCCTATAAAGGCTGGATATCGCTGCAGTCTCAGGTTCGCTGTTTGGCGAGACGCCACGGTAGTTGCCGCTTGTCCCAGGGCTGCTGGAGGAACCGTTGTTGGAGCCCCATCTGTAAGCCCAGTTCCTGTTCAGATCAACGCCGCTGGAGTTGGTTCGGCGGCTGCCGGTCGCAGACCTGAAGCTCACCGTGTTGCCGTCTCCGTTGGTGACTGGCATCAGGTATACCCTAGTAGTGTTTATGAGGTTGGTTATTTGTTCATTTTTGCCATACTGTGTGCAAAGGTACCAAGCAAGGTTCATGCACAGTTCAGCTGCATCCACCTCACCGCCATGGTTGCTGGCTTGATGCAACGTAGCTGGCCTGCCGTCCATGACGCCAGGGGCACTGCTGATTTCAAGCGCATACAGCGGAATAGCATTCTCCGGAGAGCCAGTGAAAACGCTAGCGTTCGTGCCAATGCCTTTTGTCTTGCCAACATACACCATTTTTGCTATTTCGGGGTATGTCTGGGCAAGATACCTCATTTCGCCGAAGTGCTGGACAGGCGTCCTGTAGGTGGCTGTCAGCGGGAAGCCGTCCTTGTGCCATGTCACATCGGGGAACAAGCTGGGATCGAACACATAGTCCCCCATGGTTGCCTGATCCCAGACGTAAGAGGACGAGACCAACCTGTCTCCACCCGAGTCGCCGTTGCCGTAAGGCCTAGCGTCCACGTATCCCTGACGCACCATGTAGGTGCCGGGGGAGAAGCCGGTGTCGACTACTACTGTGCGGTTCACTGCTCCAAGAGGCAGGTCTTCAACTGCCGCTGTTGCGAATGAGACCATTGTGAGGGACATTGCCAACACCAATACAATAGATAATACTTTTCTCATTGTTTTCATACCTCCAAATTCTGTTTTTTTACGATAGAAAAATAAAAATTGCCTCTTTTATTCTGTCGTTGGGGTTCGATCTTTTCAGCCTCCTTTTCGGGGAACGGGACCAACCCTCAGCCTTTCGGCTATCTTTCACCCCCTATCTTTTTTTGCAACTTTAAAAAAAACCTTTTCGTCTTTTAATACTTCCATGCGTATTATATAATTGTTGACCGCCAACGTCAATATTCTTTGTAGAATTAATCTGAACAAAGTTGATCAAAATAAAAACTGCCTACAGGAACATTTTCGTTTGTCCCCGTAGGCAGTTGTTCTAGTCAGCTAAATGTTAAGCAGTCTGTTTAGCGTTTACCGCTTATTTTGTGTAGTGGATGAAGAGGTCGAGCAGGTCGAGCATGTCAATCAGGCCGTCCCCGTTGACGTCGCACATGCTTGCCGTGACCCCGTTGCCCCATGCGTCGTTGACTTTGACCAGC
>WRJK01000180.1 GCA_009782285.1 Clostridiales bacterium
GTGGGGGAACGGAGGCGGGTTGAATGAGCGGCGAGATTTTTGTTAGAGGTCATGTGCTTACTGAAACAACAGGGCAGCACAATCGCTTAACTTAATGACATTGTTTCACGGGGGCAGGAAGAGCCCGATAATTAAGCAGAGTTAAGTAGATGCTTGAAAGAGCCGCTTTTGCGGTTCTTAGCATATAAGGCAACCTTTCAAACCCTCCACCGTTCCCCCACCACCCCTTGGCACATGGGACCCTATTAAGAAAGACAGCAAAAAACAGGTAACCGCATTGCTGTTTTGAAGTATGTCGCATAAAAGCACGCCCCAAAACGGACGCGCTTTTCTATCAGGATACAAATATAGAGTGGTCAACCAAAGGGATGTCGGTCGCCCTGCAAAATATAGACGACACGCTTTCATAAAGGTTTTCACCTTGGGCGCGCAAAGAGGCGACCGTGCCAAGTGACTGGCACAGGTAATCCAAGCCGCCATCGCTTCTGAACGTCATCATCTGCGCAGATTTTCTTTTGAAAACACGAAGGAGCCGTTCGCTCAAATTGTTATTGTGGGGGACCCGCCTGTCATGGAGAAACAAAAGGTGTTCCTTTTTATAGTTTAGCAGCTTCCGGTAAAGATTGAAGCCGTCTACATAATACTTGCTTGGCGGTTCGCATTCATATTCCTCTTTGGCAAGGGCGAGTATTTCGTCATACCTGGCTTCAAATTGCGCTACCCCGCCTGGGTCAATCTGATCCGGGTCTCTGCCATCTTCTGTGTCAAGGCTGTTTCTGAAGTGGATCATCTCCCGGAGCAGTTCCCGCATCTGCACGTTCCATTTAAGGCCAGGCTCATTTTCCATGCTGCCCTTGAGGTAGCGCGATGGATGGTCGAGGCATTCCTGGTGGGCGCCGCCATAATGATAGAACGTTTTGTCGTGATCATGCACCATAGTGTTTAGGTAGTTTTCGACCGGTGTGCCCTTGACGCCCTCGTGCCCCTTGTGTTCCCTGGCGAAATACAGCACAATGTCGGGGGTCGCGCAGACGATCACGTTTACGTTCCGCCCATTGACGCGGGCAGAGGTGAAATCCGTATTCATGACCGGGGAGAGCTGGATGTCCGCGAAAGCTTTCCTTTGCTCCCTTTGCGTTTTCATGGAGAACGCTTTGGACAGCCCGTTGATCATACCGGCCGAGATGTTCAATTCGCCGCCGGTCAGTTCAGAGAGGAAGCCGGACACATTCTTGATGGAGACATTGCAGCGGTTATTGAGCAGGAACGCAAACGCCTTCACGCTGCCGCCGTAGTTCACGTCATCGACCAGGCCTTCGGGAAAGCCTGCGTGGACGAACTGCCCGGTAGGGATATGGCGGAACTCCGGCGTAGAATATTCAATGACGTCGAGGCCAATGCGGATGTTGACAACCTGCTTGGCGATCATTTTCCCTGTCGCTCTATAGCGCGGATTATTCAGGTATTCTTCCGGGGCGGGGATGGCGATGGTTTCCGTAGGGGCATGCCTCTTCCTCGGGTGGTGTTCGTGCCCTGGTTGCCCACCGACCCTCCTCCCGGTCACTTCGCGGTTGTTCTCGATTTTTTTGTGGTTTGGCTTCTGTGATGATGGCTTTGACGAGTTTTCATAATCCCTGTTGATCTGGGCCTTCAGTTTCAAGACCTTGCCCTGCTCTTCTTCTAGTTCCGTCCGGACTTGGTACAGCACCTTAAGCATATCCCTGCACTTGTCCTTTTCCACATCAAGCATAACCTGCGTTTCCAGAAGCTTCTTTTTTAGCGCCTCTATCTCGCGGTCTTTTTTCTGCATCGCTTTGGCGTGTTCCTTTTCCAGATCCTCGACGGTGCCCTCCCAGATTTTCCGCACGGTGACGACTTGGCAGCGGGCGTCAGCGAGTTCACGTTTCAGCTTTTTGATCTCGCGGTCCTTTATGGCAAGCTGGGCCTTTCGGTCTTCTTGCATTTTGACGTATTTTTCCCCGGATTTGAACTCGCCGACTTGGGCGGACAGGCTTTTCACTTTGTATTGAAGGTTGGTGAAATATTCGTAGGCCGTATTCGACATGTAGGGGTTGCCGATGCGTGGTTCGTAGGGCTCTTGCACCGACGTGGTCAGAGGCGCCTGGCCTGCGCATTGCTCAAGCAGCGTTTCGCTGGTCAATCGCTCCGCCATACCGCTCATCTGCACCCGGCCTTCCCCGGCCTGGCTAAGCTTTGGCCGGCAAGCGTTTCCCGGAAATCTGCAGCCAGCGGGTAGACATATACGTCTTTGATCGGGAGGACGGCGCGGGCTGACACGCTGTCCCTGCCCCGGCCAGTCGTTTCGCCGACACGCGTCCAGTTGGCGGCTTTGTAGCAGGTGCCGGCAAAGCGGTCGCGTTCCACGAATGTTTCCAACAGGCACAGCGGGTGCCCGTATTTCGTTTTCCAGTCTTGCGATACCCGGCGCGAGATAAGCGATAGGAGATGGCTTGCCAAGTAAGGTATCCGCACCCAGGGGAAGATCAGGAACCTCGTGTTGTTCGTCGTCAGATACAAGTTGACCCGGCGCTCTTTGTCGGCCCAAGCAATGTATTTATCCCTTGGCGCACAGCGCCAGGCTGATGAGCCGAACATCAAACAGGCCAGCGGAACGCCGTCCCTGCTCCTTACCATGTAGCGCATGCATTCGCCGACGCTCTGCCCGTAGCCGAGGTAATGGTATTGCGCAATGAGCGACTTGAATTCGCCGATCCTCTCCTGGGCGTCCGCTATCTCAACAACAACCGGCGCGACCGCCTTAAGCCTTGTTTCCACTGGCGTCGTATCATGAAAGGAAAGTTGGACGCCTACACTTCCACCTTTACTGCGCGCCGCATTAAGCTGTGGCGGGAGCTTTATCTGCCCGGCAGCGTCAAGTGAGCGGAGTAAATCCCTGCATGAAATATCTTTCAACTGCCCGCTTTCGCTTTTCCATTCCCACAACTCGCATAGCTCTTTCGATAATTTCGAACGATGCCAATCTGGATGGTCATTGATCATCTGCCGGATTAGTATGATTTTCTGGTTATCGATTTCTGGTCTTGTGTGTGTCATGCTCCTATTATGACACATATGTAAAAGTGAGTCCAGCATTATTTTTTAAAAAGGGATCATCGATCCAAGGGGTGGTGGGGGAATGGCGGCGGGAAAGAAAAACGGCCGCTGCTTGCCCAGATTGAAAAAAACCGCATTCGCGTTTCTTTCTTTGATCGTTGCTGTGCTTATTCGTTCAGATGTGACCTTCCTGCCCCCGTGAAAAGTAACTTGAAAAATCCATCGAGTATGCTAAGATTAACGTAGGAGATATTTTGATAAATGTAAACTCGGGAATACGTATGGAGGGGTCAAATCGATGAAAACACA
>WRJK01000181.1 GCA_009782285.1 Clostridiales bacterium
TTCAGGGCTGGCAGTCGGCCTGCCGGAAGGCCAGATGGGCAATTCCGAGGTCGGCCACCTCAACATAGGCGCCGGGCGCATCGTGTACCAGGAACTCACAAGGATTACTAAAGAAATCCAAGAGGGGTCTTTTTTTGACAACCATGCCCTGCTCGCCGCAATAAGCCACGTTAAGCAAAACGGTTCAGCCCTCCACGTGCTCGGGCTGGTGTCGGACGGAGGCGTACACAGCCATTTGACCCACCTCTTTGCATTAATCGACCTCGCTAAGGAACACTCGGTCAACAAACTCTACATACATTGCATGCTGGACGGCCGCGACGTGCCGCCGCGCAGCGCGCTTGAATACATTGAACAGCTTGAAAAACATCTAGAAGAAGCCGGCACGGGGGCAATAGCAACGGTTTCCGGCAGGTACTACGCCATGGACAGGGACAAGCGATGGGAAAGGGTCGTCAAGGAATATGACGCCATGACCCTATGCGAAGGCGTACCGGCAGACACTGCGGCAGATTCCGTGAAAGCTGCCTATGAACGCGGCGAAAACGACGAGTTTGTGCTGCCCTCCGTTATGAAACAAGGCGCAGCCATAAACGACGGCGACGCAATGGTGATGTTCAACTTCAGACCCGACCGGGCCAGGGAGATAACCCGTGCGTTCGTGGCAGACGATTTCGACGGTTTTGAAAGAAAAAAGAAAATAAACGGCCTGTTCTACGTATGCATGACAGAGTACGATGCGACGATGCCAAACGTAACGGTCGCTTTCCCTCCCCACTCATTGAAAAACACCCTAGGCGAATACCTTACAAACCTTGGCCTGGCGCAGCTTCGCATCGCTGAAACTGAGAAGTACGCCCACGTTACCTTCTTTTTCAACGGCGGCGTTGAGGCGCCAAACAATGGCGAAGACCGCGTCCTGATACCGTCGCCAAAAGTCGCCACCTACGACCTCATGCCTGAAATGAGCGCCTACCTTGTGCGGGACAAAGTCCTTGAACTGATCGAAGAAGGCAAACACGACGTAATCGTGCTGAATTTTGCCAACGCCGACATGGTCGGCCACACAGGCTTCATGGATGCGGCAATCAAGGCCATCGAGGCTCTGGACGGCTGCGTACCGAAAATCGCAGACGCTGTACTAAAAAAAGGCGGCCAGGTGTTGCTGACAGCAGACCACGGCAACGCTGACTACATGGAAGACGCGGAGGGCAACGTGGTCACCGCCCACTCCACAAACCCGGTACCCCTCGTGTACATTTCCGGCAATGGGGGAAAATTGAAAGAAGGCGGCATATTGGCCGACCTCGCCCCCACCCTGCTTGACATAATGGGGCTTCCCGCGCCGCCTGAGATGACCGGGAGAAGCCTAATCGAGAAATAGCGAAACTCACTTATGCCAAAAAAAGCTGTTGAAACGCAAAAAGCGTTTCAACAGCCCCTTATGGAGGTTATGTTAACAAACTAATCCACAAAATAGCATGCCCTGATCTGGTCGTTCCCCTTCGTGTCCACGTAGACGCTGTACGCCCCTACTTTGTAGGTTCCCTCAGCGTTGTTGTTAATCAGCAGCGTTTCGCTTACATAGCCCACGGAACCGTCAAAGTAAGTTTCCTTCACGGTTATCGTCAATTCGTTTTGATTGCCGTTGAGCTTCTTGACTGAAGCTGATGCCTCAGTGTCCACAACCCTTTCATAGAGCCATACGAAGAAATCCGCAAATGCCGTGTTTGGCATGCCGCCATGGCCGGCGTCCCAAGTCAATGCACCGTTCACTTCAATGCTTTGGTTCTCGAGGGCAGTTACCGTGTTAAGGAATGTCACAGGCATGGCAACGGAATCGAGAAGGCCTGTTCGGATGAAGAAGTACTTCCCGACGTCAACTTGAATGCTGTCCTTGTTCATGATGAAATAGACCGGATCCGACGACTTGCACTGCAAATCATACCAATCCAAGTAATCCTGCGAAACAGTCCTAGCTATGCCATTTGAAAAATTAGCGGGATCCTGTATCCATTTCAAGCCGGTTGTCGAGAATGTCGCAACGCGGTCGTTTATCTTGCCGAAGGTCGAGTTGGCCAATGCTGATGCGCTCCCGGCGGGCACGGGGTACGGCATGATGCCGTTGTCCAGAATCGTCTCGTTGGTGAACGACCCGTCATACAGGTAGTCGCAGGCAAGGGGGTTGATATTGGGCGTTTGCCCACTGAAAGTGGCAGCAGCAAAGGTGTACTTCATATGCTTTACCCAGTTGTCGTACCAACCGCCGTTGAGGGTTATGTAGTTGCCGTCAACATCGCGGTCGATATCGAAAATGTCGCTTCTTCTGACCTGGTTTGCCCCTGAACCCCTGGTCCCGTTCAGATAGGTGTTTATCTGAGCCGGGGTTTGAGTGTTGAAGTATGCGTCGGCGCTCTTCAGATAATAATAGTGGAAATACTCTAGTACGTTTTCAGGAGTCAGCAAATCGCCTTTTTTGACTGTGTTGAAGTCAAATGCAGCCCTCAGGCCCAATGCCGGCTGATACAGCTTGTAGCCCTCGACAAAGGCTTTGTTAATCCTGAGGTTCTTTGCCTGTGTGACAGTCAGGCCGGTTGTGTCAACAGCGTCGAGATCCTGTCCGAACAGCCGCTGCCACGCATAGGCGTCTTCGGAATTGTCCCTTGGGGTGATGGGGCAGGATGACACGCACCCTGCAATGTCGTCCCTACCCGGCGCAGCGCCGAAGAGTTCGAGCCCAATGTCATAGAGCGGGCTGTTGCCGGAAGCTGCCAGCATCAGCGATCCGCAGCCGCCGGAACTGGTGCCTGTCGCGAAGATCTTGTCCTTGTCGCCTGGGATGGCAGACTCGTTGGTGCTGTACCTCAAGTAGCGCACCGCAGCTTTAATATTCGCCATGTTGTAGGGGAATTTCCCGTAGTTGTAGTAGATTCCGTCTATTATCGCGTTGCAGTTGTTGCCGTACATGCCCGGGTTCACGACGACCCAGCCCCTGCTTATGGCTTCCCTGTGCTGGTTGCCGGCCGGGAAAGTGTTGGACGGCGCAGACGCGCTGTCACCGGACCAGTTAACCTGAAGCATCATCGGGGCTTTTGCCAGCTCTTCCTCGGTGACGGGAACGCCGCCGATGCTGGTGGGGACATGGATGTACATTCTGGCGTAATTCAAAGCGTTTGTCCACCCTGTGGCTGGAGTCAGCATGTAGCATCCGACTTCCCATGTGTCGTACACGACAGCGGGGAATCCTCCGCTTGCTGCAAGGGTTCGGCCGGTAAACACTTTCGTCGCGCTGTTCTCAAAGAGCAATTGCTCGAAAGGGTCTGCGGCGGCGGCGCTCAG
>WRJK01000182.1 GCA_009782285.1 Clostridiales bacterium
ATAAAAATGTGGATTGGGCGGAGCACTCTCAGTACAAGGCGAATTTCCACGCGCACTCAAGAAATTCTGACGGCAGTAACACAACGGTTGAAATGGTTGAGGATCATTACGCAAAGGGCTTTGACATACTTGCGATGACCGACCACAACTATATTACAGAAAGCTGTGACAAGGTCAACCTAGGCCCTATGACTTCTGAAAGACGCGATGAGGTTTTATCCGGCATAGGCAGGGACGGCAAGCCCATGATTGAAATAAGCTTCACAGACGAGCAGTCCGCCACAGACCACATCAACACTTTCTGGGCTAATTTCAACAATGTGGGCGGCGATACTATGGCCAGCATACTGGACAAAACTGAAAAAATTGCCGGCATCAGCCACATCAACCATGCAGGCAGGTACACCGGCGGGTCGAGCAGCAATGACGAGCAGTCGATTGCGTCATCGAACAATCCTGCTGCGATCAAAAAATACATCGACCTCTTTAGGGCGTACCCAAGCTGCGTTGGCATGGAAATCATTAACAAAATCGACAATGAGTCGAAAAGCGAAAGGATACTATGGGACAACATTTTGAAAGAAATGATGCCTGAAGGCCGTAACGTGTGGGGATTTTCCAATGACGACACTCACAGTTTAAATGCGACCGGATATTCATGGAACGTCATGCTAATGCCCGAATTAAACCAGGTCGAGACGAGAAAAGCTATGGAGACAGGTGCATTTTATGCGGTAAGCCGTGTTTCGCGACTTGACAATATTAATCGGAAACTGCCAAACGGCAACGAAATGCCAGGCAGCGGCACATCATCAACGCTGTACCTGCTTGACCAGCCGACTCCAAGCATATCGAGCATCGCAGTTCATGGGGGCGAAATCACGATTGCAGGTTCAAACTACGATTTAATTGAGTGGATTGCAGACGGCGCAGTCATAGCCACCGGCAATTTGATAAATCTAAGCGATTACCAAGACAAAGTAGGCAGCTACGTCCGTGCACAGCTAAAGAGCACGACGGGCATAGCTTTCACACAGCCTTTCGGCGTAGCTGAATACATCCCCTTTGCGGCAGAAAACTTGACGCTCACGCCTGGCAAGACCGAGCGCGAAATGAATTTCACATGGAACAGCGACGTTGAAAGCGGCATGGCTACGACAGTTCAGATTGCGAGGAAAGCAGGCTTAGCAGCAGACGCGTTTCCTGCTTGGGGAATAATCACAGCTACAGGTACGGCAGGAAACGCGTCGGCAGGCAAGAGCTGGCACAAAGCAGCAGTCACCGGGCTTGAACCAGGCATCGAATATGTCTACCGTGTGTCAAATGACAATAGCAGCTATAGCCAGATTTACAGCTTCAAAACAGCAGCGGCAGGCGACTTCCAGTTCATAGCAGTTGGCGACCCACAGCTGACCACGGGAAACCAGGACAGCGACAGCGTGTGGCCTAGGCCTGTGAGGACTACCCGCGAGGGCTGGATAGACACAATGGGCAAGATCAGCCAGCAAGCGCCGGATGCCGCCTTTATGGCAGGCACGGGCGACCAAGTCGACACGGCTACAAACGAAGCCCAGTACGCCAACTACTTTGCGCCTGAGCAGCTTCGCAGCCTTCCTGTGGCGCCTGCTGTGGGCAACCACGAAGGCACGGCCCCCAATTTCGGCTGGCATTTCAACGTGCCCAATGAGACTAACCCGGGAAGCAAGACGGACGCTTACGGCAACTACTGGTACAGCTACAACAACGCGCTCTTCGTAGTGCTCAACACCGCGCCTTACCCTGCAAACGCAGAGGCAGCAGCGCCCTACATCGAAATCATGGATGCAACCCTGAAAGCCGCAACCGAAGCCAACAAAGATTACGACTGGTTGTTCGTGCAGCACCACAAGTCAACTTTGTCTCCGGCCTCACACCAGACAGACGCGGACGTCCTAGTTTGGGCGCCACTGTTCAACGGGCTGATGGACAAGTACAACGTGGACTTCGTGCTTGCGGGCCATGACCACGTGTATTCAAGGAGCTGGGCAATAAGGGACAACAAGAAAGTCGGCACTGACTACTCCGGCAACTCCATCACCAATCCGCAAGGCACCATTTACTTCACTTTCACCACCGCCAGCGGTTTGAAATACTACGATTTCCTTCAGAACGCGCCAGCAGCCCCGGCTTGGGTAAATGACGTAACTGGCATGTACACCGAGCGGTTCTCAGGCCCGAACAACATAAACGGCAAACCGTGGTACACAAACATAGGCATCCAGGTAAAGGCTCCGCAGTTCACCACAGTCGACGTGACAGAGGGCAGCGTGGCTTTTAAAACTTATCGTACCGACAACATGACGGTCATCGACGATTACACAGTCAAAAAGACTCAGCTTGGGACGGTCATGGCAAGCGTGAGTGCAGCGCCAGAGAGCGACATAGACGGCGACGTTGAGTTTGCTTTGTCTCTGCGCGGCGCCAGGAACGTGCTTACGGTCGAGGCTGATGTCGCAATCGAAGGCAGCATGCTTTCCGGCATAGGCGTTGAAGCGGCCAGCGGTTTTACTGCCATGAATGAAGTCGTGTGGCGCTACGTTGGCGGAGACATCTGGCAGGGGGCAGTAACGCTGGCCTACGAGGCAGGGGACGACGAAGGTTTCACAGCCGGCGGGCCTGCCGCGATTGCCAAACTTGTCTTTGCCCCAAGGGCGAAAGGCGAAGCCACATTGACGCTCACAAGAGTTAAGGTCAGCGGGCTTGACCAAGCAGGCAAGGTGACATATTATCAGGAGGGCATCATTGAAGCCGGTGAGGCCAAAACTGTCATCGACAGGTTTACTTTTCCGAAATATGACCTCAACAAGGACGGAAAAGTTGACGCTTTGGATCTCGGCATGGTGCTGCTTTACTGCGGCTTCAAGTCAGACGACATGGAATGGGACACGTTGGTTAAGGTATTGGATTCAAAGGGGAAACCCGTTACCGCAAAGATGTGCGACGTGAACGGCGACGGAGTGGTCGACATGCTTGATCTGATTGATGTATTCATCAACTACACAAAATAGCAGTTAAAATAAAGAAATGAATAATGAGCCGCCTACGTTAGCCGGGCGGCTCGTTAGTTTAGAGATTTGCTCAAGAATGCTCCGTATTGACGACAAATTTGTTTTTCATTGCAACCGCATCCCACTTTGCGTTTGCCGATATTAGGAGCAATCCTCTTGTACGGACATAAGAATTATCAATCGCCTTTTTCGCTTGCAGATATAAGCTCTTTCAAGCATTTGTAAGCCGCTTTGTCGTTTTTATCAAATAAGCCGTTTATCAATTCCGAAT
>WRJK01000183.1 GCA_009782285.1 Clostridiales bacterium
CGTGATTGGAGTCTCCATGCTAAATATCATGTACCTGTTGACATTCCAGAACAGCCAGTTCCTTAGCACGCCGTAACCTGGGACAAAGTCGCCCGGGAGCCACGGTGGGTCTATGTAGTCGTTCAGCGCCGCCCCATGGTCTGGCCCTACTTGGGTCTCACCAGGCGGGATGTGGTTGAAGTACCTGACTCTAAATTCGGAAGATTCCCATTTCGCAAACAGCTTCACGTCGGCGTCCGGCATGATTGTGGTCGCGAAGTCAAAGGGCTGATAGAAACCCGGGTCAAGGTACCAACCTTGGAATGTGTACGTGAACCCGTGATATACTTTTGTCGGGTCCGCAGGCCTCTTGTTTGCGAGGCTTTCCTCGAACATGATGTTTGGTATGTCTGCTATGGTAGAACCGCCCTGCGTGTCGAAGCTGAGGGTGTACCTGTTCCTGTCATACACAAAGTCAAATACTGTCGGAGATACGGTGTCGTTGAAATCACGGAAGATGTTTACCGTACCTTCTATAGCCTTCGGCTGGACCATTGGCCCGCCGCTGTAGTATTGGTCAATTGAATGCTTCGGGCTCCTGACGTAGATCTTGCCCATGTAGGTGTAAGTCTGCCCTGTTTCCCCCGGCAGCTGTTCCAGCCAGTAGTTTACTCTCTTTGGCACTGCGCTGAACCAAAACGCCTTAACGATGTACCCGTTTGATGACAGGTCCTTTGGCAGCATGTCGTCCGTGAAAGCCAATCGGTTGGTGGACCAGGTGTCCAGTGGGGAATTCGTTGCCCCGTTGTGCATCCATCCGGCAAACATGTTGCCGTTGGGGTTGCTGTAATTGAAAACGGCGTTGCCCGAGTACGGCCATATGGCTCTGATGTCCTGCCCATACTTAACGCCGATTTGATAAGCTTCGCCATTGTTGGTGTAAGTCTTGCCGTTGTAAGCCATGCTGGCTGCGTAGGAGCCGCTGTCAAGGTCAAAAGTGACAGTATAGACCTTCCTCTTGCAGTACACGTTCACAACCGTGTGCCCGTGGCCGAGTATCTCGGTGTTGTGCGCCACTTGGAATTCAGAAGTCCTCATTGCCAAGCTGCTGTTTTGCGCCGCGCTGCTCATGCCGGTGACGTTTGACATCGTGCCCGACAAGGCGCTGGCGCTCTCCGAATACTCATACGCATAAGCGCTTATGCCCCCCGGCGCGTCCGGATCAGGCGTACCTGCAAAGTTGGCCTTTTCAAGCCAGTACACTATCGTGTAGGTTGTCATTGCAGGCGTCCATACGGCGCGCAGAAGCACGTCGCCCGTGAGTGGCTGCCCGAAGGTGTATTCCACGTTTTTATTGTTTTCGTACACCCACCTAACAAATGTGTAGCCCGCGCGGGTTGGGTCGGCCGGCCTTACTGTAGGCTGATTTTCCCTGTAGGTCTGCAGCGGTACTACTGTGCCGTCCGATATGAACATCAAGTAGTATTCATTTTGAAAGTACGGCCTCAAACTGTAATTTCTGTTCACCGTCAGCGGGAACCCCACTGCTGTCTGCGGGTTCGTCTCATACCAATGCTGGAATGCAGCATTCTCTGATGGGAACCTAAGTTTCTCAGCTACTACCTGCGCTGCCGTCGCTGCAGGCACCTGCCCTCCGGCTGGCACCAGCACCGAATGTACGACTACCCCTTCGTCGTTAATGAACTTGACAAGGTAACGGTCGCTGAACCTGGCATGGAGCGTCAAACCCGCCATAACAGGCTGCGTAAAGTCGAAGCTCACGTCGTCAGGGCTTCCTGACGCCGTTAAAAACCAGCCCAAGAACGAATGCATCCCAGCCGGGTACATGCTCTCGGGTGGATCAAGCGGCTCTTCGCAAAGATTGCTCGCGTTAGTTTCAACTTGGTCGTACTGTTGCCCACCTATCATGAAACTTACAAAAACTCCGCTCAATGCCATGATCGCTTCTTCCTCTGCTTCTGCGCGATCCGTGTTTGCCTCCTCGTCCAGAAGTTCATCAGCGTCATCGACGTTGCCAAAGTCTGCTTCTCCGTCTTCTTCAATTATGTCTGCTTGGTCAGCGTCTTCCTCAGATGCCGCCGGCTCCTCGAGGGGCAGCTCTGCGTCAAGAGTCTCGTCATCGCCTTCTTCTTCTTCCGCAAGCAGGCCCTCGTCCTCACCTTCCGGTTCGGTGTACGCGAAATCCGCGTCATCAGGGTCCATTGCTGCTTCGGCTTGCTCTTCTTGATCGCCTAGCGCCACCGCCTCGATTTCTGCCGGCGCTGCCACTTCAATGTTCGAACCAAGGTCAAGCGAATCGTCTTCAAAGACCGACGCTGAAGCCGGCAACAAAGAAAACAGCAGCGACAACGCCATCAATAGGCATAGTGCCCGCCTCATCGCCAACCTATGGCTCCTGAAGTGTTTTTCTCTCATAAAAATTTCCTCCCTTCTTTGCTTTCTCCTTACTTTCTGTCGAACTTTTAGGATCTCATTCTCGATAATCTCCAAACCCAAGTTTCCCAATCTTAGAGCCCGGCAACTTGGCTCGCAGGTACTCAGCCGCGTCAGGCTGCGCTATAGGGCTTGTCCCCCGTCTGATTCATTCGAGTAAATTTCACACTCTACTGCCGTTTTTCATACTTATCGCTTTGTTTTTCAACATGGTCGACATGTTTTTCGACATCAACTGCCATTTTGCCCGAAAGTACCCTAACCACAACAACGCAACTCGAGTTTTCATTCCGTCAAGTTGATGAATATCGTCAAATTTATACCATACAATCGACAAAAAGTCAATAGATTTTCCGATATTTTAAGTTTTTCTAAATTGCACGAAAAGCGTAAACCTTTGTGCAAAATCGTCTAAACCCTTGCTTTTTGAACGGATTATGTATATTATTGTATGTAGTGGACTCGAAAAAAAAATAGTGTGTTTTGGAGGTGACAAAAAATATGTTACTTGATGCTATAGTCGCCGTCATCATAATTCTCTCCATGGCCTTCGGCTTCAGGGCGGGGTTTGTATGGTCCTTTCTACATTTGGCCGGCTGGCTTTTGTCCATTGTAATCGCCTTCGCGTTCGCGCCTAAACTTGGCGCGTTCTTAAAAGGCAATACGGGGTTTTACAGCTCTATGCATGAAGCCTTGGCAAGCCGTTTCGAAGACGCAGAAAGCATCAGCCGCGCAGCCCATGCGCTCCCAGACATCCTAGGCGACATGGCTGGTTCCCTCATGGACAAGGCAGCGGT
>WRJK01000184.1 GCA_009782285.1 Clostridiales bacterium
AAAACCCCCGTGGCCATAGGGTCAAGCGTACCCGTATGCCCGATTCGCTTTACTCCTGTTTTTCGCCGCAAAAAAGATACGACGTCATGCGACGTCATACCCTGCGGTTTGTCTATTACCACTATCCCATCCATAACATACGTACCTTACTACCTGCTCCGTCATTGCGAGGCACGGCTCAGCCGGGCCGCGGCAACCCAGCTTACTTCCTTTCCTGCCTTATAACCAGCTACTCAAATTCCTTCGAAGAAAGCCTCTCCTCAAGCCGCTTCATCACCGCCGCCCTCACATCCTCAATAGGAAGCTCCGACGTAAAACCCGCCGCCCTTACATGCCCGCCGCCGCCGAATTCTCCCGCCAACGCCGCCACGTCAAGCCACTCCTTAGACCGCATCGAAGCCTTCACCTTCCCGTCAGGCCGCTCCTTCAGAAACACGCTAACCTCAACCCCGATAATCCCGCGCAGCTTCTCGCTCATCCCGTCCGTCTCGTCTTCGCCCGCGCCATACTTCAGCAGCGTTTCCTCACGCACAAAGGCAATTACTCCCTTGCCGTCCGCAAAAAGCTCAAGCGTATCAAGCATAGCGCGTTCAACAAGCAGTTTTTCAGCCTTTACATTCTGATAGATTTCGCGGTACGCGGCGGTAAAATCCGCGCCTGCTTCAAAAAGCTCAGCCGCGATTATATGCGACTCGGCCGTCGTATTCGTATACTGAAAACGCCCCGTATCCGTAACCAGCCCAAAATAAAGCGCCGTGTTTATCTCGTCAAACACCACAACGTCATAGCCGCCAAGTGAAAGCGCATCCTTCATCCGGCAGAGGCCCTTTGCCGCATTTGCCATGTCTTCCAAAGATGGCTTTCCGGAAATGAAGCCGGGGCTTCCGAACTGCTCTATGTCAAGGCGCGGCAGGAGGTCTTGCGCCATAAGCTCGCAGTAGCTTTGGCCTTTCATGAACTGCCCTATGAATACCTTGTGCCCTGCGCACACTGACCTTAGCGCAAGGCCAAACGCCGCAGTTGTTTTCCCCTTGCCGTTGCCCGTATAGACCTGTATGTAACCTCTGTCAAGCATTTAAGCCCTCCTTGCGTAATTTCTAATAATTTCTTCTGCTATCTTGATCCCGTCTACTGCTGCCGAAACAATCCCGCCTGCATATCCAGCGCCTTCGCCCCCTGGGTATGCGCCCTTGACGTTGCTCTGGTAATCCTCGCCCCGCGTCACCCTCACTGGCGAACTGCTCCTGCTCTCTACAGCATAAACCACTGCGCCGGGATTGTCAAAGCCTTTAATTTTTCTTGCAAAAATCGGGACGGCTTCCCTTATCCCAGCCACTGCAAAATCCGGAAGCGAATTAACGACGGGGAGCGCAGCCTCTGCGCCTGTCATAAAATCCCCCAACTTGGCAGCAGGTGCTTGATATTTGCGGCCAGCCATTTCGAATGCCGCCCTTTCGTATTTTTCCTGAAACAATATGCCTGATAGCGGGTCTTGCGACTCGAAATCCGAGGTCCTGACATCCACAAGCAATGCGCTGTTGGCGTATTTGCCGTCTCTTGCCCTGTTGCTCATCCCGTTCGTCACGAGGCAGCCCTCCCCGGACGAAGCGACTATCACCTCGCCCCCTGGGCACACACAGAATGTGTAAACGCCACGTCCAGATTTACTTTTTGCAGCAAGTTTGTACTCGGCGGGGGAAAGGCCCGCCCCGGCGTTTTTCCCATATTGCGCCTTGTCTATGATTTCTTGGAGGTGCTCAATTCTTAGACCTATGGAGAAGGGTTTTTGTTCCATCTGAACACCTGAATTGAAAAGCGCGCGTGCGGTGTCCCTTGCGCTGTGCCCCACCGCCAGGATCAGGATTTCTGTTTCTATCTCGGTTGTCCCGTTAGCACCCCCTGTTTTCACGGCAATGAGCTTGCCATTTTCAGTTGCGATGTCCAAAAGCCGCGTCCCAAACAATATCTCGCCGCCATTTCGGACAATCTTTTCCCTAATGGCCTTAACCATTTTCCTTAGCACGTCTGTGCCGATATGGGGTTTCTGCTTATACAGTATATCGTCGCCCGCCCCGGCAAGCACAAACTCTGCAAGCACTTTCTTCACCCTGACGTCCTTGATGCCTGTTGTTAGTTTGCCGTCTGAAAATGTCCCGGCGCCGCCTTCGCCAAACTGGACGTTTGATTCCACGTCCAAAACCCCTTCGCTCCAAAAACGCGCGACGTCCCGTATGCGCTCCTCGACAGGTTTTCCCCTCTCCAAAATAAGAGGGGCGTACCCGAGCTCGGAAAGCAAAAGAGACGCGAACATGCCGCAGGGGCCAAACCCAGCAATGACAGGCCTCCCTGAAAGCGGTTTCGTCCCGCAGCTGGGGTAGCGGTACGTCTCGTCCGGGGCCTTAGGGAAGTTCGGAAGCTCAACATCTGTGTCGAAATCGACAGAGTAGACATACTTGATGTCCCCCTTGTCCCGTGCGTCGATGGATTCCCTTGCTATTTTGTACCCGGTGATTTCAACGTCTGCGCTAATCCGCCTTTTTATCTTGCCTAGTATGCCGGCCTTGCCCTCGCCGGGCGAAAGTTTTATCTCATGAATTCTGTATGTCATCTGCCATGGCCCTTCCTGCCTTTATTCCTGTAATCCATGCATTGTTCAGATTGTGTCCGCCGCATGGCCCGTCGTAATCTATTATCTCGCCTGCGAAACTCAAGCCGCGCATAATTTTCGACTCCATCGTGCCCATGTTAATTTCCACAGTCGGCACGCCTCCCGACGTGCATTGGGCATATTTCCACCCCTTGACGCCGGAAACTGTGAATTTCAAACCCTTCATCAGATTTGCGATTTTTTCAAGCATAAAGTCGTTCATGCAGTTATCTGCGTTTTTAGCGCCGGCCTTTGCCAACTCGTAGCCTGCCAAGCCTGCAGGCACAAAAGAAAGCAGCAAATTTTCACTTGTGAAGCCGAGGGCGTCCC
The DNA here is from genome assembly GCA_009782285.1 of Clostridiales bacterium. Taxonomy (GTDB): domain Bacteria; phylum Bacillota; class Clostridia; order Peptostreptococcales; family Anaerovoracaceae; genus WRJK01. The sequence continues at coordinate 2,978 of WRJK01000184.1, forward strand.
TCCTGAATTACAGTTCCAACAGCGTTTCTGCGGCACTCATGCCGGGCAGGAAATCTGCTGCAACCTCGTAATCGGAAAATGAGCAGCCAGAAAGCTTGATGTTCCTGCTCAGGTTGAACACGCAAATGCCCGAAAGCCCATAGCCAGTCAGTTGCAGCTCCCCGAGTTCAGTCATCACGGCCTCGCCCTTTTTTAAAAGCGACACTGCAGCCTTAACCCTGATCCCCGCCAGCTTTTCGAAA
>WRJK01000185.1 GCA_009782285.1 Clostridiales bacterium
GTCTTAAACATAACCATACCAGACGTGCACGGGCTGGAATGCTACGTGGCTATTCCAAACGACAGCTTGGGGTGGGCAAGGCCGAAGTCGACTACTTCGCCGCTTTTCCGCGAAGCTGTATTTTTGACTGGGGCAACGCTTTACCACATCAAGAAAGGCCAGGCAAATACGATTAACACAAACGGCGGTTATGTGTATTTATTTGCAACCACATTGTTTCAGGACGTGAACACCTCGGTCGCGTTCACATGGGAACCCCCTTCAGCCGGCGCGCTGACAGGTGCTGCGTCAATGGACAAAAACACCCCGAGATTTGGCGATTCGGTGACGGCGCTTGTCAGTGATGCGAACACAGAAAATCTTCTATACCAGTGGTTTGTTGATAGCAAGCCGATTGGAGCAGCTGGCACAAGCAGGTCGTATTTTGTAGGGTCAGATGATATTGGAAAAACCATTTCGGTTCAAATAACTGCATCAGACAAAAGTGGCGCACTGCATGCAGCGGCAGTGCCGACCATGAAGGCAGTTTATGAAGGGGCTAGCGCAGCAGCTCCGCTTGCAGTTTACAAAGCCAGCAATGCAGTGCATCTAGCAGGGGCCGACAATTATGAATACTCGTCGGGCGGCAGCCTTTGGCAAGACAGCCCTGTGTTTGCGGGGCTGCTCCCCAGCACAACCTATGATTTTTATCAGAGGGTCAAGGCAACTGCGACCCATGACGCGTCATTGGAAAGTGCCGTGCTATTAGTGTCGACATTGAATCCAAACACGGTTTACGCCAGCATAAGAACAGACGTGGAGAGCGGCATTGAGGGCGACATTGAGTATACGCTGTCTATCCGCCACGCATCGGATTTGCTGGGCGTTGAGCTTGCATTCGAAATTGACGGCGCCTTGCTATCCAGCAAAGGCCTTGCCGGGCTTTCAGGCTTTGAACCAATGGGAGATATTCTATTTAGCTATGTAGGGGGCGGCAAGTGGGAAGGCACAGTTACGCTGGGCTTGCCGTCAGGAGGCACGACAGGGCTCACGGCTGAAGCTTCTGTTGATATAGCGAAGTTTGTGTTTGCGCCAACTGCAACAGGGGACGCGGCCATGTCGCTGACAGGTTTTTCCGCAGTTGGGTTATTAAACGAGGAAACAGTTTATCTTGATGCCGCCATTTTGGACGGTGAGGCGGTGACTTCCATTGATCAACGAATTTTTTCAAAGTATGACCTTAACAGGGACGCAAAAGTCGATGCGCTTGATCTTGGTATTATGCTGCTTTACTGTGGGTTTAAAAGCGTCGACCCCGAATGGGGCAGCTTGGTTAAGGTTAACGATTCCAAAGGGAAGCCTGTGACAGCCAAGATGTGCGACGTGAATGGGGATGGCGTGGTCGATATGCTGGATTTGATCGACCTGTTTATTAATTATTCCAAATAGAGCAAGAATACAACCGGCGGGGCATAAACTCCGCCGGTTTTGCAATTATCGACATTCTACGCTGCAGTCATTCGCAGCCTTTTATTTTGTGTAGTTGATGAAAACGTCAATCAGATCGAGCATGTTAACTATGCCGTCGGCGTTGACGTCGGCGTCTTTTGCCGTGAGCGGGTTGCCCCAAGCGTCGTTAACTTTTACGAAAGTGTCCCATTCCGTATCTGCTGCTTTGAATCCGCAGTATAGAAGAACTATGCCCAGATCAAGCGCGTCAACTTTACCGTCTCTATTGAGGTCGTATTTGTTTGAAGCGACTACTGTGGTTGACACACCGCCAGATATTACCGATTTAAGGAACTTGGTTGTCCCCTCGTAGAGCCCTGAAACTTTGGCAGCCGCTATTTTCACAACTGCATTGCCAACTGCTTTCGGAGCAAAGACGAAGGCCGCGATGTCTCCAGCTCCGGTAAATCCAGTCGAGCCGCCGCCAGCTTCATAAGTGAGGGTGGCCGTTCCCTTCCAAGTGTTTCCAGAAGCGTTCACCCAAAGTATGTTGTTTATTGGCTCAAAGCCGCCAAGGCCAATGATGTCAGTGCCAATGAGCTTGCTGCCGTCGATTTCAACGGTTAAGTCGACCGTCAGCACATTTGCCGCGTTTTCAAGCGAAACGATATAGTCGATGTCATTTCCAAGGAAGCTGAGGCCAGGGACGCCTAATTTTACAATAACGGTGTCAAACAGCACGGTCCCAGTATATGCAGAGTGGCCGGCGCCGCCAACGAAGTCGATGACGAGTTCAGCACTGTCTAAAGTTGCAAGGCTTGCTGCATTCGGGCTGAACGTAGCGACATAATCGCCGCCGCCTAGGGATGTCACTGTAGCAGGCACGCCGCCTATGGTGACAGTTACATTGGCGCCATTGACGATGCCTTTTACGCCATTTGGAAGGTATGTTGTGAACGCCACAGAAACGTCATTTCCGCCGTATACATAGCCAAAGTCGAAGTCCGTTGTTATGGCTTTCGATATTGTGAAGTTGACATCGTTTTTAACCGCTTTGTAGTCTTCGACGAAGACGGTGTTGATAGCGCTGTTGTAGTATCCTGGAGCTTTCGCCACGATGTCATATCCTTCGTCTTCATAGATGAACTTCCCGATGCGTGGATCTGTCGGGCTGTCTACTTCAAAGCCTGCTGCCGTGCCCCTTCTGATGTTGACAGCGGTGCCTCCGGTCCAGTTTGGCTGGTTGCGCCCTTCATAGGCGTAGGTCTCAGGCTGCTGCGATGGGAGCACGGACCAGCTGAACGTGCCGTCCACGTTCTGGATTTCCATGTAGCCCCCCTGCTTTTCGACTGTCGTCTGGAAAACATCTCCGGTTGTTGGGTTCTTGTAGGCCACTAGGTCGTCGTAGTAGCGGCTCTTCGGCGGGTTGGCTGCAAACCAAGCTTGGATGTCCGGAGCGATTTTTTCAAGAGCCGGGTCGAGGTTTGCTGTGTTCGTGTTCACGCCATGGCCCCAAGGGGCGTACAGTGCCCAGTTTACACCGCGCCAGTCGGGTTTGGTATTGGCTGCCGTCGCAGTGCTTGCAGGGCCTTCTGCCCCGTTGGTGTGCGTCTTGGGATCCCAGAAGACGCGATCCACTACATTTTCCGCAAGGGCGGTGTGGTAGACGTCCTTGGTAAGGTTTAAGTTAGCGCCGTCAACTGCGTTGCCGTCGCCGTCCGTCACCTTGCCGTTGATGTGGCCGGCATATTCTCTTGCGAATTCGCTAAGGG
>WRJK01000186.1 GCA_009782285.1 Clostridiales bacterium
GGATGCGGGCATGAAGGATTCAATGCTCGGCACCAATATCGACCGCGACGCCTTGGCAAAAAGCCTTGGATTCCTCGACAATTGGGAATACAACCCCACAGCGATAGTGACGCCGGAAATTATGGCAGCAATGGACATCGCCATGGCAGACGCGTACAACGGGCTCAAAAATGCATACAGCAAAAACCCCTTAGAGCCTTATTTCGTAAACGGATTGGCTCAGCCTATCTTCCCTTACGGGAACTCCATATACAATGACACAAGCGGCGAAGGTGTAGTCCGCTTCATCGTCTATGTCGAGACCGACCTTGACACCGACGGCGATGGCAAGCTCGACCTAGTGAAAACGCTGGTGCAGCTGCCAAGGGCAGCACTTGACGGCATGAAGTGCGCAACGATCTACGAAGCGCGCCCCTACATAGAGGGATGCAACAGCCAGAGCGTGCCCTCGGGTGCACAGACCGCAGGCAACACCTTCCTGAACAACAACCCCGGCTTCAGCCATGAAGACCTCTATGCCACGCCGCCCGAACGCGTTCCGGCAGGGGAAACCACTACTGCGGCGATGGTGGCAAACGCCAACTACAGAGATTGGTACTACAGATACAGCTACAGCAGCAGCGGCAACGGCAGCGCCAGCAAAGCCAATGGAACCGGCAGCAACGAGACCGAATTCGAGGATCTGAACTGGTACGATTACTTCCTAGTCCGCGGTTTCGCAGTAGTTGAGTGCGCCGGCGTTGGCTCAGATGGCTCCGAAGGCTTCACCAGCTGTGGGGCTGACATTGAAATCAACGGTTTCAAAGCCGTCATCGAATGGCTCACCGGAGACCGCAAAGCGTATTCTGACAAGACCAACAACATCGAAGTCAAAGCTGACTGGTCAAACGGATGCGTCGGCATGACAGGCCGTTCTTACGCAGGCACTACCCAGTTCGGTTTAGCCACCTCCGGAGTCGACGGCCTTAAGACCATCGTTCCGGTTGCAGGCATCGCCAGCTGGTACGAATACACAAACGGCCAAGGCGTGCTTGGCAGCTCGGCGTACTCCACAGGCCTTGCATGGTACGTCACCAGCCGGTTGGCATCTCCCGATTGGAGCAGTGTGTTCAACAGGTATGCAGGGTATTCGCAGCTGATGAGGCGTGAGGAGACAGCCCTTGGCGGCGAATACGGCCCACACTGGCTGCACCGCGATTACACTGTTGAAAACTGGTTCAGGGACTGGGGTCCGAGCAAAATCAAGATTCCAATGCTTATCGTCCACGGCCTCAATGACAACAACGTCAGGCCCAAGCAGTCCATAATGATGTATCAGGCTGCCCAAAAGGCTGGCACGGAAGCAAAGTTCATGTGGCACCAGGGCGACCATATGACGCCGACGTTCCCGCGCGCCACGCCTAACGCATCAAGCAGCGGCGCCACAGCGAGGCCATACTCGATGTACTGCGGCGACTATACATATGACGAATGGCTCAACTTGTGGTTCAGCCACCACCTTTACGGCCTTGACAACAATGTCATGGAAGTTATGCCAAACGTCCTTGTGCAAGACAACGACAGCGCACAGTGGGTAGGGTACGACTCTTGGGACTGCGCTTCGAAAATTATACTGGACAACGACTACCGTGTCAGGCCTTCTGCCAGGGCTTTGTCCGTTGTGGAATACGAAGACCCAGTGAACACCGACGTCGAATACCCAATCCCAGGAGATTTTGAAGCCGAGGCAGCGTTAAATAATGAAGCGGCTGACGAAGGGACCATCATGGCGTCAGCGTCAGCAGATGGGGACTTCACAGTCATCAACAGCGCCAACGGAAACAGCACATGGACAGGCTTCCTTAACGTTCCCACAGCAGGCAGTACGCTGTACGAGATAGTGCTTCCAGAAGACGTTACTGTGAAAGGCGTTGTGGAAGTCCATTTCAGGGCGGCGATCAGCTCTTTGGGAAGCAGTGCCGGCGATCCGCTCAGGGTGCATGCAAAGCTTGTTGAAGTAGCAGCGCCGGGCACCAACATCAAGTATTTTGGCAGCAACACCATGGGTTCGTCCCCAGGCGTTTCTTCTGTTCAGGCAGGAGGAGCATGGCAGGGCGGCGGCGTAGGCAGCTACAACTTGGTCAGGTTCAACCAGGCTACTAACGGCACTTACAGGGAGCTCGGCAGGGGCTGGATGAACCTCTGCACGCCGCTGGCCAAATACGACAGCTACACGGCTGCTTACGCAGACCGCATCAACCCAAGGGATCATCTGGGCGAGTTCTACGACTACACCATCTACCTGCAGCCAAGCGTCCATACCGCCAAAGCAGGCAACAGGCTTGTATGCTTCCTGACCACGGGCAGCACCAGCCCTGCTGCATACACCGGCAACAGCGCATTCACCTTTACCGTTGACAACGAAGCCAGCTACGTGGTCATCCCGGTTGGCAAGCCGGAAACCGCGCTTCGCGCATACGTCAATGCAGACGCTGAGAGCGACATCGACAAAGATGTTGAGTTCACTCTGTCCGTCAGCGACGCCGTGAACCTGCTGAACGTGGAGCTGGAATTCGAAGTTGACGGCGATTTGCTTGCAGGCAAGGGTGTTGAAACGCTCAACGGGTTTACTACAGTGGACGGCATCCTCTGGACTTATGCCGGAGGCAACGTTTGGAAGGGGTCAGTCACGCTGGGTTATCCGGCTGGCGGCAACGAGGGCCTTACGTCCTACTTCCCGGTTGAAATTGCAAAATTCGTTTTCGCCCCGAGAGCTGTAGGCGATGCGCTGTTCAAGCTGACAGGCATCAAGGCAGTCGGGCTTGTCGACGATGTGACGGAGTACGTCAACGCAATTATTGAAGTTGGGGAAGCTGTGACTAACATCGATCAGAGGGTCTTTTCGAAATACGACCTGAACAGGGACAACAAAGTCGACGCCCTTGACCTTGGCATAATGCTGCTGTATTGTGGTTTTGACAAGGATTCCCCCAATTGGGATACTCTGGTCAAGGTCAACGACTCCAGAGGCAAAGGCGTCACCGCAAGCATGTGCGACGTCAACGGCGACGGAGTAATCGACATGCTCGACCTTCTCGACCTGTTCATCCACTACACGAAGTAGCGAGCAGCAAAATTTGCCCAGCAAATTTCTGCTGCGGGCTGGAACTAATGAAATGATTTACTGGGGCGGCGCCCGCTGCTTGTTGCGGCGGGCGC
>WRJK01000187.1 GCA_009782285.1 Clostridiales bacterium
ATATGCCCCGCCATTGCGAAAACGCTCGTAATGCGAAGCAAGGCCGCCTGTGTCTATCAGGAGGCCTTTTAATTCCAAATAAATATGCTCATTATCCGAGAATGTTAATCTCTGACTGATATCCGTCCAATTTTTTGATCTCGAAGCTAAATTCTAAGTCGGAAGTTTCGTTTTTAATGACGTAAACACCGGGTTTCAATGTCTTGTACTTGATGCAAATACCGCCGCTGCTTGCATTGACATCACTGTTAACATCAACCGAAACGCCGTCGATCAAAACGGTCAGCTCCTTGCCGTTTGGTGAAAAATCACCTATGCCTAATGCGTTTTTGGTGATGAACAGCCCGTCTCCATTAATGCTGAATCCTTCCGGTAATTGTTCCACTGGCGGCGGTGCTATAATGGTTGTGGTAACTGCGGTTGACGTAAACTCATAGTTCCATTTCCCACTTCCGCCCTGCATGTTTTTAATATTCACCCAGAAATCGTATTCGCCGATTTCCGTATATGTGACCTCGAACGTAAATGCAACTGCCGATGTGTTTATAATCTTGACAGCTGAGCTCGGGGCAAGCGTACCTGTGTTGTCCCCGAGCGGAGTTACGACTATTTGTGGCAGATCTCCGCTTTTGCTGATGTTCTGAACGGTTACTGTGTAGATGACTTCCACTGAGTCGCCGGACAGGATGATTTCCTTGTCGTCAGGCGTGATTTCCACAAGGACTGTGGAATCGTAGGATGGCACCGCCATTGCCGGGACGGCAGATGCGAGTACCAGTGCGAGTACGAGAGTGATTGTCAGTAGCTTTTTCATTTTTTTATTCCTCCATTTTTTTATTTGATGATGTTGTCACGCTTATAGTGCATTCATCATTTCTTCATCATATTCATCATAACATAAGAGTGTTACACCTTCGTTACAGATACATATCAATTTAATTATATATTAATTTAGTGTATTCGGCAAATAAAAGCCAATGCACCGACAAAACCGCCGCATCCATGCCGGACGCGGCGGTTTTGATCCTTTGATCTTCGATTTCTCTTACAACATTATGCGCATTTACCTCAGCAGCTGCAGCACTCCCTGCGGGACCATGTTGGCCTGGGCAAGCATCGCCTGCGCAGCCTGCACTAGGATGTTGTTCTTGGTGTACGCCATCATCTCCTTGGCCATGTCCGTGTCGCGGATTCGCGATTCGGCGGCGGTCAGGTTTTCGGTCGTCACGCCGATGTTGTTGATGGTGTGCTCAAGCCTGTTTTGCATGGCGCCAAGGGATGCCCTCTGAACCGAGACCAAGTTGATGGCGCCTTTGATGGTGCCCGGGTCTCCTTGGGTCGCTATCGTCCCTACGGATTTCACAGCAGAATCATATGAACCAATGTCTAGGCCTGCTATGCCAAGGCCCTTTGTGCTCATGTCGTTGACGCTGACCGACAGTATATTGTACTTGTCCGCAGTGTCCCCGATTTGGAGATTCAGGCCACCATCACCGCTGGTTCCAGTTTTTCCCGCTTTCCACAGCGGGTCTGCCACATTGAACGTGATCCAGTTGGTCTTGGTTTTATCCGGCGAAACTACTAGAATACCTTTTTGACCTTCAGTGGCCAGCTTTGGATCTGATGTGGGAACAGTACCACCACCGTTTGTGTTTGTAGGTATGCTCACATTATACTCAACGTTATTGATAGCCAAGGCTATGGCAGTAGCAACATCTGCCGCGCTGGAATAAGTCGCTGAAATGTTTACAGCGTAGTTTCCATTTGACAATTTCTCTCCGCCATTTTTAATTTCACTGTCTTCCTCATTTTGATCCATCTGGCCGGTAAACTGGTACGTCTTACCATTGATTGTGAACGTCTTGCCGATGAGATTAGTGTCCATCACAGCATCTTGGTCGACTATCAGGGTCAACTCCCTATATGAATCCGCACCGACAGTTTTTTCATAGAATGCACCTCCGTTTCCGCCAACAGCCCCCATACCGACTTCCAGTATTTTCGCTGCATTCGGGTCGACACCTGCATTCTTTGCCTTAATCATAATGCCGTCACTATCTGCATCCCCAGAGAAAGTTGTTCCGTCAGCGTTTAGAACTTCATATTCTTTCCCACTAAGCCCCATAGCCGCAAGAATTTCACTCGCTGAGGTGCTTGTGGCATCTTCAATGCCTAGTCCCTTTTCAAGGAAATCTCCTGCATTGTCCTCATCAACTACGTATTGAGCCGCAACAGCAGATACCGGTGCCGACTGGCCAAACTTGAGCACCCCGGCAAGGTCTGAGCTTATCTTGTTCGCAACTCCTGAAACTCCACCGGCATTCCCCGCAGAGAGCGACCCGTCGAGCAGCGTCTTTCCGTTGAAGTTCGTCGCTTGGGAGATACGGTCGATTTCCTGTTTGAGCTGCTGGAACTCGTCGTCTAGGGCTTTTCTGTCGACTGCGTCGTCATAGATGCCGTTTGCTGCCTGGGTGGCAATCTCCACCATACGGTTGAGCATGGAATGGACTTCCGTGAGCGCACCTTCTGCCGTCTGTATCAAGGAAATGCCGTCAAGCGCGTTTTTCTGAGCCGATTCCAAGCCTTTGATTTGCGCCCTCATTTTTTCTGAGATCGCAAGCCCTGCTGCGTCGTCTCCGGCGCGGTTAATCCTATAACCCGAGGACAGTTTTTCAAGGTTCTTAGCTAGGGCATTGTAGTTTACGCCTAGCTGCCTGTAGGAATTGAGTGCCATAATGTTGTGTTGAATAATCATGATTTAGACTCCTTTCTGTTTTCCGAAGGGACATTCCGTGTCCCTCCTTACCAGTTAAATAATTTATATTTAACCGCAAACCGCCGTGTGCACCTGCATCGATAACGACGCCGGCAGCTTGCGGAGAAATATCAAGCCAAGAGTCTGTTTACTTGGTTGCTATTTATTTATAACTATATTTAGTTATCTAAGTAATTGCAGCACCCCCTGCGGTACCATGTTCGCTTGGGCAAGCATGGCTTGTGCAGCTTGGACAAGGATGTTGTTCTTTGTATAGAGCATCATCTCCTTTGCCATGTCCGTGTCGCGGATGCGCGATTCGGCAGCGGTGACGTTTTCAACCGTTACGCCGATGTTGTTGATGGTGTGTTCAAGCCTGTTTTGGATGGCTCCCAGCGCCCCACGCT
>WRJK01000188.1 GCA_009782285.1 Clostridiales bacterium
CATGTCGCCTTCCGCAAATAGCTGTCCGGGGCGCGTCTTGTTTTCAACGTTCACCTCTATGCCGCGCGCTTTGACCACATAGTAGCCAGCTGCGCCGTTATTCTCGATTTCGATGATGTTCCTGCCATCTTTCAGCTTGACCGTAAAACTGCCATCTGCGTCAGCCGTATAGGAAGTCCAGCCTTCTCCCCAGCTTTTGATGTTCAGCGGGTCGTGGACGCGGACAATGGAGCCTGTTTCCGGCGTAAGCTGAATTCGCCAAAACCGGCGGCTTTGTCGAAATAGTAGGTGTCAAAATCGTTTCTGGCACTGATGCCAAAATCGGCTGTGCCGCTACTGCCTACATTCACAACGACCGCCCCTGTGTTTCGCGGGTCAATTGCGTTGAACTTCAGCGCCGTGCCGCTTGCCGTGACATATTCTACCGGGCTGTACGTGACTTTGACAACGCAGGCTCCTTGCTTAAGGGCTGTGATCTTCAATTGTTCACGCCCCGGTGCGCCTACGCGTTCGACGGCTGCGCTGTCCCCCGACACCTCAAACGAGTAGTCAGGTTCGATGAAATAATTGCTGACGACACCGTCCATCGCCTGCCACACGCGGAAAATATCAAGGTAAAAGACATCGCCAATTGCCAAATTAACAGTCCCTGTGTTGTCAAGGTTGGTATAGAAGTTCGCGTTCATTGATGTGTTGCCTGCGGGCTCCCATTCTGCGAGCGGTGTCAGGTCGACCGTCACAGTCTTTCCGTAGCTTGTCTGGTTGATAAACTTTGCCTGTTTGGCCGTTTCGCCGTGGATGCAGGCTTCGATGTGGAAACTCGCGTTTCCGTGCGGCAGCCCTGCCGCCGTATACACGTCATATTGCCCGTCTGACAGATCTTCGTCCTTCGCAAGGGAATAACTGGTAAACGGCACATAATGCGCAAGCCCCGTCTTTGAATAAAGCCCGGCTGTCGCGCCTTTTGTAACCTTTATCGTGATTGCATCGGATTCTGCAACAACAATTTCACAGAAGGGAAGCCCAACAGACACGTCCATCCCCCAATCGTTTTCAATCATGCCGATTGCGGAAATGAAATACGTCCCGGGCTCGCTGATGGAAAGCATTGCCTTCCCCTGGGCGCCAGTGCTGTAGCCTTTTGTTTCGTCAAGCAAGCCCAATGTGCCGTCCGGGTTGACAAGCATTATGGATGCGTCAGGTATGGGTACTACGCTCTGCGGCGGAGTCTGCGTCCCCGGCAAGCCAGCCATCTGATCCATGGGGTCGAAGCCAAAAAGCTCCAGTTCAAAAAGTTCCCCTGCCGTGACTGCCATATGGTTTTTGCTGAAATATGAATAATAATCCATGCCCCAACTGTCTTCGGTTGCCCTTATAAAAAAGACGACATCCCCGTCACTTAGCACGCATTCGTTCATTGCATAGCCATCCGACATGCTTCCCACCATAGCCTGATTGTTCGCCGCATATGTGATATAAGGGCCTATGCCGAACATCTTCGTGAGGTTTGCGGACGTTGACGTGCCGCTTAAATATGCGCCCGGCGAAAATCCGGTGCCGTACTTATGCTCATGGGCGGCGATCAGTGCGTCAAGGGCAGAGACCTGCCCCGGGTACACGCCGTGGTCGACCCCGCCTACAAGATGCATAGGCGCAGCGTTAAAATAACCGTATTCAGCCGCCTTGCCCTCAATCACGGTGATTTCAGTGGGCAGCAGTATGAACCTTCCGCCTTCGTTGTCCACAACCGCAACTGTCACCGTAACGCTCTTTGGTGGCGCAGCCTGCTTTTGCCACGTCAATACTGGGTAACCGCTGTTCTGCCCGCCGCCTGCGGCGAACGCGCTTCCCAGCGTTGCTACCATGCCCGGGGATTTCAGCTCTGTTTCCGTTTTAGCCAGCGCTATGTCTTCGGCATGGGCGTTGTATCCGATGCCGGACGCCGCCGAGCCTACCAGATAGTAGCTGTTTGTCACCACAGCCCCCTTGGGGTCTTGCCCGGTTGTGCCGTCGTCCCCTTTGTAGCCTGCGATGGCGCCGGACGTATCCGTCGCGCCCGTGCCTTGCGATGATACGGAGCCTGCGTTATAGCTGCCCGCAATCATGCCGCCGTAGCCGCTGTGCAGTTCGCCGACGATGCCGCCAACCTTGCCTACACCGCTCACGCTGCCTATGTTATAGCAACTTTCGCTTTGCTTGTTTGAAAAGCCTGCGATGCCTCCGGTGGATGAGCCTGCGGCAGGAGAAGTGACGCTCCCTGTATTATAGCAGCTGCTGACTGGCAGTGCGCCATCTCCGGCAATGCCCCCGACCCTGCCGCAACCTGTTACAACCCCTTCGTTGCCGCAATTTTTGACGCCAATCCCGTAGCTTGCGCTGCCTACAATGCCGCCAACCCAGCTGCTGGCATCGCCTACGCCATTGATGGTGCCGTAGTTCACACAACTTTCTATCAATGTGCGCGTGTAGATGTAGTTCGGGTCACCCATATAGCCTGCTATCCCGCCGGCAAAGCTGCGGCTGCTCCCCGCCTTTTCGACTGTGATGTCAACATAGCTTGTGCAGTTTGTGATGGACGCGGCGGAAGCGTATGCGGCTATGCCGCCGTAATACTGCCCTGACTTGATTTCACCGGCCACCGTCAGATCTTTGATCACAGCTCCCGTAAAGGCGGTTCCAAACAAACCTGAGCCGCCTGCCCCAGTCGTGACGCTTAGCCCGTTTATCGCATAGCCGTTGCCGTCAAATGTGCCCGCATACCCGCAGGCCACGGAATAATTAACTTGGCCGTAAGTGCCTATTGGCGCCCACTCGTGGCCGCCAAGGTCTATGTCGCTTTTCAATACGGCAGAAAGGTAGCTGCTCTTGGAATTTGACGCTGTGCTTCCGAATACGATTTCGCTGTTGACCTTGTCTCTGAACCATGCCAGCTCCTCCCCGTCTGAAATCTGGTACACGCCGTCAATCAGAGTAGGTTCTGCCGTGGATTCGCCGTCCCAAACGGCGATCCCATCTTTCTCATAGGTTACTTTGACCGAATACTCGGTGAGTTCGCTTTCAGGGTTCATGGACGGCCACGAAGGGTCGCCACAGCCGATTTTTAAGACCGTCCCCTCTTCTACAGGCACGGCCTGCGACCTCTTGAAAACCGTGCC
>WRJK01000189.1 GCA_009782285.1 Clostridiales bacterium
CGTATTTTTCTGCCTGTTCCTTCACCTGTATCCTGAAAGTTGGATAACCTGTACTCAAACTAGCGACTTCGTAAAATAGACCGGTATTTTAGGCAAAAAACGCTTGAAAACAGGCGTTTTCTCTTGCTTTTCTATTGAGTATATGATATAATAATATATACACAATTGAGGAGGAGCCGATATGCCGTCAAACATCTCGGAAGAAGTCAAGACACGAACAATCCACAACAGGCAAAAGAACGGCGACATCTACATTCTGGAACGGAAAACCATATACGATGCCGAGAAGAAATACAACAAAGTGGTGTCTACAAAGCTCGTCGCCAAAATTCCAAAAGGCACAGAAATTCCAGTCCCGACACGCCCGAAAAAGGCGAAAGCTGAAATGAACACAGAATTTGTGCCGGCGAACGACTACGCCAGCGGCCGCAGCCCCGACCGGATATCAGCTTCGAGGACGCGCATCGGGATGATGAACATCATCGGCCACATAGGCAAGACTTCGGGTATCGACGACGCCATCTACCGCAACACCGACACAGGCACTGCCGAGAAGATCATTTCATTGGCAAGGTATCTGCTGGCTACAAACGGGCAGAGCCTCCCGGGAATCCTCACATGGCAGTACAACCACCCGCTCCCGTATGCGGAGGGCATTTCAGAAGACATATACCACGATCTGTTCAGGAGCGTCGGTGCCGACGAGGCCTTGCAGCAGAATTTTTTTCTGAGCAGGTGCGGCGATCTTTCAAGCGGGGTGGCAATAGCGTATGACTCGACGACTGTTTCGACGTATTCGGAAAACCAAGCCGAAGCGCGGTACGGGTACAACAAAGCAGGCGACGGGCTGAAAACAGTCAAGTACCTGTCGCTGTATTCGATCGACACGAGGCAGCCGATCGCATTCACCAAGCAACCGGGGAATCTGCCTGACGTCGTCACGATCAGCAATGCGCTGTCGCAACTTATGGCTCTGGGCGTCAAAAAAGCGGAAGTCGTCACCGACAACGGCTACTACTCCGAAAAGAATATTTCCGAGATGTTCCAGGCCAGCTTCGGATTCGTCACGCTGGCGAAGACGAACCTCAAATGGATCCGGCCCGAGATCGACAGCCACAGGCAGGAGATGGGGAAGCTTTCTTCCGTATGCCCGTTTGACCCCTCGACGCACGGGTTGACAGTCATCCTCATGCGCGATTTCGTGAAAGTCAGGAAGTACGGGAGCAAGAAAGCCGGTCTCAGCAAAGGGGACGAGGAAACCTTCCGCCGCAAAGTCTACCTGCATATCTTTTACAACGCCACCAGAAATGTCGGTGAGGACGAATCCTTCAACCAAGACCTCATATCGATAAAAAGGATGCTTGAAGAGGGTGTCCCGCCAGGAGAACTTAGCGATGCGGCGCAGGACAAGGCCAAAAAATATCTGGCGATCAGCACGCGGGGTAAAACAACGCGCATAGGCTACAATGAAAAAGCCTGCGCCCAGGCGAAACAGTACCACGGATTCTTCGCGCTGGTTTCAAACAGCGAAAAAGACCCCTTCTCCGCTCTTTCCAAATACCGCAAGAGGGAGTACATTGAGGGATGCTTCAAGTCGGGCAAGCAGCACGCAGACAGCACCCGCTTGAGGGTGTGGGATGCAGACACGCTCCGCGGGCGGATGTTCGTTCAGTTCGTCAACCTTTGCTACTACGAATTCCTCAGCGAAAAGGTAAGGAGCATTAAGCCGAGCCTGGGTAAAGCCGACGAAGGATCCGTTCACAAATCAAAAGAGCAGATCAAGCTGGAAAAAAAGCTGTTGTCATGGCTGGAAAACACGCCGATATATCTTCAGCTCCAGTGGTTCGACGTTATCGAAGGAGTTAAAATATCGTCAAAACTCAAGTCAGTGAGGTGGGCAACCGAGACTACCTCCATGGATAACTTGTACTTGGAAAAGCTGGGGATGGCAACGAAAATGTTTTGAGTATAGTTTTCCCTACTTTCAGGTTATTACAGGGGGAGGATCATTATACACTTTTAATCGGCCGTAAGAAACAGCCGCACGGAGTTCGTCTGTAATTGATATCGGTAACTCAAGTAAAGCGTCCTCTATTTCGTCAGAAACACCCGCAGCAACGATATCTGTAAACTTAATCATTTGTTTGATCGGTGCGGCATATTTAGCGTCAAAGACAGCTTCTATGATATCGCCGCCGGACAAAAGGATCCGCAGCATTTCGAACGGGTTGTGTCCTTGTTTTCGGCAAGTGTCCATAAAAGACTGGATGATGCAATAATCCGCCAAACCCGTCATGGTTTTGAACTGACCCATAGCCCGCAAGGCGACCTTGAGGTTCCGAAGGGACTGTTCGCTGGCATTATTAGTAAAATCCACGTTGAAATCAACAGCGAAGGCAAGGACGGCGTCTTCCAATTTTCTAAGCCTTTCGAGTAGGGAATATGTCTTCCCTTTCTTTTCATCAGCGATTTCGATAAACCCATCCGCTACGATTCGCTGATACCTTTTTCTGACGTCGTCGAGGCATTCTTGGGGCAAGCTTTTATCCCCCTGTTCGACTGCGTTCCTTTTCGCTGTAAAAATCTCCAGGAGCAGATCGAACATTTCTACCGCCCAACGCTGCTGCCTGAAGTAAGCAGCTGCCACGAGTTCTCGTAAAATATGGCCATTGCAAACGGCATGTTGAAACCCAAAATTCTCATTAAAATAAGATGCCCAGCAATCTGAAATTATCGTCATTGTGTAGAATTGCAATACACCGGCATAAACCATGCCTTCGTAACCGCGCCGCCAATGGGCGCTCAGAAGGGTGACATTGGCCGTCACCGCCGTATGGACCCAAGCGTTCCTCCCGTTCACGCATGCGCTTGTTTCGTCGACGCCCAGCACCTTTTCAAAAAGCAAGATAAAGAAACGCTCTGCATCCATAAAACCGCTGCCGAGTATCTTTGCGCTGACCCTCCGGACGATAGCGTTTGCTGTGCCGGCGGAGAGCGACAGGCT
>WRJK01000190.1 GCA_009782285.1 Clostridiales bacterium
GTGTACCTTTCTATAAAATGTCCCCCTTATACTGTACCCATGAAAATGGACACCGACAAAAGGTAAAATTGCGGTACGTCCCCATAATGTGGACAGCGCGATTTGGTAGAATCCCTGAAGGTGGACAGCATGGAATGGCAAAAGGAATATGATGTATCCAGTCAGTCAAGAGGTGGGAATGGTGCATCATGAGCAAGAAACATTTCACCGAGGAACAGATTCTAGCCCTCAAAGAGAATCCGAGCGTGGCACGGGTTAGCAATCTAAGCATCTCATTTACGGAGGAGTTCAAGCGGAAGGCATATGGAGAGCTTCTGTCGGGCAAACCCATGTGGCAGATATTCCAGGATCATGGCATTGACACCGAAGCGCTCGGGCCCGTGCGAGTAATGAAGTTTCAGCAGTTCATCAATATGTGTGCCGAACGCGGCGATGGCTTTAGGAACTTGCGAAACACATTGTGCGGAAAGGAGAAGGGAGATGACGAAGGGGCCATCAGCAAGCGTGTCAAGAGCCTGGAAAACGAAGTGGCGTATTTACGGCAGGTGGTAGAGTTTCTAAAAAAAATACGTTCGGCAGATTCGGGGGTGAAGAGGTGATGGGAATCGAAGCCCCGGCCGAAGTGAAATTCGCCATGATCCAAGCCGCCACCGCGCAGGTTGGCAACCTTCTGAGCATCTCCGAACTATGCAGGCTTGCAGGTATTTCCCGATCCGGCTATTACCGCTGGCTCGACGCCGCTCCCGTACGCGACATGCGCGAGAGGCAGGACAAAGCGGATTTCGCGCTGATAGTGGAGGCCTACAACATCAGGGGCTACGCTAAAGGCGCTCGGAGCATCTACATGACGCTCCTGCACCGTGACATACGGATGAACCTGAAGAAAATCCGCCGCCTGATGAACAAATACGGACTGTTCTGCCCCATCCGCAAAGCGAACCCTTACCGCAGGATAGCGAAGGCGTTGCGAACCAACAAGGTCGCCGAGAACGTTGTCGACCGGAATTTCAGGGGTTATGGCATCCGCAAGGTTCTGCTGACTGACATAACATACCTGCCTTTCCGCACCGGGCGTTGCTTCCTGTCCACGATCCTTGACGCGTACACTCACGAGATACTGGCGTTTGAGGTCAGCATGAGCCTGAAAGTGGACTTCGTGCTCGACACGGTGGCGCAGCTGATAGAAAAGCACGGCAGTGCGCTCGATTACCACACCATCGTCCACAGCGACCAGGGCTTCCACTACACAAGCGCGGCCTTTATTGACATGCTCCGGGACGCCGAATTCGTCCAGTCTATGTCGCGAAAGGGGAACTGCTGGGACAACGCCCCACAGGAGAGCTTCTTCGGGCACATGAAGGACGAGATCGCATACGAGCTCTCCAAGAAGGACGACTTCCCGCAGGTAAAGGAACTTGTGGATGACTGGATGGACTATTACAACAACGAGCGCTACCAGTGGAGTTTAGCGAAACTCTCGCCCCGTGAATACTACTGCTATGTGACGACAGGTTTCTATCCCTTGCAGGAGTACAAAAAGTGACTTCCGGGGCGCTGCCCCGGGCCCCGAGGTTTATCGCTTTAGTTTCCAGGAGGCAGTAACAAGGCAGTATACCGAAGCATACTGCCTCCCGCAAACCCGGCACGGCGCTCAGGTCGCTCCTCAGCGTTGCCCTATCCTCCGCGTCGGTAAAGCAGTTACAGTATACCTCCAAAGTCCTAAGATTAACTTTTACTATTTGAAAATTGTCCTTGACAAAGGGTACACATTAATTAAAATGAGGTGGGTAGTCAAAGCAAATGCAACCTTTGACAAAGTAAATGTTGAGCAGTTGCAGCAAATATGGAAAAGAACGGCAATATCAGGGGAAAACCGGGGCGATATTGCCGTTTTTCATGCGAATGTATTGTCGAGACGAATGAAAAATGGTAAGCTGAAGCAGAGGGCGCGAAAATCTGTTTTTTCGGACAGGGTAAATCCGCCCCCAAACAAAAGGTGCATTGAACCATAGTGTCCCGCATTGCGAATTCAGCCGGCTGCTATTTGAGGAGCGCCGGCTTCAGCAAAATCTCGTTGGCAGGGACTCTGAAAAGGCCCAACCTGTCGAGAATGGTGTATCCATAGAGGAAACCGAACGTGTCAAATGGGGATTTGTCGCCCAGTTTCTCTCTGGAATAGGAGTTTATGTGTGACATCATAAGGTTGACGTCCTCTTGGGCGAGGGCGTCGAAAGGCTTGCCCTTCGGCAAGATTTTCCTTATGAATTCGTGATTCAGCTCCACATTCGGTTTTTGGAACGACGCACAGGGGTCGCAATAGAAGATTTTGGTTCTTCCATTCCCCAGCGCGTCAAACTCCAGCGCCGTCGGATTTGAAAACTCCGACCCGTTGTCGGTGAGGACAACCGGGAACAAAGCCTTGAAACAATCTGCGCCGAGCGTGCCATAAAGCCGGTCAAAGACGTCGATCACCGACTGCGAGGTGTTGCGTTCCCTGATAAAAGCGAGCATCAGGTCACATGATTTGAACATGAAAGTGAGCAAAACCTTGCCGCCGACACGCCCAATGACAGAATCCATCTCAACAACGGAAAGCCCGGAAGTTTCCATGAAAGCGGCAAAGTCGGCATAAGTGCGCCCAATACGGCACCCGCTGTCGACCTTGTGCAAAACCGGCTTGGATTTGCGTGGTTTAAGACGGCACACCCGGGGCATGTCGATGTTTTTCGCTTTAAGCAGCCCGCCGTCAACATAACGGTAGATGGATTTTTCGCTGACGCTGAATTGGTCGGGGTTGTTCGCGACGATGTGATGGACTGACTGCCCCCTCCTGATCAGGGGGCTGACGAATTCATCGAGCGCAAGAAGCTCGCCCTCTGAAATATTGGCCCCGGCACGCGACTCGACAAGTGTTTCGCGGTAGGCTTCGTGGGCTTTTTTGTTGATGTAGTACTTCTTGCGCAAAACACACCTGGATTCTTCAAAGCAGCCGTTGCAGACATAT
>WRJK01000191.1 GCA_009782285.1 Clostridiales bacterium
TCAAGAAGATTATATATGAATAATGCTCAGGATTTGGTCGTGACTGTCTGTATTTTCAACGGTTTACAAAAATCCTGGGCATTAAATTTGATGTGCATAAGCTTTCTGCCATAAACGAGAGGATTTGCAGTACCAAATCCGCAATGAACGTCCCCATCAAGTCTTTGTCCCGCCGGGTGTCTAGGAGCGGCATGTCGATGACGGCGATGTCAATGCCCTTTTCTTTCGTCAGAATGCGCCACTGGTTTTGGATTTCTTCGTAATTACGCCCAAGCCTGTCGATGCTTTTTATGTACACGACATCACCGGCTTTGAGCTTTTCAACAAGCAACTTGTACGCCGGACGGTCAAAACTGCTGCCGGATATTTTGTCAGTGTACGTCTGTTCTGGGGGCACTTCCAATTCGCGCAAAGCAATGCTCTGCCTGTCCTCGTTCTGGTCAATGCTTGACACTCGGATATAGCCATATGTTTTCATTTCTCCACTTCCTTCTTTCGCAAATAATATCAATTATGGGATCTCACTGCGGAAATGGAAAGAGATTCAAAAAGAATCATTTTGATGCTTTTTTAAGGGGGCTGTTGAAACAAATTGTTTCAACAGCCCCCTTCAAGCTTTGTTTTGAGATTTTAACTTGATTCTTACACCACAACGTCAAATATCCGCCTCGCACCGAAATCCACCCACTCGGCGCGGGGTGCTTTGTTTGTGCCCTTGCGGAAATCGAATGTCAGCAGGTAGCCGGCGTCGGCGTTCTTGCTGCCCATGTAGCCAAGGAGCTGTTCGTAAGCCTCCTCGTGCTTGGACTCGCCGCGCCACAGCTTGAGCTCAAGGATGAACTGGTCAAGCCCGAAGTCCACGACCACGTCCATGCGGCGCAGGTCGGTGAACTGGCTTTCCATGTGGTAGAAGCCCTGCCCGTTGATGAGCGGCGCAAGGTACGTGAGGAACAGCAAACGGCCATGGTTTTCAAGGAACTCGTAGTCGCGTTCGCTGAATATTCTGGCGTAATGCTCGGCAAACTTGCGCAGGCACAGCTCCATGTCGAACCTGCCGCCTATCACCACGTCGTTCTGCAGGACGCCGCTTATGCGCTTGTTTACGCTTGAGCGCGACTCTTTTGATATGAAATAGTCGGCCATCACCAGTTCGAAAACCCTGTTCGAAACGGCCGCTTTTCCGCCGGAGCTCGTGATGAACCCGAACATGGCGCCCAAGTCTATAAGAGGGTCGTTTGCGACGAATTTCTTTGCCTCGCCTTTAATCAGGATGTTGTAAACTAAGTCGTGCAGGTCTTTGTTGCTTTCCAAGTTCTTGACTATGTCGTCGGACAGCGTGTTTTTTTCCGCTGCCAGTATTTTCACCGCGTTGTACACGCCTTCCGCTGTCCAGTCCCGCCCGAGTTTCTCGTCGATGTGCTTGCAGATCCTTGACACCAGGAACGGGTAGCCGTCCGTATAGCGGTGGATTTCATCAGATACGGCGGGTATGTCCATGCCAGTGTTGTGGTCAGCCTCGTACTGCGAAAGCATGGTAGCTATCTCTTCTGGGCCAAACGACATGTCAACTTCGAAGTCGGATGCTATGTTCCAAGGAGAGTTGTACAGCTTGTTTTCCGTGTCTGACGGTACATACGAGCCTTCGTTGATCATTTTCAGCTTAATGTTTTTGATGTTGTACACCCCTGCCAGTATCACGCTGTGGAACGTATAGTCTTTGCCTCTTTTCTTTTGAAGGAACTTGTCGCGAAGAACCCCCAGAAAATGAAGGAAAACCCGGTTGTCGCTCGTCTTGTCGACTTCGTCTATCAGCAGCACCAGCTTTTTGCCTTTGCACATTTTTGTAATGTGCCTGCTTAATTTTTTGAATGTGGCAACCTGGCCGTCGAACCAGCTTTCTTTGTATTCGTCGGAAACATTAGCAAATTCCAAGGCTTCCTGCACCAATTCCATGAATTCATGGCAAAACGCCTCGGGCGACGCAAAACTTTCGTCTCCCAGTCCTTCAAAACTGATTGATGCGGCGGTGTATTCTTCAGGCAACGCCTTTTCAATCATGTCCAGCGTAGTTGTTTTGCCGTACTGCCTCGCACGGTTTATAGTGAAATAGCTGCCGCTGCCTATCAGCTCCATTATCTGTTTCAGCTTGCCGCTTATGTCCACCATGTAGTCCTCTGATGGGACGCACAGCCCGGCCACGTTGAATTTGCGCATTTTTATTCCACCCTCATTTCTATGTCGTCCCTGCCAAGGAACGCGAAAGCCGCCAAATGCACTTTTTTCCCGCTTCCTTCGTATTTCTTGGCGTATCCCCTGCTCTTAATCTGCCCCATGCCTTCGCCCAAGGCTTTTTCGAACAGCTTTTTCTTTTCTTCCTGGGATGCGCCCTGTTCGCACTTCCCATACTTGAACTCAATGACGTAGGCTTTGTCCTCAAGCTCCATCACGGCGTCCACCCTGCCGCCGGCTGTGGACACCTCCGCGTCGATGTCAAACCCCAAAACGTTCATCACTGCGTAGAACACCGAATGGTAGTACGCCTCGCGGTCCACGTGGATCTCGTATGGGATCGAGGCAAACAGGCCCCTCAGCAGCTCAAGGACCTTTTGCAGGTCGCCGCCTTGCAGCGCTTCCGCGATATCCAGCTGGGCATTCTTGACGTATGCCTGCTTTTTCCCCGTAAAGGCTGTCGCCACGTGCAAGTCGAAGGCTTTTCTGACTTCTGAATTCGGCATGCCCAGAACAAAGACTTCTTCGTTCATGTCGTATGCTATTTCTTTCACCGTAAGGTACCCGGTCTGGAACAGCAGCAGCTCCGCTTCGATCTTGCCAATTTCGGTTGTGTCCAGCATGAGCCCCGTTATTCTCAGGTTTTTCAGGTTTGCGTACACTCCCGGGTCCTTTATCATCAGCTCCATAAGGAACTTCGGCGTGCCGCTGGCGTACCAGAAGCTCGCGAACCTCTCTTGATCGAAGAAGCTGAGCAGCGAAAAGGGGTTTATCA
>WRJK01000192.1 GCA_009782285.1 Clostridiales bacterium
AGAAGATGAAAAATCAATATCTGACATCATCAAGTTCAATCTCGAAAAAGAAGGTTTTGAGGTGGACACGGCTTTTGACGGTCAAACCGGGCTGGCCAGTGCGCTGGAGAAAAACCCCGACTTGATATTGCTTGACGTGATGCTTCCGGTTATGGACGGGTTTGCGGTGTGCAAGAAGATTAGGGAGACCAGCACGATCCCCATCATAATGCTGACTGCGAAGGAAGAAGAAGTGGACAAAGTGCTGGGGCTGGAGCTGGGCGCCGACGACTACATAACCAAGCCCTTCGGCATGAGGGAGCTGATAGCCAGGATAAAAGCCAACATTAGACGGACGGAAATCGTCGAAGGGCTGCAGGGCGAGCCGGCAGACGTGCAGGTGTTCGGAAACCTTGAAATCGACATGAACCGGTACGAAGCAAGGAAAGACGGTAACGCACTGGAGCTTACGCTGAGGGAATTCGAGCTGCTGAAATACTTGGCAGAACGGGAAAACAAAGTCTTTTCAAGGGAGCAGCTGCTTGAGGAAGTCTGGGGCTACGAGTACTACGGCGACATCAGGACCGTGGACGTCACCATCAGGAGGCTGAGGGAGAAGCTCGAGGACGATTCAAGCGAGCCGCAATACGTCATGACCAAAAGAGGGATAGGTTACTACTTCAGGAGGCCGTAGCCGATGGCTGTGAACATTTACAAAAAAGGCCTCACGTTGAGATGGAAAATTGTGCTTATTTACTGCACGCTGGTTTTCATTGCGATTGCAATAATAGGCGTGTTCATCATGGGCAGCCTTGAAAGGTACTACATCAATTCAGTAAGGGGGAACCTGACGAACACCGTTCAGGGGGGCATCCTTATTTCTTTGGGAAACTATCAGGATTTGGCAGGCAGCAGCACTGAGATCCAGTCAAACGTCAACGCCGCGTGGGCCAGGACCATACAAGAAGAGCTGTTCGTCATAGACAGCAACATGAAGGTGGTCGCTTCCAACATGGAAAACGAAGGCAGAGGGGTGATCGGCACACTCGACAGCGACGTCATACTCAAAGCCTTGGTTTTGGGCGAAGCTGCGGAATCTACAGGCACCATAACAGGGCAGGACGCTTCGATACCCATAATGAACCTTGCGTTCCCCGTGCGGCATTCGGATGCTGTGACGGGGGTTGTTTACGTCAGGGCGGACATGACCGGGATTCACGACACCATCGACCAGTCCAAGCAGATTTTCGTCAACGCCATGCTCCTTGCCCTTGTCGTCACCATCATCATGGGGTTCCTCATTTCAAAAACCATAACCGTCCCTATCAAGGAAGTGACGCAAAAAGCCGCAGGAATGGCGAAAGGCGATTTCAGCCAAGAAGTTAGCGTGAAGTCAGGCGACGAAATAGGCCAGCTCGCTTGGATGTTCAACGAGCTGAGGGCACAGCTGTCAAACACCCTCCTGCAGATGTCAAGCGAAAAAAGCAAGCTGGAGACTATACTGCGCTACATGGCGGACGGCCTTGTGGCGATAGACGTTTCAGGTCGGATAATACATGCGAACCAGACTGCCATGAGGATTTTGAAAGTTGAAGCTGACGACCTTGAAAACAAGCTGTACGACGAAATCATAAAGGACCTGAAAGAAGACCTGGCGCTCAAGGAGCTTGCTGAAAAATGCGAAAGCGGGGTCGCAGCAGAGACGTTTTCCGCAGGGGGTTCGACCTATGCGGTGCGCTACGACCGCTTCAAAGACGAAAAAGGCAGCGACATCGGGATAATAATGATAATACAGGACATAACGGAGCGGCAAAAGATGGAGGACATGCAGACGGACTTTGTGGCAAACGTTTCCCATGAGCTGAAAACGCCGCTCACAACCATAAAGAGCTACACTGAGACACTGCTCGACGGCCCTGCGCTTAGCGATGAAACCGCAAAGAGCTTCCTTTCCATAATAGACAGCGAGGCAGACAGGATGAACCGGCTGGTAAAGGATCTGCTGCACCTTTCCAGGCTGGATCACAAACAGGAGAAATGGTTTAAAAAAGAAATCAACCTGATCCCGCTGCTTAGGACTTGCGTTAAAAATATCGAGTTTTCAGCAAAGACGGAAAATCGGCATTTGAACTCTATTTTCAACCCCGGAGATGACATCCGGGTCGTAGTGGACAAGGACAGGATAGAGCAAGTCATCCTTAACATACTGAGCAATGCGATAAAGTACACCAAATCCGGCGGCAGGATCGACATAGACGCATTCGCAAGCGGCAGGAAGGCGCACATCGTCATAACAGACAACGGCATAGGGATACCAGAAAGCGAGATATCCAGGGTGTTCGAAAGGTTTTTCAGGGTGGACAAAGCCAGGTCGCGGGCTATGGGCGGAACCGGCCTCGGCCTTGCCATATCGAAGCAGATAGTGGAGGAGCACGGCGGCAGCATAGAGCTCCAGAGCCGCGAAGGCAGGGGGACGAAAGTCACTGTGCTGCTCCCTGCAGCGCCGATGAGGGGGGAACGGGGGATAGACTAAAAAAATCTAAAAAAAACCAAGAAATTTACCCTGTTAGTAGACTATTTTTGTTGACAATTTGTCCTTTTCGTGTAACAATAGCTGTAAAGGTTTATCTCGGTTCGCAGAGGAGCTCGGGTTTCCCGAAGCGTTGAAATTTAAGGAGTTTATATTTTTTTTACTAATGTAATCGAAATGTAACCGGGATGTAACCGTGATGGTATATTATATATCTATAATAGTCAAACATTTTGGAGTGGCATTCAATTCTAAAAGGAGAGAGGAAGAGAGGAAATGAGAAAGAAAAAGAGAGTAAAAAAAACGCTGCCGTTTATCGTGGTGGTCGCGCTGCTGCTGACGCTGCTGCCGGGCATGACACTGACGGCGCACGGGCAGGACTTTGTCGCTGACGCAGGAACTGCGCCATATCCAGTTTCGGTAAACATCGTCGCCAGCACCCCGAACGGGGCGTACAACGGCGTCATGGTCCACCTAAAGGTCGAGAGC
>WRJK01000193.1 GCA_009782285.1 Clostridiales bacterium
AGGAGGTAATGATTAATGAAAAGAAAATTAACAGCGATCGCATTGTCGCTCGCACTGGTCCTGACCATGATACCGCTAACTGCAATGGCAGGCGACGGAGACGTTGACGGCCGTGGATGCACCAGCTTCTACTTCGGCAAAGATCTGACGGCAAACGGCGCATGCATATGGGGGCGCACTGAAGACGTAGGCGCAAACTACGCCAAGCTTTTCAACGTTGAACAGGCTGCCACATACACCATTGACCCTGTCAGGTTCGACAACTATGACGGCAACTGGCAGGCCTATGAGGGGGATCTTTACGTTGCAGGTTCTTGGAATGCGACTCAAACCACATTCACCCCTAGGTTCAGGTGGCCTTATCCTGCAAAGACGCTCCGCTTCACCTACAACAGGGACTCCATCTTCAACGAATGGAACGATCCGTTCCCCTATGCGGAAGTGGGCATTAACGAGAAGGGCGTCGGCATTTCCGCCACCGAATCCTTAAGCAGCATGAAGAGCCAAGTGACAAGCCTCGACCCTGCTGTTTCCAGAAACAGCGGCGGCCTCACGGAAGTTGACATCACAGCGGTCGTGCTGATGCAGGCGGAGACTGCAAGAGGCGCTTGCGAACTAGTGGCAAAGATAATAGACACCGTGGGCGCCGGCGGCAGAGAGGGCCTGTTCCTCAGCGACCCCAATGAAGTCTGGTATTTCCAGTGGCTTACGGGGCATCAGTACGTAGCGGCAAAATGCCCTGATGACATGATAGGTTTTTCGCCCAACATCACTGGCAATGTAGGCCCTAATGGCGTCGTTGACATCACAGACACGGAAAACTTCATCTGCTCCCCTAAGCTTGTGGACATTGCGGTTCAGGCTGGCGTATACGTCGGCGACCCCAAAGACCCCGGCAACCTAAATAAAATAAAAGTCTGCGATTCCTATGGAAGCACGACAAATCATCAAACCGGCCGAATGAGGACCGGATGGGGCCAGATATATGGCTACACCAAAGATGCTGAAATATCAGCGAACGTGCCCGGCAACGTGTATATGAACTTCTTCCTTGACCCGCCGGCAGGCAGAAAATACTCCCTCTATGAAATAATGAGGTTCTTTGCAGGCAGGGGCGAAGGCACCGATTGGGAAGCCGCGTCATCCATCGCAGCAGCTGGCACTGTGGAGGCTCATGTATATGAACTCAGGCCTGATATGCCTTCTGAATTAGCCACAGTGATGTGGATGACCATGGCTCCACCTGAATTCGGCGTGTTTATCCCATACTATGCAAACCTTGTAACTGACGCTTTTGACAAGATGTATTCACCGGACGTGGGCAGAAACAGCCCCACAGGCCCAACAGGGTACAACGCCGCAGATCCGGACAACAACTCTGTTTACTGGGTTTTCCGTCAACTCCACACGGAATGCAACTTGACAAATCTTGCGGAAAGGGCTCGTATAGGCAACGGAGTAAGGGCTTTCTGGGAAGATTACCAGAAGTCGTTGATTGAACAGCAAGCATACATAGACATGTACATGCTGAGGTTGCTGAAAGATCAAGGCCGCGAGGCGGTTGAAAAAGCCGCCACCGAGTTTTCGATGTACCTTAGCGAAGAATCATATGAATACGCTAAGAAAATACTCGCTGAACTCAGAGCTTTCAAGGCAGCGGGAACTGCCGGGAACTTCGTGCCCTCATTCAGCGCGCTGCCATCGTACACTCCGGAAACCACCGTCTTTGTGAGCCTTTCCGCAGCGGATGTGAGTTACATTGGCGGAGACGCAGCTTATACTCTTTCCCTTGCTGGCGCCACTGACGTGCTGACCGTTGAACTTGAATTCGAAATCGACGGCAGTATGCTGGCCGGCAAAGCGCTTGCCGGTGCAAACGGTTTTGACCCCATAAATAACATCCTTTGGGTCAACACATCGGGCAACACTTGGAAAGGTGAAACCACCCTGACTTATGAAGCGGGCGATTCGACCGGATTTACAGGCGATGCGGACATCGCAACATTTGTCTACACGCCTAAAGGCTTCGGCAATGCGGCGATGAGCCTAACAGGCGCCAAGGTAACCGGGCTCTACGGGGGCACGACCACATATCTTGACGCAGTTATTAAGGGGGGCAAAGCTAAAACGACTGTCGCTTATAATAAATACGACCTGAACAGGGACGGCAAGGTAGACGCCCTTGACCTTGGCATTGTGCTACTATACTGCGGCTTTAAAGCTTCTGATCCTGAGTGGAAAAGCTTCGTCAAAGTGAACGACGCCTGGGGCAACCCGCTGACTGCAAAAGTCGCTGACGTGAATGAAAACGGCGTTGTGGACATGCTAGACTTGATTGACGTATTTATCAATTACACTAAATAACCGTTCTCCTATACCTTAGAACATGTTGTTGGAAAGGCCCGCATAATAGTTCCCCTTATCGGGAGCTCATTATGCGGGCCTTTCCCACTTCAGCGCCGTTGCCGGTGGTTTATATGACATCAAAAAAACGTTGCCTGTAAAACACAGCTTTGTCCACAGCGGCGGCGAAATCTGCCGCTTCAACTTTCTTTACTGCAAGGAACTTTGCAAGCAACTCTTCCCCTATTGTATTCCTCACGAAACTGCTGCCCTCTGCAACATCAATGGCCTGGTTTAGGCTGCCAGGCAGTTGCTCAAGCGTTTCTGTTACGCCGGTCCCCGCTTTTCGAAGGTCCACGTCCACTGAGGGTGGCAGCTGCAAACCGTTTTCCACCCCGTCAAGGCCTGCTGCAATAATCAGCGCAAAAGCAAGGTACGGGTTAGTTGACGGGTCTGGGGAGCGGAGCTCGACCCTCAGCCGATCGCATGTCGCGGCGGGAAACCTTATCAGCTGCGCATGGTTTTGATGCGACCAAGAAACGTATTTAGGTGCGTCGAACTTGCCGAAGCGCTCATAAGAATTGGCAATCGGGTTCAAAAACAGAGTTATCTCAGGTGTTTTGGAA
>WRJK01000194.1 GCA_009782285.1 Clostridiales bacterium
AAGCCCTCCTGATAAAATTAGTATAGCACAAGGCTAAAGAAAAATCAAGAAGCAGTTCGGTTTTATTTTTTGCGTTCGCAAATCTATCTTGTTTTATACCCTGCGTTTTGCAACAAAGAGCAAAAAGAGAGCGCGAGAGCCTATGAAAGGGAAGGCTTTAGCGGTCGAAATGGAAGTCAGGAAAAGATAGCGTAAAGATCAAGTTTTGGCGGAGGCCAAGATATTTTTTATATCGGCGAGTGACCTGACCCTTTTGGTAAAATCAACGCTGAACTCATTACCGAGATTCTCAAGAATCGCATCGCAATAATCAAACAGGTAGTAGTTCTGCTGCAAGTAAGTGCATTCGGCTTTGCCGAGACTTGCGAGCATTTCCCCGATACTGTACTTCCGTTTCATAATCAGTTCGAGTAGCCGCGCTATGACAAGGGCGACGAAACAGACGAGGAAGTGGGCTTCTATGTGGTCTGGCGAGGAGACAAAAACCGGGCATGCGTCAAGCTCGTGCTTGATGATTCTAAAAGACTCCTCGATCCTCCATAATCCGCGGTACGTGTCGATGACCCAGTCGTCGCTGTTCTCCATCTCGCTGGTGACTATCATATAGTAGCCGTCCAGCTTCTCTTCTTCCCTGACTTTGTCCCAGTCGATCAGTAGGGCCGTCCCGGTATCCAGTACTTCCCCTGTCTTTTTATCGTATTTCAAATTCTTGATATAGCCAGCCGCACCATATGAAGTGGCGCGGCTATACTTGCTTGGGTTTGCGATTAGGTCCTGGGCTTTCGCGAGGACCAGCGCACGCTCGGCTTTCGCGCGTTTGTCATACTTGACACTGTAGAATACCACCTGCTTCTCGTCCACCATCTTGTCCATCTTGCCGCCGTCAGCCATATGGATATGTATCTTCCTCGGCTCTTTCCGGGATTTGCTCTTGTATTCATCCCCCAGCCACTTATACCCATCTTCGTCAAGGACGTAGCTCTTCGTTTTCTCGCTCGCGCCCCTTACCGACATGCTGAATACATACCCGTCGTTTGCGGAAAGGGTGTACCAGATATTATCGCCGGTACACATGCCCTTGTCCGCCACCACAATGGCCCTGCCGAGCTTGAACTTCCGCTTGACCTGGTAGAGGTTTGGCCGGTACGTCATACAGTCGTTCGTATTGCCTGGAAATAGCTGGTATGTGATCGGGATACTGTTGTTGTCCATGAACAGCCCCATCTGCACGATCGGGTCGGGTTTGTGGTTCTTTGCAACGCCTTTTTTTCGCATGCCGTCCGGGACGTGTTTATCGTCCCCTTTCCTTAACTTGATGTAGCCTTCCGGGCCGTCTACCTCAAAATGATAGTTGGTGACGTCGTAATAGACCAATCTCGTATCACGCCCGAAGTGTTCTTGGATATTCCGGTGCAGCCATAGTTGCAGGGCCTCTTTCCGTTCATTTAGGAAAGTGAGGCAGCGGTAAACATCGTCAAGGGAAAAATCGCAGCTTTCAAACAGGTAGTCCTTGTTCTCATAGGTCTTCTTTTTTGATGCAGGCGCAAGCAGCCTCTGGAACACAAGCATTTTCATGATTGCATTCGCGTCGTACTCCTCGTTGCTATGCCGCTGCCTGTTTACGAGAAAAGTATGTATGCCGAGCTTGTGATATATTTTGCTAGGAACGGCATAGCCGATATTCTTCCGCAGTTGAATGTCCGTAGGTATTGTATCTTTATGGAAGAACTCAAATACTAACGGAGCATTCTTTTGTGCTTTCTCCTTTTTCATCGCCTCAACCCGCTGCCTGAAGAAAGCGACAGGGTCGTCATATTCCGTTTCCAACTCGTCCAGATAGCCGAGGTTCTCCAGTGTGACCTGCCTGGAGTATTTCTTTTCCTTGTCATAATAGCCGTCGACGATTGAGAGGTATACCCTCCCGGTTTTTAATGGTGTGCGCTTAAGGTACATGAGCAGCGCTTCCTTTCGCTAGGTTATGCTCATTATACCATACTGCGTATTATTGCGCTAGTCTTTTTCGACAATTCTTTAAAATAAATTTCCCGCTCGCGTCAAACTCCTTTAACGCGTCCGGGCTTCGCTTCCCTATTGGCTAGCTGCTAAACGAACGGGAGACATGGCGAAAAATAGACCCTGCGAAGTTACGGGAGTATGTTGAGGCTCACCCTGATGCATATCAGCGTGAGATGGCTGAGGCTTTTGGCGTGAGGTTGTATGCGATTCAGAAAGCGCTAAAGCGATTACGAATAACACGAAAAAAAAACAACGATTTATCGGGAAGCTGACGAAAGCGCTCGCCAGAACTTTGTGGGCAAGCTAAAAAACATATCGCCGAAAAACCTTGTATTCGTTGATGAAACAGGAATTGAGCAATGTCTTTACCGGGCATATGCAAGAGCACAGCGCGGACAGAAGGTTTTCGCCAAAGTCAGTGGTCGCAAATTCAAACGTACGAATCTTGTTGCAGGCATATGTCAGGGACAGTGGGTCGCTCCGCTGGAGTATGATGGAACGACGGACAGCCATTTGTTTGAATTTTGGTTTGAGCACTGCCTCTTGCATGAGATTGGAGAAGGATCTACTATAGTCCTCGACAATGCTACTTTTCATAGAAAGTCTGTTCTGTTGGATTTGGCGAAAAGGAATCGATGTGATATCGTGTTCTTACCGCCGTATTCCCCTGACCTCAATCCGATTGAGTATAGGTGGGCTTGGCTTAAGCAAAAACTGCGTGCTTCCTTACAATTCTATGACTCTTTTGATCAGGCTCTCTTGGCTTGCTTTTAAAGTGGTTTGACTATAGTAATTTGATATAACATATACCATATAATATACTGTAGACATCTACAAAGAAAGGATGTTATCAGTATGCCGAAGCCGTTGTCAAGTGATTTGCGTAAACGCATAA
>WRJK01000195.1 GCA_009782285.1 Clostridiales bacterium
CACCAAGGCCGGTACAGGACAGTAAGCAAGCAGGCTATTGCCGCACCTGTTTTGTACGAAACCTTCTTTGGCAGACAGTTTGAAAAACCATTAGCGGGCGCGACAACATTGGCTGCTATGTTCGTCGTCAACGTGGCAAAAATAACACCCAAGGAAACAATCACCGCAACTATAGGGTTTTCAAGCTGGTACAAAACCTTCGTCGGGTCAAAGGTGGCTTCTCCAAACACGATGAATGTGGATTGGGCAAAATATGCGCCCACGAACGCGCAAAAGAACATCATGAACGGCATGCCAAAGAGCTGGCCCCGGAACTGGGATCTTTGCGATTTGGCGTACCTTGAAAAGTCAGGTATGTTGAGGGCCATGGTGGACCAGAGCGAGATGCTGGCTGTGAGCCCGGCGAGGAACACGAAAAGATAGCCGCCATGAGTGGCGACAGCTTGAGTGTTTGTTTGTGCCTGAAGTATTGCGCCAATTCCATGGCCGTCTTTAAAAACGATGTCGGTCGACCATATAAGCAGCGCCAAGGACAAAGCTATCAGAACAGGCGCGCCTATAGCTTCCATCCATTTGATGGCGGAAGGCCCCCTAACGGAGACAAGAAGGACAATGCCAAGGAAGACGAAGAACCCTATCAGCTGAGCTGGGTCGACAGGGATGCCCATCAGGTTGAAGGGGACCATATTTCTAAATGGCTTAAAAAAAGCGCCAATGAAAACTGCAACCGCCGCACCACCAATCCAGCTTTGTATAGCGCACCATCCGCAGGCGGCAAGCGCCCGGGATAGCGACGGGATATGTGCGCCGGCTGGCCCAAAGGCCATCCGTGCGAAAACAGGGAAGGGTATGCCGTATTTTGTCCCAGCGTGAGAGTTGAGCTGCATAGGGACGAGGACAATGAGATTTCCAAGGGCGACGTTCATAACAGCTGCCCAAGGTGAAAGGCCTAGGCCTACAAGCCCTGAGGCCATGGTGAAGGAGGGGATGCATATAGACATGCCAATCCAAAGCGAGGCAATGTTGTAAGTGGTCCAAGTCCTCTGCGAAAGCGAGGAGGGGGCTAGGTCTTCGTTATAGTATTTAGAGGAAGAGAGTTCAACACGGGCTACATTGGTCAGTTCGAACAACCCGTCCCGCTCTATCTGCGTGAATCGTGACATTTATTCACCCCTCGCTAGCAGGCCATTAAATATGCAGTCGAGAAAAGCGTCGCCTTTTTCCGAAAAGTTGGCGTTTTTGAATTCCCCCGCTTCCGGGCAAGCCATGCCGCCATGGAGCATGCTGAGGTAGAAGCTGATGCTCCCCATAAAGCAGGCAGAAGCCAAATAGGGGTCGACATTTCTGAATTCCCCTGCCTCGATGCCTTGCTGGATTACATTGTTGATCGCTTCGAACTGGTGGAAAATGATGCTGTGCACCGCTTCCACGACTTTCGTTGATATTTCGCTGGCGTCGTTCATAAACTCGCTTTTGAAGTCGCTAAAGTTGGATCTGTACCTGACAATGGTTTCAATTTCCAGCCTAAAATATTCTGTGAGTTTTTCTTTGCTGCCAGGGGCTTTTTCCATCGCCTCGCAAACTTTTTCATAGTCACGCCTGACGCGTGTGTTGACTAGTTCCAAGATGAGGGCTTCCTTGCTCTCGAAATATTCGTACAGGGTGCCTTTCCCAATCCCGGCTTTGTTTGCGATGTCTATGATTTTCGTATTCAAATACCCGCGTTCGAGTATCAATTCAAATGCGGTGTCGAGGATAAGTTCTCGTTTTTTTTCTTTTTTATCAGACATTTTTGCTATCCTCCACAAGCCATCTTGCTTCCAAAGCGGATATCCGCTGTTGTTTCTGTTCTTTTTTGAGCAGCCTTTTGTTTTTGCCGTCGTCGATTATGGAGTACAGCACCGGCACGAAAATCAAGGTTACCAAGGTTGAGGCGATAAGCCCGCCGATAATGGCTATCCCCATGGGGGCGAGCATTTCCGTACCCTCGCCCAGGCCAAGCGATATGGGTATCATCCCGACGCATGTTGTCAGTGACGTCATGAGGATTGGGCGGAGCCTTACTTTCCCTGCCTGAACCAGAGCCTCGTCCCTGTCCATCACCTTTTTATTCTGAGTTATGAACTCGACTAGCAGGATTGCGTTGTTCACGACGATGCCCACAAGCATGATAAGCCCGAGGAACGACGTCATCGAGAGTTTTGTGCCCGTTATGAACAGGGCGAAGAAGGCGCCTGACATTGCAAAGGGTATTGATGTCGCCACGATTGAAGGCAGCACCAGCGATTCAAATTGTGCGGCCAGCAAAAGGTAAACAAGGGCGATGGATACCAGCAGGGCTTGAAACAGGCTTCCGAAGGCGTCCAACATCTCTTCTTGCATGCCGGTCGTTTCGAAATAATAGCCATCGGGGAAGGGGTGGTTTCCCACAAGGGCTGTTACATTTGCGGCAGAGCCTGCAAGGTCGCTGGTGTCAAAGTTTATGTCAATGGTGATGAAGCGCTGCTGGTTTATCCTGCTTATCATGTCAGGGGCGTTTCCGTATTCAAATGAAGCAATTTGACCAACGGGGACAGGGATCCCAGAAGTGCCCGTTATCATGATCTGCTTCATGTTGTCTACAGATTGTTTAAAGGCACCCGGTAGGGAAAGGATTACGTCGACCTCGTTCCCCGCTATTTTAAGTTTTGTCGCCGAAGTGCCGGAAAGTGCCGAAGACAGCCCATTTGCGAGCTGATAGGCTGATATGCCGTAATAGGCTGCGGTGTTTCTGTCTATCGAAACCCGTATTTCAGGGTTTCCTTCCGTGATATCGACAACAGCTTCGGTTACGTCAGGGATTTCTGATATTTTGCCCCTTAGTTCCTTGGCGATG
>WRJK01000196.1 GCA_009782285.1 Clostridiales bacterium
GAACGCACACGGTAGCCGATGGCGAGAATCATGTCAAGATTGTAGAACTTCACGTTACGTTTAACGGAGCGGTTGCCCTCAATTTGAACTTGTAAGGATTGCTTACAAGTGTCGCTTCGTCCAGTTCGCCTTCTTTATAGATGTTTCGCGTGTGCATTATAATTATAATATTTTGTGGCGTGGTCTGATATAGCTCGGCAATCAACGATTGCGAAAGCCAGACTGTTCCTTCTTCAAGGTACACGTCGATTCTTGTGTCGCCGTTTTCGGATTGATAAATAAGTAAGTAAGTAAGTATATCAGCTCAATTCAAAATGCCCTTTTTTTATTTTAACAGATATACCCCTGTCATTTAACATCTCTGTGATATCTTCTATAAGATATTCTCGACCCAATGTATGCAGTGAATCATAGCAACTGATGATATAATCATCTAAAATACCTGATTCAGAAAGAAACTTATACACAACAGCCGTAGGTTTTTTTATAGCCTGTGAAATTTGATTGATAATAAAAACACTAAATTTTAATTGGTCATTATTACAACTCATTATCTCCGCATCCTTCTATTCCTAATATATCACATTTTAATTGAAAAATAAATTTTAATAAGATCCATCTGTAATAGGTCATTCCCACTCGATCGTCGACGGCGGTTTTTCTGTGACGTCATACACCACCCTGTTCACGCCCCTTACCTCGTTGACTATCCTTTTTGAAATCCTCCCCACCACGTCAAAGGGCAGCCTCGCCCAGTCGCAGCTCATGGCGTCTACCGATGTTACTGCCCGTATCCCGACAGTGCAGTCGTAAGTCCTGGCGTCTCCCCTGACGCCCACGCTCCTGATGTCAGGAAGGACGGTGAAATACTGCCACAGGTCTTTTTCCAACCCGGCGCCTTCGATTTCCGCCCGCAGTATCGCGTCGGACTCCCTTAATATTTCCAGCTTTTCTTCGGTTATCTCGCCCATGCACCTGACCCCAAGGCCCGGACCCGGGAAGGGCTGCCGCCAGACAAGCTCTTTCGCGATACCGAGCTCCTCGCCAAGCCTCCGCACTTCGTCTTTGAACAGGTACCGCAAAGGTTCGAGAAGCTCCAGCTTCATGTTTTTCGGCAAACCGCCCACGTTGTGGTGGCTCTTGACCAGCTTCGCCTGCCCGATGCCGCTTTCCACCACGTCAGGGTATATCGTCCCTTGCAGCAGGAACGACATTTCGCCGTATTCGCCCTCAATCCTCTTGGCTTCGTCCTCAAAGACTTTTATGAATTCAGCGCCTATTATCTTCCTCTTCTGCTCAGGATTGACAACACCAGCCAGCTTGCCCAAAAACCGCTTGCTCGCGTCGATATGCCTTATTCTCATGCTGAACTGCCGCCCATAGGTTTCCATCACCTGCTGCGCTTCACCCTTCCTCAGCAAGCCGTGGTCTACAAACACGCAAGTCAGGTTGTCCCCGATGGCTTTGTGAACCAGCAGTGCCGAAACAGACGAATCGACGCCTCCTGACAATGCACACAGGACCTTCTTGCTGCCAACCGTCTGCCTGATCTCGCCAATCATCTCGTCAGCAAAATTTTTCATCGTCCACGTGGGTTCGCAATTGCATTCGCTGAACAAAAACTCCCCAAGCTCAGGGTACTCTTCCCCCTCCGGGTTTGGGGCGCCGCAGACCAGCGTCTTTATTTCCTTGCCTGAAACAATGCTGTAGCTCGAAGCCGTATCCGGCGGATCCGGCGGGGCGTCGACTATGACGCCTTTCACGTTTTTCAGATCTAAGTCGTCAAGCTTGCTTATCGGCGCTATTTCGCAGTACACGTTTGCCTCCCGAACCCTTCTGGCCACTCGCTGGCTATTCTGCCCGCCAAGGTCGACAATAAGTATTCCTTTGTGCTTCATACGGCTAACCCTCCTTATTTTATTGCAGTCTGCTCTTTGAGTATTACATCGTGGGCACCGCCCTCGACTATGCTCGTTGCAGACACCAACGTCAGTTTTGCGTCCTTTTGCAGGTCGCGTATGTTCAAGACCCCACAGTTGCACATGGTGGATTTGACTTTGTTCAGAGAAAGGGTGACGTTGTCCTTGAGGCCTCCGGCATAAGGGACATATGAATCGACGCCCTCCTCGAAAGAAAGCCTATTGTCCCCGCCGATGTCGTACCTCTGCCAGTTCCTGGCCCGGTTCGAGCCTTCACCCCAGTATTCCTTGACGTACGTCCCGTTTATCGTTAGCTTGCTAGACGGGCTCTCGTCAAACCTTGCAAAATACCTGCCAAGCATCAAGAAATCCGCGCCCATTGCGAGTGCCAGCGTCATATGGTAGTCGTAGACTATCCCTCCGTCCGAGCATATCGGTATGTATGTGCCGGTTTCTTCAAAATACTCATCCCTCGCCTTTGCCACTTCGATGACTGCCGACGCCTGCCCTCTGCCGATGCCTTTCTGCTCTCGGGTTATGCATATCGAGCCGCCGCCTATGCCTACTTTAACAAAATCCGCCCCCATGTTTGCAAGGTACAGGAACCCAGCAGCGTCGACCACGTTGCCTGCCCCTATTTTAACCTCCTCGCCGTATTCCCTTCTGACAAACTCTATTGTTTCCCTCTGCCATTCGGAAAACCCCTCGGATGAGTCGATGCAGAATATGTCGGCTCCGGCATCAATGAGAGCCGGCATCCTTTCGGTAAAATCATGGGTATTGACGCCCGCGCCAACGATATACTTTTTTTGCGCGTCCAGCAGCTCAAGCGGGTTTTCCTTGTGCGAGTCGTAGTCCTTGCGGAAAACCATGTGCATGAGGCACCCGTTATTCGCAATGACGGGCAGGCAGTTAAGTTTGTTG
>WRJK01000197.1 GCA_009782285.1 Clostridiales bacterium
GTTCGCTCCTCCCCGCCCCATACGCTGATTTCGAATCTGCGGACCTCTTTTCCAACTGACTTGACGCCGCTTTGATTTCTTCTTCAGTTATTTCGTCGTCTTCAATTTCTTCAATGCCAATAACGTCCTTGAGTTTACCAAATATTCCCATGATTCCCTCCTGTTTTATTTTTTGTAATCCCTCTCGCCGAATATTGCCGTGCCTACTCTTATCAGGCTTGACCCTTCCCTGACAGCAACCGCATAGTCATTGGACATGCCCATTGAAAGGACTGAGAAATCAAGCCTCTCTTGTCTTCCTGCCTTTGCATGCTTTTCGTAAAGCTCGCGGGTTTCGGCGAAATACGACGCTGCGTCTTCAGGGTTTTCCGTAAAAGGCGCCATGCACATCAGGCCTTTCACACGAATATTGGCGCAATTTTCGAGAATATGGTTGATTAGCGCATCTGCCTCCTCTGCCCCAATCCCGAATTTGCTTTCTTCCTTCGCTGGGTTCACCTGTATCAGGACGTCCATGACCTTCCCGTATTGCTTTGCGCGCCTGTCTATTTCTTCAGCTAGCCGCACGGAATCCACAGAATGCACAAGATCTACCTTGTCTATAATATATTTTACCTTATTTGTCTGAAGATGTCCAATCATATGCCATCTGACCGGATCCACGAAATCATATTTGTCCAATATTTCCTGCACTTTATTCTCACCGATGTCCGTAACTCCGGCCCTGATCGCTTCATTTATCTCATCAGGCCCCCTTGTCTTCGTCACTGCGCAAAGAACCACCTCACAAGGCCTCCTGCCGGCCTGCTGCGCCGCCTCGTCCATTATGCTAATTACCTTGTCAATGTTTTCCTTTATGCTGCCCATGTCACCTCCGGTTCTGCCCACGGCTGGGGTTGCGCAATATCTCGTCGTAAATTTTCACTGTGTCGACCTTGCTTCCATCTTCGGTGTAATACGAAACCTCAGCAAGGGAATTGATGCCGTCCGTGGTTATAATCTTAATCGGCGTAAAAACATAAGCACCGCTTTTGGTCCTGATAAAGACCCCTGCCTGCCCGTCCTTCGCCGTTATGCTCTCGTTTCTAATAATGATGCCACTGTAGTTTGAAGTAACAACCTTCGCCGGCTCAGACCGGACCCTCGCAAAATCCTCGTAATACCTGTTGGTCTTGAGTATTATCAGCCATTTGTCATCATCCTCGACTATGTCAATTATTGTCGCTCTGACTTCTCCTGCTGAAAGCTCGACGGTTACGTCTTTTCCAACCCCATACTTCGCCACGTCGCCCCCGTTGACCCAGCAAACCATGTACCATTCCCTGTTGTTGCAAATTTTGTAAAGGGGTTCGCCTTTTAACGTGCTTTCCCTGACGACGTTCACAGGCAAAACGACAAGTCTGCCGACGTCGTCATATTTGAGCCCCCTCATGGCGCCAGGAGTGAAATAGTTTTCATACCCGTCAATATAGTAGCTCGTTATGCCGTTGAACTCGGTTGAGAAATCGGCGAGGAGGGTCATGTCGTCGCCAAACCTCGCGATAATATCCGCGTAGCCGCTTTCTTCGTTGGCGTTGCCGCCGCTCGTGAACGACACGTCGAGTATCTTTGCCCCCTTTTTGACGTGGACGGCGTCTTCGACATAATAATATATGTCGCCCGCCCGCACTGCGCCGTACACTTTTTCATCGCGGACAAAATAACATGTCACATCGTCCGTTATCCTCAGGTTGCCGAACTGAAGTATCTCCGTCTGAGTCAGCACGTCTGTGACGCCTGGCACGGCATAGATGACGACGTACAAACAAATCAAGGAAGCTACGAACAAACCTGCTATTAATTTTTTTACCAGCTTCATGTCTTTTCCCCTGAAACCATCTTACACTAAAAAAGCTTTCATTTCAAGTGAGGGGCGTCATGTCATGTCCATGACTTTTTCCAGTATTTTTCTCTCCTTCTTTGAAAGCTCCCTTGCTTCTGCGATGAAACGCGAAAATAGATCCGGCCGCTTTTTTTTAGTCAGGGTCAAACTCTGCTCAAACTTCCACAGTCTTATGAGCTCGTGGTTGCCGCCAAACAGGACCTCTGGTACCTGCATGCCCCTGACTTCCCTGGGTTTCGTGTACTGCGGGTATTCAAGCAGCCCTGAATATATGGATTCCTCGCCTGCCGACTGCTCATCCCCCAGCACCCCTTTGATCATTCGGGCTACAGCGTCAATCATCACCATGGCGGCGAGCTCGCCACCTGTCAATATGTAGTCGCCTATTGAGATTTCTTCCATGTTCCAGTATTCCAAAACCCTCTCGTCTACACCTTCGTAGTGCCCGCAAAGCACAACCAGCTCATCTTCAAGGGAAAGCTCCTGCACCTTGGCGAAATCCAGCGCTGCGCCCCGCGGAGACATATAAAGCAGCCTTTTCCCCTGTGCGCCAGCCGCTTCAAGGGCAAGGAAAACGGGTTCTGCAGTCATGACCATGCCAACACCGCCGCCAAAAGGGCTGTCGTCGACATTCTTATGCTTCATAGAAGAGTAGCTTCTAAAATCTACAATACTGAAGCTGACAGCGCCTTTTTCACTTGCTCTTTTTAATATGCTTGAGTTCAAAGGACTTTCAAACATCTCCGGGAATAACGTAAAAGCATGAATTTCCAAAACGAACTCCTCTGATAATTATCTAATTATCATAACCATAACCAGAAAGTTTTTGAATTATTGTTTTAGTCCCGAATTAACTGTAACGGCTTCAAGCAAGCCCGGCGGCAATACAACTTCGA
>WRJK01000198.1 GCA_009782285.1 Clostridiales bacterium
AACGACATTTTCTGGACCTACGCAGGCGAAAACACTTGGAAAGGCTCAGTCACCCTTACGTATGGCGCCGGCGATTCGAATGGTTTCAACACTGGCAACAAACTAGTGGACATTGGCAAATTTATTTTCGCCCCAACAGGCGAAGATGAAGCGACCTTGACGTTGACAGGCCTCAGCGTCGTCGGCCTTGACGGTGGGACGACAAAAAGGCTCCCGTGCGAGATTGCAGTTAGCACTGCCACAACAAACGTTGAACAGACCCTCTACTCAAAATACGATCTCAACAGGGACAATGTCGTCGATGCCTTGGATCTGGGCATCATGCTGCTTTACTGCGGCTTCAAGGCGGAAGACCCTGAATGGGCAACTTTTGTAAAAGTCAATGATTCCAAAGGAAAACCTGTAACGGCAAGCATGTGCGACGTTAACAACGACGGCGTCATCAACATGCTCGACCTGATTGACCTGTTCATTAACTACACGAAATAGAATTTCAAGATTCTGCACACATAACAAAATCGAACTGACTTGCAAATCGGCGGGGGCTACATGCCCTCGCCGGGTTGTATTTTTTATGTATATTTTGAGGGCTAGCAGTAATTCCTCGCATTCTTCTTTTTGTCTAATTTAATTCTAACGGCACTGCAAAGGCAATTTCGCATTCGCGTCTGATTTCATGCCAAATATGATGGCTTCTAAATTCCAACAGGCAATTACAATGCGCTGAAATGTGAAATAATTCTTTTTATTCCTCTGCAATCTAACGCTATCACTAACGCTGTTGCTTTATAATTAGATAATGAAAATATTATTAAAAGGAGAGAGGAAAAATGAAAAGTAAAATTGTATGCATGCTAGTTATCCTTACTTTATGCATCGCCCCATGCACGGCATTCGCAGCTGTGCCAAGCCAAAATGTCGGCGACCGGATCATGACATGGGCCTTGATGGCAGATCAACTCAAGCAAATCGACGCGGCATGCGCGGACGTCGAACTGTTCGCATTAGCTGACAAATTCGGCCCCGACGCAGTCTCAGAATCGGGAAAGCCCCTTTATGTGCTAAAAATGGGCGACGGTGACACTGTCCTTTGGATTCAGGCTCAGATTCACGGGAATGAAAAATTCACCACTATC
Organism: Clostridiales bacterium; assembly: GCA_009782285.1. GTDB lineage: Bacteria > Bacillota > Clostridia > Peptostreptococcales > Anaerovoracaceae > WRJK01. Next base: position 1,137 of record WRJK01000198.1, read on the forward strand.
GGGCTAATGGAGTTTATCTGGGAATATGCAGAAAACGCAGGCCTCCGGGCGGAACTTGAAAACCTCACCATCTACGCCATACCCATCTACAACCCAGACGGTTCTTCAAACAGTTGGAGTTCTGCAGGAGTTATGAGTGCGACCGGCGCACAGAGGGGGACGTTCGTCGACCCTTCACGCAGGCGCGCGACCCTGCCATCTGGGACCGGCAGCTGGTACAACTACGACCTCAACCGCGACTGGAAAGTGAACCTCGCTGGCGAAACCGTCGGGTTTGGCGCTAGGGAATCCGTTGCTTATTACAAGCTCTTTTGCGAAGTCATGCCTGACTATTCGCTGGACTTGCACCACCAAGGCGCTTACAACCGCACCTTCGTAAACTACCCGTCTTGGGGCTCGACCCCTGTGACGATGTCCTTTGGGACATCCGTTTACATCGACGGCCCGACACTGCCATACCTCAAGAACTACAATGCAGAGATGAAACAGATACAAGGGTACGTATACGACCAGATTAAAGAAGATGTGCGGCTCCTTTATGGGTACACTAACCCTCCCATCGACATGTACGACGGCATCGAGATTTTCGGCGGCGTGGTTTCGGGGATGATTTTAGGCATTGACTATCAAGGCATCAATCCGTACAACCACAGCTGCCCTGCAACCTTTTTCGAATCCGAGACGCAGATTGGCAATACCACCACGAACCTGACTGCAAGATATCTGAACATAGCAAAACAAAACTACTTAGCTGTCATGGCTTATACCAAGGGCATGGCGACCGGGGACATATTTGACATGAACCCAGAAGACTACTACGCCATTCCATACAGGACGGCGTCAAGGCCTGCAACCCCAAGCAGCCGCGACTACAACACAGCCCAATACAATCAACTGATGGATTCTTGGAAAGCTGGCGGCGGTTGGCACGATAAAGTAAGATTTGGGCTTGCCACAGACGGCATATCCGGAATCGAAGGCAACGTGGAATACGGCCTCAAGATGTACGGTGCAGAAAATATCTTGGCTCTTGAACTGGAGTTTGTTATTGACGGCCCACTCTCCGGCATCGGGGTTAATGGGCTCGCCGGTTTTGAACCCATGAACGACATCTTCTGGACCTATGCGGGGGACGGCGCTTGGAAAGGCTCCCTAACCCTTAAGTATGAGTCCGGGGACTCGACAGGCTTCAGTAAACCAACCAAACTGGCTGACGTTGCTACATTCGTTTTCGCCCCGACAGGGGAAGGCGACGCTATATTGACTCTGACAGACTGCAAGGCGGTTGCCCTTGACGGAGGCACTACAAAATATGTGGGCACCCTAATTTCAGTGCCGGAAGCGGCAACAAGTGTTGAAAAAACCGTCTTTTCGAAGTACGACCTTAACAGAGACGGCATAGTCGACGCCTTGGATCTTGGCATCATGCTGCTGTACTGCGGCTTTAGGGCCGACGACCCTGAATGGGGGACATTGGTAAAGGTAAACGACTCAAAAGGCAAGCCCGTTACCGCCATGATGTGCGACGTGAACGACGACGATGTAATCAATATGCTGGATCTGATCGACCTATTCATCAACTATACGAAGTAACCTCCTCAAAAATCTGCGTTTGATG
>WRJK01000199.1 GCA_009782285.1 Clostridiales bacterium
CCGTCTGCTTGGCGTCGAATTGGTTTCTCCGGCGCAGCATCGCTTTGATTCTTGCGATAAGTTCGTAAGGGTTGAAAGGCTTGACCAAGTAGTCGTCGGCACCAAGTTCAAGCCCAAGAATCTTGTCCATGTCTTGGCCCTTTGCGGTAAGCATGATGATGAGGGGCTGTTTTGCGCCTTCGCGGATGCTGCGGCAAACAGAAAGGCCGTCAATTCCGGGAAGCATCAAATCCAAGACGACCACGTCGGGGAGGGATTCTGCGATTTTAGACAAGGCTTCTTCGCCGCTTTTCGCTTCTTGAACGCTGAATCCCGCGGCTTCAAGGTTGAGCGTAATAAAGCGCCTGATTGACGCTTCATCTTCAACGACAAGTATTCTTGTTTTGCAGCCGCAGGTCACTTCTGGCTCCGAAGGGCGCCTGTTATGAGTGCGCAGTAAGCTTCAGTGCCGGCGGGCTTTAAATGGACGCCGTCGTCGTAGAAGTATTCGTCATGGCCGCTGCTCGCGGAATACCAGTCAATTAGCACCGCGTTGCTATACGGCGGCAAAACCTTCTCAAAGGTTTCGTTGACCGCCGTTTCCCATTGCCTTGGCACACGGGTGTTGATAAATATTATTTTTTCTGCGGCAGCAAGGGAATCGATGACTTTAATCAACTGCCCCTCAGTGAACGGGCCGTTCGTTCCAAGCTCTATGACGACATATTGCTTTAGGAGCCCCGCTTGTTTTAGGCTCGCGATCAATTCTGGGGCTTGTTCCATTTGCCTGCTTTTTTTTGCTTCAACTGTTACGCCGGGGAGTTGTTCCGCAAGATAAGGCCCAATGCCGACCATCAGCGAATCGCCTATGACAGTAATTTCTTCGCCTGTGAGTTCAGGTGGGACGCCTGCGTCTATAAATCCCTCGGCTTCAGTAATTTTTGCAATCTCAGCACTTTCTGCCAATTCGGCAACTTGCGGAAGTTTGGTGAGTTGCTCGAGATGGTCGTAAGCAAAAAGCTGGTCGCTTTCTTCGGCCGCAGCAAGGGGTATGAGCAATACCACGAAAAATATGGCAGAAATCCGTATAGCGGCGCCTCTAAACCCAATTTGCCAGCTGCCGGGCAAATGAGGCGCGCCTATCGCTTGGCCTAGCTTGCCATACCTGATGGGTTCCTCTACAAGATAGCGCGACACGGCAGCCAAAGCCACCGTCAAAATGATTTGAACAAGTGACAGCGAGAGATTTGGCCCATTTGTGTTGACAGCAGGCGAAGTCAACACGATTATCGGGAAATGCCAAAGATATATGCCGTATGAGCATTCGCCGATCCACTTCAGCGGCTTTGCCTCAAGCAGCCTGCCCAAAAAACTTGCTGGGTGGGCTATTGACGCCACTAGGCAAGCAGCAGCGGCGGAAAAGAGGAGCAGCCCCCCCTGATATGTGAAGCTATAATACTGGTTGGTTTTTTGTATTAACAGCAGGACTGCCAAAAACCCGGAAATGCCGCATGCTTCAAGCAGCACACGCTTTTTGGCTGGCAGCTCCTTTGAAAGGTGCCTCCCGTGAAGCAGCATCGCCGCAAGCGCCCCGGCAAGGAGCGCGAATATGCGCGTGTCCGTCCCATAGTACACCCTGCTGGGGTCGCTGCCCGGTATGTACATGAGCATCATGGCGGCTGCTGAAATGGCGGCTGCCGCCGCCGTCAGCGCGATTATCTGTTTTCGCTTGAAAAACCGCAGGAACAATCCGAGGGCGACCGGCCACAAAAGGTAAAACTGCCCTTCAATGGCGAGGGACCAGAGGTGCCCAAATGGCGAGTGCGGGCCGAACTGCTCAAAATACGGGACTTCATGAAATATGAGGTACCAATTGGAAAAGTACAAAAACGCAGCGGGCAGTTCCATCCAAGAAAGGGCGGCGCGGCCATGCGCAAGCAGGCAAACCCAAGCGGTGACGCAGGCGAGCATCAGGATAAGGGCGGGCAAGAGCCGCCGCGCCCTCCGTAGCCAAAAATCGGCGATATTGATGGACCCTGATGCAGTGAATTGCGTAAGAAGGATATTCGTGATAAGAAACCCTGACAGGACAAAAAACAAATCAACACCCAGAAAACCGCCGGCCACTTGCGCAAGGCCAAGGTGGTAGCCGAACACGGCGATCACTGCAAGAGCTCTGAGCCCGTCAAAGCCTACAATGTGGCTGGCAGCGCCAGATTGTTTTTCTGTTTGGAATCTATTCATCTCTTCTCCCCCCATATACTAATTATAGCAGGTTTTACAGGAAAAGCGTTACAATTTTTTTAAGAATCCTTACGAAAAAGTTAAGATATTATTTTAAAAATTTTCACTAAACTGCTTGGCAGCCGGCAGCGAGGCTTGACAACAATACTCCGGTATGATATAACATTAACAGAAATGTCATTTGCTGTGCGGCTTGCGTCTGCGTACCTGCGCACATGCGCAGCAGGTGGCGGGATCTATAGCTGGACTTATCTTATTATAAAAGGAGGTATATAACTAGTGGGTATTATTCAGTCTATCGCCGATTTCCTGAACGACATTATCTGGGGGCCTTGGTTCATCTGGTCTTTTTTGGCTGTTGGCCTTTATTTTTCTATCCGCACCAGGTTCCTGCAGGTACGTTTGCTCAAACCTATGGTCAAACTGTTGTTCAAGGGGGAGAAGTCAGACAAAGGCATATCGTCCTTCCAGGCACTGTGCACCGCT
>WRJK01000200.1 GCA_009782285.1 Clostridiales bacterium
CGGCTTTATCACAATCAAGGCACAGCCGGATGCTGTCAATTTGCGGGTTCCGCTCAAGAAAGCCCATCAAGGCTACAGAGCCGACACCGCCGAGCGATAGCCTGTACCCGTCCCATTTGCCGCCGTCTATTTTGTGGATTGCCGCATGGGACAAGCTGTCTACAGGCGCCTCGAAACAGGCGAGGTTGCGGCTGTCAGGGTTTGCCGGCGGCAGCACAAAGCTGAACGCCTTGTCGCTGCCCGGCAAGTCCTTCTTGCATCCGTCCTTTGTGCCGCGCTCGCAAGCGAACCGAGGCTTGTTGCCATCATAACCAACGAATATGCAATTGCCCTTCGTGTTTTCGTAAAGTGTTCCGGCATCAAAGCATTGCTTGATAGTCCCGCTATCTATGCCGCGCCCGCGCAGATAAGCGTAAACACGGTCGTTGTTGGCATTTTTTTGCGGTAAGCTGAAAGGCCTTTCGAGTGCTGGTATCGGTGGGGGATGCTCGGTTTTATAGGCGACGGTGATGCCGTCCGTCAGGTGGCGTACAGCATCCACAAAACCCATGCCCCGAACCTTGACGAGAAAGTCGAGCGCACTGTACCCGCCCACATTGCGGCTGAACCAATGGAAGCGCCCGTTTGAGATTTTCAGGCTGTCATGGTCAGCAAGGTAGTATTCATTTGGGCTGCCTTTGCTTTTCCGTAGCGACTTAGGCTCATGGGTGCGCAGGTATTCCAGTATGTCAACTTGTTTCGCCCGATGTATCTGATCACTGGTTACGGCTGGCATTGCTTGTCACCGCCTGAACTCCGGGCTTTTCCGTTTGAGATATAAGGCATTCGCCGTCGCTTGTCGTGCAAGTGCCGCCAAACCCGGCGAACGCGCAGCCGGAGCATTCGGGTTTGTGTCCGGCGGTATCGCCGTCATTGAAGAACGCGGCGGCTTTGCCGGTGGAGTAGTCTTTTCGGTTGTTCCGTCTTGGCATCTAAAACCTCCTTTGCCGTTAAAATACGCGGCGTCACCATATGTGAGGCGCGATTATGAGTCTCCATAAAGATCGTGGTTGACCCTTGATTTGTAGTAGTTGTCGATTGTCCCCGGCGCGTTGAACAAAGTGGTCAGCATGTAGCTCTTGATGTTCCTCACGTCGGTCGTGTTCTTGTCGAGCGTCTCCAGCACGTATTCGATGTGGAACTGGTTGATCTTCATCATGCGGCTTTTCACGACTTCGGCGGGCTTGTCGTCGCCGCCGACCCGGATCGTCTTTTTCGTCGTGCATACCGTTTCAAGCATTAGTTCGAGCAGTTCGGTGATCTCTTCGGTTCTGTACCTGCGCTCGCTGCACAGGATGTCGTAAGCAATGTTCTCTTTCAAAACATCTCTGTAAATATCCATCGCATCTATCCTGTCTTTCACGTCCGGCTTGTCCGGGCGGATTGATTGATGGATATTTGATGAATAAGTATTTAAATCTTTTTTTATTTGATTACTGTTAGTATTTAATTGTGCGTGGTTTCCCGAATCCGGGTTAGCCGTATCGGGGTTTCCCGGTTTCGGGTAACCGCTATGCGGTTTGCCCGTTCCCGGCTCGGAGTTTTCCACAGGGTGATCGTCAAGCTGTGCGGGGATTTCGTGTATCGTGTATTCCAAGTCAACGTATTTGCCCTTGCCGTCGCGCAGCTGGCGGCGGGTTAGGTAGCCGTGCTTCTCCAGTTCCTGTAAAGCCGTGCCGATGCTCTCAACGCCGTCCTTGCTGATTTTTGCAAGACCTTTCAGTGAATAGTCCCACGCCTCCGGGAGGCTCAACATCAGGCTCTGCAAGCCTTTAGCTTTGAGGCTGAGCGACTTGTTCCTCAGATGGTTATTGGACATAATCGTAAAGTCTTTGTTTTTGTCTATTCTGAACACTGCCATAGGTAGCACCTCGTTTTGCTTTGTTTTCGGGCATGAAAAAAGCCGGGAGGTTGATTTTTGAACAACTCCCGGCACTGCCTGAACAAGCGAATATTCTCTTTTGCTTTGCTGTGTTTAATCTGCGGGTGAGGGCAAGGGTGTAGCGAACTGCGACACCCTTAGATTCCGCTTGCCCACAGCAGGAACAAGCGAAAACAACTGGATTTCATTACCAAACTCATGTTATAATTCACTTGTCACGATAAAAAATACAGTTCTTTGACAATTGAATATAAACACAGTTCGGCTGGTTCTGTTTTCCTTTGTGGTTTGAGCTAGAATCCGTTTGCTGATTGGTTTCTGGTTGTGCGTTGTAAAATCATATCGCCGGAAACCCTTGAAAATAGCCACTTACACGGATTCTGTATGTGAGTCCCTTAAACAAACGTGTACGACCCACAAGGCAACATCCTAAACGAAGCCCGCAGCGGTGCAGGCGACCAAGACAAATTCGATTACACCCACACTTACGACGCACTGAACAGGCTCACCAAAACAAGCGGTCTATGGGGCTACAAAGAGCACACCTACGAGTATGACAGCCTTGGAAATCTGCTCTATGAGAAGAACGCCAACGGCGCCAAGAAAGGCAATGAATACTGGTACAACAACCTCAACCAGCAAATCGCCAAACTGACCGACGACAAGGACAGTTACAGCTATATTTTTGACCATCGCGGTAATCTAGTAAAAGGCATCTACCACGGCAACGGCTCCAATGCCAACCGGGTGGAGGAACAATATG
>WRJK01000201.1 GCA_009782285.1 Clostridiales bacterium
AAACGAGGTGTCAAACATGGTCAATTCAACGATAGGCTACCATACCGTAAGCGTCAAATAAGTCCGCGTCTGTACAGAGGCGGGATTTTGTAGTATGGTCAAATAACACAAGAAAAAAGGTACCATTTGAAGGCGCGAAAGGACTAAAGGGAGGTTCCAAGAAATGAGGAAATGGAAATGGTAACCCGCCGAACACCTGCCGAATGGGCAGACATCGTAGAAGCGTTCAAAAGGAGCGGACAGACGCAGGCTTCTTTTTGCCGTGAACATGGGATCAACGAAAAAACATTAGGAGCCCATGTCCGTGGGAGAGAGAGTGTTAAGCCAATGATCAAACGCAGCGCGGAAGAATGGCGAACCTTAATAACGGAACAACGATCCAGCGGGATAAATCGAAACGCATGGTGTAAGAAAAAAGGGATTAGCCCGGATTCTATGACAAGTGCGGAGAAAAGATTGGGCGTAAAGACTCAACCCTCTCTAAAGCCGGAGTGGGTCGAGTTTTCTCCTGAAGCCGAGATAACAAAACTTTCCCGTCAAAAAGCAGCTGCAAGTTGGGGCGTCAAGATCCGTGGCGGCAACATAGAGATTGAGGTTGATGCCGATTATCCCGTTGAAAAGCTGGTAATCTTGATCGAAAGGCTGGTCAAACAATGCTGAGTGATAGGAAGAAGATATATCTGGCGTGCGGCGCAACAGATTTGCGCAAAAACATAGACGCGCTGAGCGCTCTTGTACGGGAAAGTTTTAAGCTCGATCCATACAGCGATACAATGTTCGTGTTCTGCAACAAAAGCCGGGATATCATAAAAATCTTGGAATGGGATGGGGACGGATTTTGGCTGCATATGAAAAAAATAGAGCACGGCCGCTTCAACTGGCCGGACACGGCCGGGGAAACGGCAACTATGGATTTAACGCACCTTGAACTTGAGATATTGATCGGCAGCACACGTCTCCGTTCCAAATTGAAAAGGAAGATCATATTACAACCGAATATAGCGTAAATAATGTAAAAAACATCAAAAACCCTTGATTTTTCAAGGGTTTTGTGGTATAATCAAAATATGATGAAACACATTGAAAGCACAGAGCGCGATGCTGAGATAGAGGCGCTGAAAAATAGAATCAAGGAACTCGAACTTCTCCTAAAACATTATGAGGAGCGATTTCGCTTGTCTCAAAAGAAGCGGTTCGGAGCCTCCAGTGAAAAAAGCGAATATGATCAGCTTCTTATGGACATTGAAGAGTTGAAAACAACTCTCCTCGAAAATGAAGAAATAGAGCCCGAAATCCAACTTGTCAGCGGACATGCTAGAAAGAAAAGAACCCGCGCGGAAATGCTGCCGGCAGACCTGCCCGTGGAGGAGATTCTCTGCGAACTGCCTACGGAGGAAAGAGTCTGCCCGGACTGCGGCGGCGAAACACATGTCATCGGGCATGAGTGCCGTGATGAACTTGTCGTGATTCCGGCAAAAGTGATGATTCGCAGGTACGCAGCCTGTACATATGCCTGCCAGGCATGTACGGAAGCATTCGATTATACGCCGATCATCAAAGCCCCTCTGCCTAAGCCTGTCATCAAAGGCGGTTTTGCTTCCCCTGAATTTGTGGCCTATGCAGCACACCAAAAATTTGCTATGGGTGTCCCCCTATACAGGCAAGAACAGGAATGGAAACGGCAGGGCGTACATCTTTCGCGCCAGACAATGGCAAACTGGCTTGTCTACAGCGCGGAGCATTGGCTCCGGCCGCTCATCCCTGAATTAAAACGGCGGCTCTTGCTCCACAAGGCGATCCACGCGGACGAAACTACATTTCAAGTGCTTAAAGAACCGGGGAAAGCCCCTCAATCTCTCAGCTACCTATGGTGCTACCGGACAAGCGGTGATTCGGCTGAGCCGATTGTGCTGGCGGAATACAAGCCCGATCGAAAAAAGGAAAACCCGAACGCTTTCCTAGAAGGGTTTTCGGGCTACCTTCACACAGATGGCTATGACGCTTATCACAAGCTTCCCCCGGAGATTGTGATCGTTGGGTGCTGGGCGCATGTAAGGCGGAAATGGGACGAAGCCCTAAATGTCGTTCCGAAATCGGCTCGAGAAAGTAGCCCTGCTCTGCTGGGGAAACGCTATTGTGATAGATTGTTTGCCATCGACAGGGAGCTGGTCTCTCTTGATCCCCATAAGCGGCATACTATAAGGCTTGAACGTATGAAGCCTCTTATGGATGAGTTTTTTACATGGGCAGGAAGCATTGAAGAGCGGCCGAAATCCGCGATGGGAAAGGCGATTTCGTATATGTTCTCACAGCGAAAATACCTACAGAATGTTTTGCTTGACGGATGTTTGGAATTATCAAACAACCGGACCGAGCGCACAATCAAACCGTTTGTCATAAGCAGGAAAAACTTTCTCTTCGCAAATACTGCAAACGGCGCCGACGCTGCCGCCATCCTTTTTAGTTTGATTGAAACAGCGAAGGAAACAGGCATAGATCCTTTTGGATATCTAACATACGTATTCAAATCGGCTCCAAGTATGGATATGAACAAGCTTGAAAACCTTCAGGCATTACTTCCTTCCGGGTATAAAAAAGAGAGCTGCTCCATCGCCCATGTCTGAAAATAACGATCCCACGCGAGTTATTTCTCAGACCGCAGCACAGTCTTTCGCAGAGGA
>WRJK01000202.1 GCA_009782285.1 Clostridiales bacterium
CACCTTCGTCTGTGTTTTTGGGAACCTCCAACAAAAAATTGGAGGGTTTTCGTAAATGTAATTCTCTAGGTACATATTGTACCTTATACTAGTCCGCGTTTAAAAGCAATCCAATATCCATTTCCACCCCGTGATGCTTTTTATCGTTTCTTTTGACAAGCCGCATATTGCGTCGCACAACCTGTCGATCACTTTGTCAAGCGTTTTGAAACATTCGTTTCTAAAGCCGCGTTTCCTGATTTCTTTCCAAATGTGCTCTATCGGGTTCATTTCCGGCGTTGCCGGGGGCAGCAGCACGACGCGGATGTTTTCCGGGATTTTCAGCGCTTTGCTTTTGTGCCACGCCGCCCTGTCGCAGACAAGATCTGCCCTGTCCTCGGAGTGCTCGCTGGAGAGCCCTTGCAGGAACGCGTTCATCGACGCCGTGTCGCAAGAGTGCATGACTAGGAAGTACGATTCCCCCGTCAGAGGTTCGGCTGCGCCAAACGCGTACCGGTACTCCCGGACATGGTGGCAGGGGACCGTAGGCCGGAGGCCGGGGAAGCACCAGCAGTACTTTGGCTTGTTGATCCTGCCAAAGCTTGCCTCGTCTTGGAACATCAGCCTGACATTCCTATATTTGGCGTTATTTGCCAGTTCTTCCCTGACAACACTGTTAATTTTTTTGAGGCCGCTATCTCCTCGTCGCTTGCCTTCTTTGGGTGTTTTGAGCGCGGCATGATTTTCCGCCAGCCATGGCGCTTCAAAACCCTGTAGATTTGGCCTTTGTTGTTGTCTCCGAGCACGGTCCCCGTGGCTTCTTCGTATGCGCGCTTGATTTCGCCGACTTCCACGATTTCCCCGGCTTCCGCTTTTTTCCGGAACGGTTCAAGCAAGGCTTCTTCTTCTTTGAAACTCAAGTTGCGGCGGTTCCCTGCATAATGGTTGTCGACGATGGCGGGCAGCCCCTGGTTGCAGTACTTTGACACCAGCTCGCTTATGTACGACGTAGCATAGCCTGTTTTTGCCGCCACTTCCCCCCTTTTTTTCCCTTCCGCGTGCATCAGCAGCGCTTCAAGCCGCCTTTCGACTTTTTTGTCCTTGTTTTTTTTGCGGGCCTTTTCCAGCTCCTGCACCTGTTCTTCATTGATATAATAACGAGCCATTGTTCACTTTCACTCCTTTGCTGTCCCCGGGCAAGTCTGGGCGGCAATGCCCAAACCGGCCTGTGTTTTCCTCCTCATTATATCATATTTCATCAAAAATTACAATGAATTTTGTTGCGGACTAGGATCAAAACGCTGATCGGGGAATTGGCGGGCAAACACGGCAAGAGAGTCGTAGTGCTGATAGACGAATACGACAAACCCATATTGGACCACATAAACGACGCCGAAACGGCGGAAGCGAACAGGGACGTGCTGAGAGGGTTTTTCGGAGTGCTCAAGTCGATGGACCCGTTCATTAGGCTCACGTTCGTCACCGGCGTGACGAAGTTCACAAAGGTGTCGGTTTTTTCAGGGCTGAACAACCTGCGCGACATCACGATGTCAAAAGGGTACGCAGGCATTTGCGGGATAGCCATCAAGGACCTTGACAAATATTTCGGCGCCCATATCGAGCGCTTGGCGTCCCTCGGCAAGTACGGCGGCACTTGCGACATAAAAGGCAAAATCCGCAAGTGGTACGACGGATACTCCTGGGACGGCGAGTCCCGCGTAATAAACCCGTTTTCGCTGCTCGGCTTTTTCAGCGACGAAAGCTTTGAGAGCTATTGGTACGCAAGCGGCACGCCGGCCTTCATGATGAGCCTCATCAAAAAAAAGCCCGCGTCGTTCCTCGCCTTTCAGGGCTTGGAAATAAGCAAAAGGGCGCTCGACACCTTTGACGTAAGAAAAATGAACATAGTGCCGCTGCTGTTTCAAACCGGCTATCTGACAGTGGACGAAAAGCGTGTTCGCGGTGACCAAGAAAGCTACCTTCTAAAAATGCCAAACCTTGAAGTGAGGGAGGCGTTTTATCTGAACATATTAGCTGATTTCACGGACAACGACGAAAATTTCACGGAATCCGCCTACTGGAAGATCAAAGAAGCGCTGAAAGCAGGGGGCCTTCAAAGCCTGCTCGAAGCCTTAAGGGCCCTGTTTGCATCAATACCCTACGAAATCCACATACCACGCGAAGCGTATTACCATTCGGTGTTCTACGCAGTCATGAACCTGCTTGGGTTTGACGTCGACGCGGAGGTGTCTGTGTCAGGCGGCAGGGTTGACGCAGTTCTTGAGCTGGGCGACAAGGCATATGTCATGGAATTCAAATATGAAGACTGTGCGCCCGGCGCCGCGCCGGAAGCAAAGGAAAAGATTTTCGACGAAGCCCTCGCAAAAGCCATGAAGCAGATAACGGACAGGGGTTATGCAAAAAAATTCGCTGGGGGCGGTAAAACGGTTTACCAAGTTGCATTTGAGTTCCTGGGAAGGGACGACATAAAAATGGCATACACCGCAACTGAGGGCAGTTGAGAAAACACTTGCAAACCTGAGCCGCCGGCCCGCGAGAGCTTCATCATGCAGTCCAGCATGGAGGGATTGGTTACGGCTGTCGCGGCATACGACAACGGGCGTTTTTCCATCGGCTACAATGTGTTCTACTATGTAGATGAAATGAAAAGAGGCCCGAACGTCAAGATAATATCAATCGA
>WRJK01000203.1 GCA_009782285.1 Clostridiales bacterium
CGGAATACAGCTGGTGTTTCGCAGACACGGCAGAGACGGTCGATACGGGCAGCTTGGAAAAAGTAAGCAGCTTCGAAATCAAGAACTTGGAAGGCAAGGTGATACGCTGCCCTGAAATCCTCGGGACAGGCTACTACCTTGCTGAAATCAAAGCTTTCGGGGAAAGCAGGCAGAGCCTGTTTCAGGTGACGGACCTATCTTGTTATTTTGCCTTGGGTGAAAAGGACTGCCTCGTCTGGCTCAACGACATCGGGACGGGGCAGCCTGCGAGCGGCGCCACAGTTTCCCTAGTAGGTTCTGCAAAGTCTGCTGTAACGGATGATTCGGGGGTTGCCGTTATTGGCGGCATAAACGAACAAAACCCGATAATAAGCATATCGGGCAGAGGCGGCAGGCTGGTGATGAATGGTTACAATTACTATGCAGGGTACGACGAGCCGGCAATCAATTTATTCGATTATTGGTATTATATTTCCACCGACAGGCAGATATACCGCCCCGGCGACACAGTGAACTATTTTGGGATCATGGCAAAAAGAGGCGAGAAAGGAAAGCAGTTCACGGAAGCTACGCTGGTGCTCAGCGGCGGCGCCCATTATGGGGATTCCGCAATCAAGCAGGAAATAGCAATAGAGGACGGGGTTTTTAGCGGCTCATGGGAACTGCCAATGCTAGGCACGGGCTGGTATGCGCTCAGCATAGCAATTGACGGCCAAAGCTTTGGGTACGCTGGGTTTGAAATCGCGTTTTACGAGAAGCCGGCGTATCAGATTTCCTTAAAAAGCGATAAAAAGGCAGTGTTTGCAGACGATCAGGTGACTTGGGGCATACATGCCGGCTATTTTGAGGGAACGCCTGTAGCAGGCCTTGAAGCAAACACCAGGCATGATGGAGAAGAAGGGAAGATAATAACAGACGGGGACGGCGGGGCATTTTTCAAAGGCACAGCGCCGAAATCAGACAACAGGTATTTGACTGGCAGCACGAACCTTTCTGTTTCTGCCGTTATGCCGGAGCTTGGAGATGTGTCCGCATACAGCAACGTCGTCGTGTTCAACAGCGACATCGACCTTGAAGGGGAGGTCAAACGCGACGGGCTTTCGTTCAGCCTGCATCTTGACGGCTTTGACGTAAATCTTGACAACATCAACGAGGGTTCGCAAATTTGGCGAGGCGAGTACAGGGAACCCATCTCCGGAGCCGTCAGCCTGAACCTTGATGTAGTCCGCATTGAGTACGACAAAATAAAGGATGGCCCCTTCTACAACGAATACACACTGGCGACATATTATAACTACAGATACGACAGGCGCGAAGTGCATGAAAACAGCTTCGGCATGTCGCTCATGTGGGGCGGCCTTGATTTCACAGCAGATCTTGAAACCGGCAATCCATATGAACTCGTCATTTCGGGGAAAGACCACAAAGGCCGCGAGTTCACGCGTTCTTACTACATCCCGGAGGAGTCGCATAGCGCAATCATGCCAAATGTTTCAGGGGGCGAAGATTTCTGGGATGACTTCGATTCCGGGCAAACCCGGTACATCCACCTTGCTGAGGCAATTAGCGGCCGGTTCGATTATGCCGTCGGTGACGAACTTGTATTTACACTCTGGCATTGGGGCATGCAAATCCCAAAACCGAAAAATGGCAACATACTATACTTCCGTAGCCAAGAAACAATCTGCGACTACACGCTCTCAAAGGACGGAACCTACGAAATGAAGTTTGAGGAAAAAGACATCCCAAACATCAATCTTGCAGCAGTCTGCTTTAACGGGAGGCATTATGTTGAAAGCGAATGCCGATACATATCACTAAACCCGGCAGACAAAGCTGCGAAGGTGAGCGTCGAAACTGACAAAACGCGTTATTCGCCGGGTGAAACTGTGAAAATGTCGCTTTCCATGACAAACAATGATGGGAAACCGCTTTCCGGAAGCGTGAATATAAGCATTGTCGACGAAGCCCTGTTTGCAGTGGCGGAAAATTACGTGAACATTGGCTACTCGGTGTTTAGCAACAAATATTACTACTCCTACAGGGGCACCGCAAGCCACCTCCCTGTCGATTCCAGCCAAGGCGGGGCCGAGATGGGCGACGGCGGTGGAGAGCGTGAAGATTTCAGGGACACAGCCTTCTTCGCAACAATAAAGACCGATTCGAAGGGGCAAGCTTCCCTAAGTTTTCCGCTGCCGGACAACATAACGTCTTGGCGTGTGACGTGGCAGGCATATTCTCCTGGGATTTACCTTGGGAACGGCAGCGCAAACATAGATGCGTCGCTGGACTTCTTCCTTGATTGCCGCTTGGCGGGGACTTTCCTTGTGGGGGACGAGCCAAAAATTGGGCTCAGGTCCGCCGGGCTTGGGATCGACCCTCTAAAAAGCCAGACGGCGTATACTGTCGAAATCCCAAAAGAGGGGTTCAGCAAAACGGCAAGCGGGCAGGCAAACATTTGGCAGGAGCTCGCGCTCCCCAAGCTTGCTGAGGACAACTATAAAGTGAAAATCAGTGCACAGAACGGCGAATTCAAAGACGCTGTTAACATGGACATTTCAGCGATAGAAAGTTTTGCAAGCTACCAAGCAAGCGAAGAGGCTAATCTTTCTTCGGGCCTTCGGCCTGCGGGCTCAAAGACTTACCCAACAACCCTTGTCTTTTACGACAAAGCCTAC
>WRJK01000204.1 GCA_009782285.1 Clostridiales bacterium
CCCTTTTAACCCTTTTAGTAGTTTTACGCAATTGAAAATTTTGCGTAGCCGACACCAAACTTGACTTCAATGCTCAAGTTTGTTTCTTACAGTATAAAGGAATAGCCGCGCAAATGTCAATGGTTCAACATTCAAATAGGAAGAAATGACATCAAAATGTAATACAGTTTTAGAAGAGTGAGAATTCCGCACTATTGCCAAACGCCCATTTGCCGCAGCCAGAACCTAGTTCGAAGTGAGCCTTTGCAATGCCAAGATCAATAAAAAGGGTAAAATCGCCAGTTTTTAAAATCTCTGCCCTAGCCGTGCCGCCACTGTAAGAAAACATTACGGGCTGCCTGTTCACTGCAGAAGGCGCTTTAAGGACCGCAGTCATCCCGGCCATAAACCAGTCCGGCACGGCAGCAGGCTTCATCATGTCGCTAATGGATTTGGTTTTTCGGTGCACCGCGCCGCGTATCATCCTTTCCTTGAGGCTGTCAGGCTCTGCCACGTATCCCATAACTATAGTGCATATTACTGTTTCATTGCCCGAAAGTTCAAAGGGGCAGGCATTGCGGTCCAAGCTCCCGCCAACCCAGCATGTTCCGAGCCCCAAGGTTACTGCGTATAGATTTAGCAGTTCGCCGTAATAGCCCAGCCGTTCAACGGCCAGCACGTCGTCTTTATCTGCAATCAGCCCGGCGTAATTCTTTACGCCTGAGAACATTCCGTAGCTTTTGCGAAATCCGGCGAACGCAGCGCCGTCGTTCCAAGCCCACTCGATTCTGACGCCGCAAAGCAAGCTTAGTTCATTGGCATAAGTTTCAAGCTTTTCTGCAATATCCTTTTGGATTGGCGTACTTAGGTATTTGCGGCGGGAGTGCCGCTTGTCTATTGCCTCAAGCAATGTCATAGATAATCCTCCTTGTCAGTTTTCTGCTCAAGCAGCTTGTTCCGGGTAGAAGGGGCACTTGCTGCCTGTGCAGTCCGGGTTGGCATTGAAAAACTTGCACTCGGCGCCTGCAAAATCGGTCAAGGGCATGTGCCAGTTTTTATCGGTGAACTGAGACGCCTCGATGATTGCGATGAGAGATTCCCTTTTGCTGCAGCGCGGGCCGCCGTACTCTGCTATCTGCCCTAATGCCTCGGCTGTTATGGCATTTGCAAACCTGAACTCCACAGTTGACATTTGCGTCGTATTGAGAATCAATCCCGCGAATATGCCGCATGCTATTGCTTCTCCGGCGCACCCCCAAAAACTTGAAGAATTTTCTGGGATTTTCAATGTGCGGCTTTGCGCTTCTTCGAGCAGTTTTGAGAAATTCCGAGTGAAGGGTTCCGTGCCGTACCCTCTGTTTTTATAGGCAGTGAGCAGGGTAGCCGCCACCAAAAAAGGGTGTTCCGGGCCATTTGCCCTTACCCATTTGTTCATCATCAGTTCAAATGCGATGCCCACGGCTTCTTTTTGCTTGTTTTTCATGCAAATATCTGTTATCTCAGCCAAGCTGCGCTCCAAGTGGCAGTCGTCGCAGACATAGTGGCCATTTTCACATATCAGGTTTACATAGAAAGGTTCGCCGCAAAACATGCATTGCGTACGCACTGCGGATTTTGAGTAGATGTTGCCGCCTCCACAAATCAAGCAGATTTCGTTTTTATAGTATGCTGTCATCTTTCCCCCTTATGCCTATAGCTTTAGCACATCATATTCTTGCGTCAGCAAGTCTATTGTGAGCAGCTTTCCAATGAGCGCGCTGTTTTTTCCGAGCAGAACCTTGACTGCTTCTGCCGCTTGCATGGAAGCAATTGCTGCCGCAGTAAATGGCAGGTTTCCAAGGCCTGTTTCTGTGTCCGTGAAAGCGCCGCCCTGATACAGCTTGTCAAAAACCGGCGCACCTGGCATGATGACGCAAACCTGGCCGTGCCACCCAGAAATGGCGCCGTGCACCAATGGGATATTGAGGCTCTGCGCCGCCTTTTCCACTATCAGCCTCGTTTTGACATTGTCAAGGGCGTCGATTGCAATATCATGGCCTTTTATTATTCCCCCGCAGTTTTCACTCGTAATGCACTCGCAGACAGAAGTGACTGCAATGAACGAGTTCACCTCGCCCATACGCTTTTTGGCCGCCTCGGCCTTGTTTTCCCCAAGAGCCTTTTCGCTCGACAGCAGCTGCCTGTTGAGGTTGCTTTCCTCGAATGCGTCCCCGTCCACAGCGGTTATGTGGCCGACCCCAAGCCTGCCAAGGAATTCTATGACGTACCCGCCGAGCCCGCCGCATCCAACAACGCAGGCTTTGAATCCTGAAAGCCGCATGTTTTCTTCAGGCGACAAGGCTTGCAGGTTTCTTTCATAACGTTTTTCCATCAATTGGCGACCACTACCCTCCTGCTGCAATCCGGAGTATTTTAATTTCATCACCTTGCTTGATGACGTAGGTGCCGTACTCCGCCAGCAATAGCTGCCTTCCGTTAACCCATATTGCGGCTCTTTGGCATCCCCTATTGGAAAGAAGCCCGCCTGCGGTCAAGCCGCCTGATATTTCACATTCTTTTTTGTTTATTGACACCTTGATCATATCCATGAAAGGCCCAATCTTTCAAGAGTGCCTTTGGTGGGCAACCCCGTTTTTTCATCCCACCCCGCATGCCAGTAATACGAATCAAGG
>WRJK01000205.1 GCA_009782285.1 Clostridiales bacterium
CGTCTTCAATAACGACGCCAGAAACCCCAGCCCGTTCAAGGGCTGATTCCAAAATGTCTTTGTGAAGTTCTCTGGTGTCGAATTTTATTGCCAAGGTGTCGTTGTCGTAAATAAGGGCCTCGTCCGCCTGCTTCTCACCTTGCTCTTGAGCTTGCGAGGTTTCAGGGCTGGGTGGCTGGGTGGCGCGAGTGGAAACAGGCGCCTCTGCATGCCCTTCCGCACTAGCCTCTTCCGCTTGAATTTCGGCGCTTTCCTGTGTGCTCTGTTCAGCAGGCTCAGAATAGTCCTTGTTTTTTATTCTTTCGTACTCTTTGTCCAGCAACTTTTGGAACTCTTCATTTTTGTGGTTAAAAGTGAAAAATTTATCAATTTTGCTTTCTTGCCCCTGCGGTTCCACAGGTTTCTCGTCCACTTCCAGTTCCGGTGCCGGCTTTGATTCAAGACTTGGTTCAGGTTTGGACTCGGGCACAGGCACAGGTATTCCTTCAGGTTCAAGTTCAAACTCAAGTTTAGGCTCCCTTGCCCTTCTGCCCGCCTCAATTGTAGGTTTGTCCATAATCCATGAAAAATCGATGTCCCCGGTTTTTTTGTGCTCAGGGAACTCGTGCAAATTCCACACGAATTCCGGGTCGCTCTGAAATGGAGCCTCCAAAGGCGGTTTCTCCTCCCTCTCGTCAGTCAGCCTCTTGCCGCAAAAACTGCAGAATACGGAGTCCTCGAACACCTTTTTGCCACAATATCTACAAAACATCTGCTATTCTACCCCCGATCTTGTTTAGCATCCAATTAATCCTTAATCAATTCATCTAATTCTTCTTCCGTGTACACTATTCCTGTTTTACCTATGCAGAAAGAGACCTCCTGCTGCGTAGGCTCCTGCTCTTCGCCCTCGCCCGCATGAGCCGCGGCTTCATCTTCAGTGGGCAAAACCTCCGGCTTGCCGATTGAAACGGCGGCTTCTTTTAAGCCCTCTTCCAAGGTGTGCAATTTCTGGTCAATGTTTTTAAGCACGTCAACCTGGACATTTACTTTCCAGTACCACAACTTGAGGCGCCTCAGCAAAAGCCATGTAAGCAGGAGCAGAGTCAATATGCAAAGGAACACTGCGGGCCATGAAACTCCGCCACCTCCGGTTAACGCCAGTGCCCTGGCTATGTTGTCCATAATCTCGCCCATGTTTTTCCCTTTGTGCCTATAATCTTTTAGATTATACTATAAAATGCTTACGATATCAATTAAATAGTGGCAAAACTTGAGATTTTATATATGACATGGAAATCGGCATCTATATAATGGTGAGATTTTATACTGTCAAACGCGAGCAAAATCTTTCCGGCATGGAACCGACAGGGCACTATTGGTTCAACCTTGGAAAATATTTGATGGACAACGGGATGGGTCCTGTGCTGGTCAACCCGCACCACGTGAAGAAAACAAAAGAGCTTGACGACAACAGCCCTGACAAAAATGACCGCAAGGATCCGAAGACGACAGCAAAACTGGTGAACGAGGGGCGCTATTCGCACCCGTACCTGCCGGAAGGCGTGTACGCGGATTTGAGGGCCGCGTCAAACATGAGGTTCACGCTGACGGCTGAGCTGACAAGGTCTGCGAACCGGATCAAGAAGTGGTTCAGCGTACATTTCCCCGAGTACAACGGCGTGTACAGCAAATTTGACGCCAAAAGCAGCATGATGCTGCTGAAGCTGGCCGCACTGCCGGATGACGTCGTTGCGCTTGGCGCGGAAGGGATCAACCAAATCTGGAGGGGCGAAAAGATGCGGGGGGCCGGGATGAAGAGGGCGAAGGCCATCGCGGAGGCTGCGGAGGGCAGCATCGGAAGCCGGGAAGGCTTGACGGCGGCCCGCATGGAGATCGCAATCTTGCTGGAAGACTACGAGTCCAAGCAGGCAAAGCTTGGGCAGGTGATGGAATTGATTGAGGAACTGTGCAAACGGGTGCCCATGGCAGGGAAGCTGCTGGAAATCAAAGGCGCCGGCATCAAGACGGTGTCAGGGTCCCTGGCTGAAGTGGGCGACATTAGGCGCTTCGACAACCCGAAGCAGCTTCAGAAGCTGGCTGGGCCCGCGCTGGCGGAGAACAGTTCAGGAAAGCATAAAGGGGCGACGAAAATAAGCAAGCGCGGCCACAAGAGGCTGAGGCACCTCCTTTTTGAAGCGGCGCTGCCGCTGGTGGCGAAGAACCCGGAATTCAGGAAGCTTCACCACTACTACACGACACGTGACGTGAACCCGCTTAAGAAGATGCAGTCCCTGATTGCGGTGGCTTGCACGGGTCGCGTGAGGGCGCCCCGGTTTGGCAGGAATAATCACCTTGGGGCACGACCCCGCAATGGAGCTGAGCCGGCGCCCTGGTTATGGACAGGCGGGACGAAGGAAGTTAGGACCCGTATGAAAGTACGGATGATCCTGGTGGATGCAGGAGGTTCGCTGCCATAGAGGGATGGGTGCGCACGAGGCCATGCAGGACAAAAAACAAGGACGTTCTGTTTTGCGAGCCCAAACACCGCTATTTCCATGCATAACATGACGGAATGTTCCATAACTGCGGCTTGTTCGCTGAGAACCAATGTTCAATCTCACGAAAAAACATTGCAAATACAGAAAAAACACTTGACTAT
>WRJK01000206.1 GCA_009782285.1 Clostridiales bacterium
GAAATTTCGGCTTTCTGCCGCGAGGTCTGAGGCTCTGGACGAAATCCCCGCCTGCAGCAACGCATGGTTTGCCGAGTCTATCTTTTGCAGCATGGCTTCAGCGCAGCGGCGCCACAAACCGAGGCGGGAAGCGAGCAAAGCCTTTCCCTTGTCGTACTCGCTGCGCAAGAGCAGCATTTCCTGCTCTTTGCCCGCTATTTGCCGGTCTATCTGCTCAAGGGCCTGGGCTTCGCCGTTGCTTAGGAGTTCAGCTTTTAGCATGTCCATCTGCCCGCGAAGCTCCGCCAGCCGCCTGTCTATTCCCTCAATTCGTAGTGCCAGCTCCTCAAGCCCTGACGCCAGCGCAAGGCTTTCCGACTCGGCTGCGCTGAGGGCTTCTGCTTTTACGTCAGCATTGGCGCGGTCTATTAAAAATGAGTATAGAGTTTCATTTTCTTGGGCGACTTTGTAGCTCCCGAAAGTTTTTACTATATGCTCAAGCAAAGAAATTCTTTCCTGCAAAACCTGTGCTTCGTACTCAAGGCTTTTGTAGCTCCTTATGTTCTCCTGCATGTGGCTCACGTCGACGGTCATTTGGCTGTCGCAAACGAAGTCCGATATGAATTGCTGGATGTCTACGTTTGGGTTGAAGGAGACTGCCTTTTTCAAAAGCCCCGCGAAGCGGTCCCTCAAGCCGCCGAGCCTGCCGTAAAGCTTCGTCCGAAACTCCCTGCCGATGTCTGTGGTTTCGGAGCGGCCTCCGTAACGCTCCCTGAGAAAAGCCCTGAGCCCGGGGATGTCAATCGGCGTGCCGCTGTTCAAAAACCCTTGCGGATGGATTTCCCCGTCATAAAGGAAGAACAGTTTTTGGATGTCGTTTTCAGAAAAAACGTCAAAACAGCACCCCGCCGTGAAATGCTTTTCTTTTTCCTCGTCGAAAAACTCAAGGGCGACATAGCTTGTAAACCTGCTCGGACGGTGGTAGCGGAACCCTGAATCAGGGTCGTCACCAAGTTCGCACAAAAGGTAGCCTTTTAGCGTCCGGTTCCCCCGCCCGCTTGCCGCTTTGTTGAAGAAGCTCCCGCTTGTGTCGCCAAGCAGGATCAATTGCATGCCGTCGATGATGGTGGACTTGCCCGAAGCGTTCTTGCCTGTGAGGAAGTTGAGGCCTTCGAATTCGATGAGTTCATGGGTGAAGTAATGCCAATGTATCAATAAAAGCTTCGTCAATACTTTCATTCGCTTTCATCCCGCCTTTCCAATTCAGGCATCATGTCGTTTATGCCTTTGTTTGTAATGATGGACAAAATTGAGGGAAATATGAGTATCCCGTTGCCTTCAGCATTCCATGCCGAGTTGTCAGTTTTTTGAATTATGTTGAAGTGGGCCAAAGTCCTTTGGGCGTCGACGCGCTCCTTTTGAGTAGACCTTCCTTTGTCAAGCAAACCTAAAAACCTCATTTTTTCCACGATTTCCCCAGTGTCTGTGCGCACAATGCCCCTGCTGCCGGACATCTCCCTTTTTTCCTCGTATATCAAGCGGCACGTGTACAAAAAAAGCGTCGTGAAGCGGTCTACCCTTACGCGGTTTGAATCGAACACGTTTGTGAGTGAAAGGACCCCGTAATCGTCGTCTTTATCCAGCCTCCATCCGGAATAGGAAAAATAATCGCGCATGCAAGAAAACAACCGGCTGGCGGTTCGGTAATCGCTGCTTGCCTCGATCCACTGCTTGTCTGGCCTATAGATGTCTCGGACAAGGTAGGTATGTGACAATAGGTAGTTGCAGAGCCTGCGGAATTCGGTTTTGTCGTTGTTTGACAGCGCCTCGTAATCGTCAATCCACATGCGGGAAAGCCCCCTTCCTACGGATCGTCATATTCGGTATCATGTACCCGTTTTGGCATATCCGCCCGTTTCCGATGTCCACCGTGTACGTTGTACCCCTTTCGTTTTGGCGTATCACCGCCAGTATGAGCATAATAAAATCCGAGTCGGTAGTTACATTTATGTCGCAAGAGTTGATTTCGGAGGCGCCTGTCGGAAACAAGCTTTCTATAAAAGCCCGGATTTTCGCAATAGGGTAGCCGCCCTTGACCTGGCTGAGCAAAAGCCCTTCCGCCCATTCGGAAATATCCCCTTTTAGCTCAACCGCCAGCGGCTTTTCACTGTCGCCACGGCTGCGCAGGCTTCTGTGGTACAATGAGCGTTCGTCGAAAAACTCCTGCCTGTTCGCTTTAATTTCCTGTTCCATGGCGCCGACGAGCTTTTTCCTCCCGTCTTCGCCAATGCCTGCATACGTTGTCAGGATATTGATCAGCTTCCCTTTAATGCTTTGGTCTGCCGTCATGAGGTACTGTATTTTTTCGATCGAGCCCTTTGTGTATGCGCTATGCTTCCTGTCTATCTCGTTCACAAGGCCGCCCACCGACTGATGGTAGAAATCCGAAACATAGTCGATGGCTTTTATGATTTCGTCGTCCGCCTCTTGCTCGCCGCTGTATTTCTTGATACCCACGGCGCGTTCGCGCATGAGCTGCATGTATTTTTCGCTGCCCAAAATGTCCGCCAAAAGATTTTGAATCGGGG
>WRJK01000207.1 GCA_009782285.1 Clostridiales bacterium
GCCCCGACTACCAGTTCGTTTAGCGATTTGGCGCTCTATGGGGAATACAACGTAGACGACAGCCTGTTCACGGCAAACTACGCCAGAACTGACACGATTTACGCAAGAGGCAATTACTTTACGGGAAATATACCAGAAGGTTCAAAAACCCTCTTCAAGTCAAGGGGCGCTGACGCATTTTTAGCCGGGTTCCAAGCGACAAGCGGCAGCAAAGCCGCCTTCCAAAACAGGACGACGATGTTCAGCACGATTCTCAATGGCGGCGGCATAGAGGGTAAACCGGTGCAGTCAGTGGCGTTTGGGTCAAACATGTTCTACAGGCCCCATTACCACAAGTTCTACCCGTTGCTGGCTACTGCCATCTTTGCAGGCGCAGCAGGGATCCTAGACGATCAGAACGCCCCGGTGATAAACGGCGCAACATGGGCGCGGGCGCCCTTCGGCATTGCCGTAACCCTTGACGCGAAGGAGCCGGACAGCGGATATGTAGAAAGCGGCATTGAAAAGTTTACGTTCTACAAATGGGACGTGGAAACCCAAAAATACATGCTTTTTGCCGAGCAGCCAGGCGAAACATTTGAGTTCGAACCTGAAAATGCGGACAGCGTATTTATGGCTGTGGTAGCTGATTATGCAGGAAACGAAACGACATGCTGGCTCGTCTCAAGCTATTTGAATGACAGCTTGACATTCTACGAGTCTGACCCGATAAAAACCTTGCCCTGTTTGAGCGTCACTTCTTGTGATGCCGGGCGCCTAGGCGAAGATGCAGTGTACACCGTGTCGATCAAAGGGGCAAAAGACGTGCTGAACATTGAGCTTGAATTCGAAATTGACGGCGGAATGCTTTCCAGCAAAGGGGCAGAGGGGCTTTCGGGGTTTGAAACCGCAAGCGGCATTGCTTGGAAATATTCAGGAGGCAACATCTGGAAAGGTGCGGTTACTCTAATGCATCCATCTGGCAGCTCTTTCGGTTTTACGTCAGAAACACCCGCCAGCATCGCCAATATTGTTTTTGAGGCGAAGGCAACGGGCGACGCGGCACTGGTGTTGAAAGGCGTCAGGGTTGTCGGGGTAAAAAAAGGCGAGGTGGCAGATCTTGCTGTCATAGTTGAGAAAGGCATAGCGACATTGCCAATTGATTCTGTTTACTCCGTTTACGACCTTACGCGTGACGGCAGGGTAGATGCCTTGGATCTCGGCATAATGCTGCTGTATTGTGGATTTTCGGAAGCAAACCCAGAATGGGATACGCTGGTTAAGGTAACCGATTCCAAAGGAAGGCCAGTGACGGCAAGCATGTGCGACGTCAACAGCGACGGCGTGGTCGACATGCTCGACTTGATTGATTTGTTTATTAATTATACAAAAGAACGATAGGAGGCACTAAAATGTTCAAAAATATCATAGCAAGGAAACCCTGCCCATCCGTTACAGAAGGCATTACTTCAGCGAGCCTCGGAAAACCGGATTACGAACTTGCGCTCAAGCAACACGAAGCGTACATTTCAGCGCTTGAGCGGTGCGGCGTCGAAATCACGCTGCTTGAAGAAAATGACAGCTACCCGGATTCATGCTTTGTTGAGGACGTGGCGCTGTGTACAAAGAAATGCGCGATTATCACACGCCTTGGCGCGCCGAGCCGCCGGGGCGAAGCAGGGCTCCCGGACATGAAAGCCGCACTTGAAAGGTTTTATGAAAACATAGAGGTCATTAAGGAGCCCGGAACCATCGAAGCCGGCGACATCATGATGGCAGAAGATCACTTCTACATCGGCCTCTCCGCCCGCACAAACGAGGAAGGCGCAAAGCAAATGATAGGTTTTCTTGAAAAATACGGGATGACAGGTTCTGTGGTGGCTCTTGCCGAAGTGCTCCATCTTAAAACCGGGCTTGCCTATCTTGAGAACAACAATTTGCTGACCGCAGGCGAGTTCGTCACAAAACCGGATTTTGCCAAGTACAACCGCATAGAAGTGCCCTCTTTTGAGGATTATGCAGCAAACTGCATATGGGTCAACGGAAACGTGCTCATGCCGGCCGGCTACCCCATTACGCAAAAAGCTGTGGAAAACCTCGGTTACAACGTCATCACGGTGGACACGTCGGAGTACCGGAAAATCGACGGTGGGCTCAGCTGCTTGTCGCTGAGGTTCTAGCAAATCCGGAAAAAAGGGTCAACAAATACAAGATGCTGGGTTATTCCACAGGGTAGACCATGGTTTCGCGGTACCCTGCCACCACTTTGACATAGCCGCGCATGAGCGCGTCCGCAGCAGGGTCCCCGGTGTCGACGAGGAGCGGCATGCCTGATAGGCTTGCAAGCTTTAACGGGGTTGCTGCGACAATTATGTTTGCCTTGCCTAATTTCTTTATCACTTTTGGGCTAATCTGCTGGTTCCCGCGGCCAAGCAGATAGCCTTGTTTCCCGGTGGGCGTGATTATTAGTTTGGCCGGCATGTCTTCCATGCATGCTAAAATATCACGTTCTGCCGCGTCTAAAACTACGGTCTTCCCCCGCCGGAGCACGTCAACTCCAAGGAGCGTA
>WRJK01000208.1 GCA_009782285.1 Clostridiales bacterium
AGTACAGCAGCATGATGCCAAGATCCAAGGCGTCGACTTTGTTGTCCCTATTAAGGTCATATTTCGAAAAAGCCCTCTGGTCAATATTTGTCATAGCTTGCCCATTCTCAACCACTGTGTCAAGATAGCACGTTGCGCCATCCCGCAGCCCGACGGCTTTTGCGCTGGCGAGCGTCAAAACAGTGTCGCCTAAGGCCCTTGGCGCAAATACTATTTTCGCAATGTCAACCGGTTCTTTCGACGTCAAGCCTTCACTGCTGCCTGCCGGGTAGCCAAGCGTGAATGTGCCTTTCCACATGCCGTCCCCCGCATATGCCCACAAAGTTCCGTCAATTGTGTCAAATCCATTCAGTCCAACAATGTCAATGCCTGAAAGCATCCTTCCGTCAACCAGGATTTCTGCCTCGACATTTAAAACATTTATGGCATTTCTGAGAGACATGTAAAGATTTACGTCTTTGTCGATGTCGCTTTCTTCGTCAATATTGATGGACGGATATACTGTTTCGTCCATCAGTTCTGTAACCCATTCAAAGAATTCGGCAAATGCGGTGTTCGGCATGGTGCCGTGCCCGCCGTCCCAAGTCAGGCCGCCGTTTACTTCAATGCCTTGGTTCTCAAGGGCCGTGACTGTGTTTAGGAATGTGACAGGCATGGCGACGGAGTCGACAAGGCCCGTCCTGATGAAGAAGTACCTGCCCACGTCAACCTTTATGCTGTCTTTGTTCATGATGAAATAAACTGGGTCTGAGGATTTGCACTGCAAGTCGTACCAATCAAGGTAATCCTGGGAGACGGATCTGGCCACGCCGTTTGAGAAGTTGGCGGGGTCCCTTATCCATTTCAGGCCGGTTGTCGAGAAGGTGCAGACGCGGTCGTTTATCTTGCCAAAGGTCGAATTGGCCAGCGCGGAAACGCTCCCCCCAGGTGCAGGGTACGGCATGATCCCGTTGTCCAAAATCGTTTCGTTGGTAAATGACCCGTCATACAGGTAGTCGCAGGCGAGGGGGTTGATGTTTGGCGTCTGCCCGCTGAAAGTCGCCGCCGCGAAGGTGTACTTCATGTGGTTTTTCCAGTTGGCGTACCAGCCGCCGTTCAATGTGACGTAGCTTCCGTCCGCGTCGCGTTCCATGTCGAATATGTCGCTTCTCCTGACCTGGTTTGCACCAGAGCCCCTTGTCCCGTTCAAATAGGTGTCTATCTGAGCCGGGGTTTGTGCGCTGAAGTATGCGTCCGCGCTCCTCATGTAGTAATAGTGGTAATACTCAAGCACGTTGCCCGGCGTCAAAAGGTCGCCTTTTTTGACTGTGTTGAAGTCGAATGCAGCTTCAAGGCCCAATGCCGGCTGGTACAGCTTGTAGCCTTCGACGAAGGCTTTGTTGATCCTGAGGTTCTTTGCTTGAGCCGCTGTCAGGCCAGTTGTGTCGACTGCGTCAAGGTCCTGCCCGAACAGGCGCTGCCACGCATAGGCGTCTTCGGAGTTGTCACGTGGCGTGATGGGGCATGAGGACAGGCACCCCGCAATGTCGTCCCTCCCAGGCGCCGCGCCGAAGAGTTCAAGCCCGATGTCGTAGAGGGGGCTGTTGCCGGAAGCGGCAAGCATGAGCGACCCGCAGCCGCCGGAGCTTGAGCCTGTCGCGAAGATCTTTTCCTTGTCGCCGGGGATGACTGTCTCATTTGTGCCATATCTCAAGTAGCGCACGGCGGATTTGAGGTTTGCCATGTTGTAGGGGAATTTCCCGTAGTTGTAGTAGGTCCCGTCTATCGTGGCTGTGCAGTTGTTGCCGTACATGCCCGGGTTCACGACGACCCAGCCACGGCTTATGGCTTCCCTGTGGTTGTTGCCACTTGGGAAGGCGCTTGACGGCGCTGTCGCGCTGTCGCCGCCCCAGTTGACCTGCAGCATCATCGGGGCTTTTGCAAGCGCCTCCCCGGTGACGGCTGCGCCGTCGATGCTGACAGGGACGTGGATGTACATTCTGGCGTAGTTAAGGGCGTTTGTCCACCCTGTTGCAGGGGTGAGCATGTAGCAGCCGACTTCCCAAGTGTCGTAGACGACAGCCGGGAACTGCGCAGTCGCTACAAGAGTCCGTTCAGTGAACACTTTCGTCGCGCTGTTCTCAAAGAGCAGTTGCTCAAAGGGGTCTGCGGCGGCGGCGTTTAGCGAAAATGCCGGCATGAGCGACAATGCCAATGCCAATACTAGCAAAGCTGATATTTTCCGTTTCATTGTTCTGACCTCCTCACAAAATTATTACTAAAAAATGCCTCATTTCTTCTAGAGTTGGGGTTCTCCTTTTTCAGCCTCATTTGTTTCGGAGTTGGGGTTCTCCAGAACGCCAGCAGCAACCACCCCCTTTCTGCCGTACTGTGATGGCAATCCCCTTATTTGCCGTCGAGTTTTTCCGGGTTCACCGTCCTAAGATATGAACCGCACAGGTTTTTCGGGTTGACCACCTCCCTGATTTTGTACTGATAGGCGTACACCCAGGGCTGCGGCGCCTTGGCAAACATTTCGTCGTGCTCTTCTTGCGTGAAGTTGTA
>WRJK01000209.1 GCA_009782285.1 Clostridiales bacterium
GAAGCGCTGCCTGACTGAAACCCGCCGAAAGCAAGGCCGTAGTCCCATGGCAGGATACTGAGCTTCCCGTCCCGCTCGTAGATATAGTAGTTTTGCTGCATGTTCGACACGTAGCTGTCGAGATTGACCACCATCGTGTGGGCTGCGAAATACCGCAATATTGCGTCCACGTCGAAATATTTTTCTAAATCCGTTCCAGCGTTCAGGTTTTCTATTGCCGTGATCACCCGCTGTTTATCCTTGTCAGAATTTCTATTGAACACGGCATTGTTGAAAATCGAGCTGTATCTTTCGGGGTCTTCCCCTGTGTAAATCAACGATCCTCCGCCTGACTCCCTGCCGGGGAAACCGCCCATGCCGCCGCGCTGCCTGTCCGGGAATTCGCCGCGCTGCCTGTCCGGGAACTCCCCGAGTTCCCAATTTGGCAGGCCAGCGAGCCCGTCTTGGAACATGTCCTCAAAGTTTTGGCGCATGCCCATCTGAATTTTCACGTTGTACAGCTGTCCGGAAGATGTGCCGAAAGCTCTTCCCAAGAACGCTTTTTCATAGCGCTCAAGAGCAACAAAAAAGCCGTAGGCCTCACCGTTTACTGTAACGTTTGCGTAATTGGCAAGAGGCGATGCAACGCCGATGTATTTCATTATGTCGTAGGACAGATAGTCTTTCATGTAGGTCGCATCGCCCAGCATGTTGTTGATGCAAAAAGCGTCAAGCCCATAACATGTCTGGCCTTTCACGAAACGGTTGAATTTGAACTGCAGGCTGTACCTGCCGTTTTCCTGCCTGCCCACCTGCATAAGGCTGGAATTGCCCTTAGCCCTTATGCCCACGGAGCTGAACCGCTGCCCGTTGACAACAAGGTCGCCGCATATCCATTCCTTTGCCATCGCATTGCCCTTGAGGCTCTGCCAGCTTTCCTCAGCAACTTGTATGTCTATCGTGAGGATTTCATCCCCGAACAGCCTTTTTTGGTATTCGGGGATGTATGCAGCATCCGAGGCGCTTGCGGCGTATACGAAAAGTCCGCAGAAAACTAAGCATACGCAAAGAAGCAGCGCGGATAATGCCGGTATATGTTTATTTAAGATCATTTATTTGCCTCCTTCCGCATTAAACCTTGCATCACATGTAATAGTCGCCGTTGTAGGAAACTAAAGTGGCGCTCTTGACGCCCTCTATGCAAAGCAGCGAATTTACGAATTGGGAAGATGATTCTACAAGCCGCACTTCCACAGTAAGTTCCACACCTTCAGCAGACACGCTTTTCGCCTTTACGACGTGTTTTTTTGTCTTGTCTTTCAACAACATGACAGATTGTGTTTCCGCTTCTTCCGCTGAGCAGCTTATGACGACAACATAGGGGGTGTCGTTCACCTTGCGGTTCACGAACACAAATAGTATCAGCCCAATAACGACAGAGCCAATTACAGCAAGGGGGATTAGCCCCACGCCTACCACGATGCCCACTGAGATGGACCAGAACAAGTACACGAGGTCGAGGGGTTCCTTTACGACTGTCCTGAACCTGACGATTGACAGCGCGCCTATCATGCCCAAGGATGCAAGCAGGTTTGACGACACAGCCAAGATTATTAGAGTCGTTATGAGGCCCATTGCGACAAGGGCAATGCCAAATGAAGACGAGTGCATGACTCCCCTGTAAGTTTTCGTATAGACGATGTAGATAAATAGCCCAATGGCAAAGGCGACAAACAACGCGATCAAAATCTCTGGTATAGAAAAAGCCGCCGCTCTGTTCAAAAAATAAAAGTCTGACAATTGTTCTAACATGATTGATGTCCCTCCCGTAATTCATTATATCGGCTGTTATACAAGCCTTGCAACAACATATTTTGAGAACTCGACTTGGTTGCGCCAACCGGTCATTAAGATGTCGCGAATGACGTCCGGCAGGAAACCGTCGTACTTGATTTCCAAAACAACTGCACCCGTTGCGGGGACAGTGACAAGATTTGGGCTGAGGAAACCAGAGGGGCTATTTGAAGTCCGGATGTCCCTGTCAATAGTGGCCCTGACATTGCCGGCAGGGTAATGGTAAGCCTCCCTTTTGTATTCCACCACGTTTTTAGGGCGCAGGTTCTGATACCGCATTTTTGTGTAAAATTCCATCAAAAGCGGCACATCCGGGTTCTTTAGCACATCAAAATCCCCCGAGAGCAGAGCAGCAACCTGCCCCTTGCTCACCGCCGCGCCCTCCTTGAATGAAAGCCGGTTCGCCTTGCTCTTCTTTTCAAGCCGGATCATCGACGTGTCGCCGTTATAGTACCGCAACCTGAATTTTTCCCTCCTGCTCATGCCGGACAGTTTTTCTACAACCGCCTTGTCCGCGTAGTTGTCAAAATATAGGCTGCGTACTATGTAACTGCCGTCTTCCCCGGCGTTTCTGTCAGGCTTTGCCACGGCGGTGAGCTTTGCCTTAAGCTGTGCGTAGTCCGATGCGTTTATGTAGTGTTTCAATTCATGTCTGCCATTCATTTCCCTTCTCCGTTTCTTTGATCCTTCTATT
>WRJK01000210.1 GCA_009782285.1 Clostridiales bacterium
GGGATTTCTCTGAAACCGACATAAAGGATTATTTCCGAAGCTGCATCGAAAAGGTCAACAAAAGCATATGCGAGCTGTCGGCGGCATGGCCTGAAAATTCGGGCATGGCAACGACGGTGACGATTGCCTACATTGCAGAGAACAGCGTGCATATCGTCAATGTGGGCGACAGCAGGGCATATTTTTTCAGAAAAGGGGCTTTGACCCAGATCACCGAGGACCATACATACGTCAACGCGCTGATAAAAGAAGGCGCCATTACAAAAGAAGAGGCGCGGTTTCACGAGAAAAAGAATGTCATCACGAGGGCAATCGGAGGCGAGGTTTCGACGTTGCCCGATTTTTTCTGCGTTGAGGCGGAAAAAGGCGACATAATCGTTTTGTGCACGGACGGCCTTCACGGAGAAATTGGGGACGACGGCATCTGCAAGATACTGTCGGCGGGCGGCCGTATGTCGGAAATGTGCGCGAATTTGATAAAAAAGGCAAACCAATGCGGCGGACGCGACAACATTACAGCAGTTTGCCTGAAAATATAGAGGGGGACTACCACGAATGGGCACCAGAATCCTTGCGGGACGGTACGAATTGCTTGAAAGAATAGGCGACGGCGGGATGGCTGTGGTATACAAGGCCAGATGCAGGCTGCTTAACAGGTTTGTGGCAATCAAGATACTGAAGCCTGATTTTATCAAAGACGTCAAGTTCATCGAAAGTTTCAGAAAAGAGTCGCAGGCCGCAGCAAGCCTGTCGCATCCCAACATCGTAAACGTCTACGACGTCGGGCGGGAAGGGAACATAAATTACATCGTGATGGAGCTCGTTGAAGGCAGCGTGCTCAGCGACGTCATAAGGGAGGAAGCGCCCCTCGACTACATGAGGGCCATCGAGATAACGAAGCAAATTGCTTCGGCGCTGAGCCTTGCGCACCGGAACCATATCATCCACAGGGACGTCAAGCCGCTGAACATACTGATTACGCAGGACGGCACGGCGAAAATTACGGATTTTGGCATCGCGAAAGCTGTAAACGCAGTGACGCTTATAGGCGCCGAAGGGACCATCATGGGCTCGGTTCACTATTTTTCACCGGAGCAGGCGCGAGGTGGGTATGTGGATGAAAGGTCAGACATTTATTCCCTCGGCATCGTCCTTTATGAGATGCTGACGGGGAAAGTGCCCTTTGACGGGGACAATCCGGTAAACATAGCGCTCATGCATGTGAACGACGATATGATCCCACCGTGCAAAATAGCTGCGGGGATTCCGCCTAGGCTTGAGCAGATAGTATTGAAAGCGACCGACAAGATACAGGTCAACCGCTACAAGTCGGCAGACGAGATGCTTGACGAGCTCAACAACTTGGAATTTGTGACCAGCATAGTCGGCGACGCCCTAGTGGGAGGCATAAGAAGGCCGGCGGCGCAAACACCCGGAAAGCATGCGGAGGAAATATCGGCAAACGTTGCTGGTGACGCAGATAGGGCAGCGGCAGAACAGGAGGGCAAGGTCATAACAGGCAAAACAGGCAAAAATGGAAAAACAGGCAAACCGAAAATAAAACTAAACAAATTAAAGCTTCTTGCAGTGGCGCTGGCTTTGCTGTGCGGCATTCCGGCAAGCATCCTTATAGCGTCGCAAATAGTGGGAAGCGGCACCGGCGCAAGGGAGGTATTGGTGCCTGACGTTAGGGGGCTCACTTTTGAGCGGGCGATGGAAGAGCTTGAAAATTTGGGGCTCAGCATAGAGGTTGGCGACGAAGTGATCAGCAGCGAGTACGAGGATGGCCGCGTCGTGTCCCAAGACCCTGCAGCAGAAACGCCAGTCAAAGGGGGGATGATAGTCACAGTCAATATTAGTAAAGCAACGCGGGAGGGCACGGTCCCCCGAATAGTTGGGATGACATATGAAGATGCAGTGTTTTTAATTGATAAATATGGTTTCCAAGCAGGGCCAAAGCTGACAAAAAAGGACAGTGCGCCAAAGGGGATCGTAATAAGCCAGTCCCCTGAACCGGGCGATGAGGCGAGGCCGGGCACTACTATAAATTTCGTAGTGAGCGAAGGCAAGGCCGCAGAGGAAACTATGATGCCTACCCTTGTAGGCAAGGACATAGACGAGGCCATAGCGGAGCTTGACAAGGCGGGCCTCAAACTTGGGGAAGTTGGTTCTGAATTCAGTGACGACCACGCGATGAACATTGTGATGTGGCAGCAGTACAAAGCCGGCGACACTTTAGCCTTGGGAGCCTCAGTCAACATAAGAATAAGCTCAGGCAGCGAGCCAGTCGAACCTGTTTCCATACCTCTTGTCTTAAACTATGACGATTTGGCGGAAAACCAAGTCTTCTTCCTCACAGTGACCATTTCGGACGAGGAAGGTACAAAGAACCTTTTCACAGAACAACAGAGGATCAAGGACAACTTGGGAGAGACGGTGGTTCTAACAGGAAAGGGTGCAGGGACTGTCACAGTCATTGTTGACGGGCAGGTGGCAATGAAGAAAAACGTTAAT